>NZ_JBHTBJ010000045.1:0-56924 GCF_042664765.1 Paractinoplanes rhizophilus | reverse complement strand
GGGCCTTCTTCGCCCAGCCGCCGCTGACCGACGCCGACGTGTACACGTAGGTGCGGTTGAACTCGGTGCAGCCCAGCCAGTAATAGGTGCTGTTGCTCGGCCGGTAGTTGAACGCCGACGCCCAGATGCCCTTGACGTACGCGCGGCCACCGCTGAGGTCGTAGGCGGCGGAGTCGAAGTCCAGCCGGGGCACCGAATGCCCGGCGTACTCCCAGTTCACCAGATCGTAGGAACGCAGAATCGGCGCTCCCGGCGAGTAGTGCATGGTCGAGGCGGAGTAGTAGTAGACGTCGCCGACCCGGATGATGTCCCCGTCGGCGAAGTCCTGCCACACCACCGGATTGCTGAAGGTCGTCGGCGCCGGCGGAGTGGTCGGATCACTGGGCGTCGGGCTCACGGTCGGCGTCACACTCGCAGTCGGCGTCGGGCTCGCGGTCTGCGTCGGACCCGTGGTCGGCACCGTACCCGTGCAGGCCACCCCGTTGAGGCTGAACGCGGTCGGCGCCGGGTTGCTGGACGTCCAGCTTCCGTTGAAGCCGAAGTTCACCGTGCCGCCGGTGGCGATGGCGCCGTTGTAGTCGGCGTTGGCGACGCTCACCTGGGCGCCCGACTGGGTCACCGTCCCGCTCCACAGCTGCGTCACGGTCTGGCCGGCGGCGAAGGTCCAGGACAGTCGCCAGCCGTTGAGCGGGTCGCCGAGGTTGGTGATGGTCACCCCGGCGCCGAAGCCGCCCTGCCACTGGTTGGTCACCGTGTAGGTGACCTGGCATCCCGCGGCAGCCGAGGCGCTGGTGGCGACCGCGGTCACGCCGGTGGCGACGGCGATCGTGAGGGCGGATGCCAGCCAGGTCTGTCTGCTGCGCATCGGATCACCCGGCCGAGCAGGTCGGGGTGGCGGTCGGCCCGGCGCCGGTGCCCTGGAATCCGAACTCGGCGTTGCCGCCGGCCGGGATCTGGCCGTTGTAGCTCACGTTGCGGAAGCTGACCGTGCCCGTCGTGGCGCTGTTGGTGGCGCTCCAGGTGTTGGTGACCGCGCTGCCGGACGGCAGGGCCACCGTGACCGTCCAGCCGTTGACCGCGGCCGAGCCGGCGGTCACCCGGATGTTGGCGACATAGCCGCCGTTCCAGGAGTTGAGCGTGATGCTCGCGGCGCAGGCCCCGGACGGCGGGTTGCTCGTCGGGCTGGTGGTGGGCGGAGTGGTCGGGACGGTGGTGGGCGGGGTGGTCGGGTTGGTGGGGCCGCCGGCGTTGAGGGCGTTCAGCACCGACGTGTACGCGGCCTTCTTGTTGCCCGAGGAGTCGAACAGCAGCGGGTTCTCGCCGGTGCGCCAGGAGTCGCTGTCGCGGATGCCCCAGACCGTGATGCCGCCGCACCGGGACACCGCCATGCACGCCCGGGTCACCGCGGCGTAGACGTTCGCCTGGTTGCCGCCCTGGGCGACGTCGAGCTCGGTGATCTGCACCTCGACCCCGAGGTCGGCGAAGCGCTGCAGGTTGGCCTGGTAGTCACCGGGGATGCTGGTGCCCAGATGCGACTGGAAACCGACACAGTCGATCGGCACGCCCCGCGACTTGAAGTCGCGGACCATGTTGTACACGCCGGTGCTCTTCGCGTTCACGCCGTCGGTGTTGTAGTCGTTGTAGCAGAGCTTCGCGGCCGGGTCGGCGGCCCGGGCGGCGCGGAACGCGGCCTCGATCCAGTCGTTGCCGGTGCGCTGCAGGTTGGAGTCGCGGCGCCCGCCGCTGCCGCCGTCGGCGAAGGCTTCGTTCACCACGTCCCAGGCGTAGATCTTGCCCTTGTAGTGGGTGGCGACCTGGGTGACGTGGTTGATGGCGGCGTTGCGCAGCGCGCTGCCCGAGAGACCTTGCGCCCAGGACGGCTGCTGCTGGTGCCACAGCAGGGCGTGCCCGCGGATCTTGGCGCCCATCGAGATGCCCTGGTTGAGGATCCGATCGCCGTTGGTGAAGGTGAACCGGCCCTGGGACGGCTCGGTGGCGTCCCACTTCATCTCGTTCTCCGGAGTCACGGAGTTGAACTCGCGGTTGAGGATGCCGGTGTAGGTGCCGTCGCCGAGCTTGCCGGCCGCGATCGCCGCGCCGAAGTAGCGGCCGGTCTGCGCTGCCGAGGCGCCGAGCGTGGAGGCCGCGTCGGCGGGGCCGATCACGGCCACGCTCGCCGCGACGACGACCGCGGCCGCGGCCGAGGCGAGCAGGACGACACGACCTGGCTTGGGGATGGACATGAGGAGGCAACCCTTCGGGGACAGGCAGGGGATTCTCAGGACAGGGGGATAGTGAACGTTAACAGCGTGATGTCCCGCACGTTACGGGAGCGCTCCCATAGATTCAAGTGAATGCCATGCCGTCAACGGCCGGCCGGGTTCATAACAACAATTCAGTAGGAATCCAAAGATCTTCAGATCCCGTAACTTTCGGTCACCGGCCGCCCGGTCACGCCGCGCAACGGACCGGTAGCGGCGATCAAAGCACGTGTTACTCGGTCAGGGCACCGCTGGAAGTTTCCGGAAGTTCTCCGGAAACTATTGTTTCGGGAGTGTTGCCGTGCCAGCATGACGTGCAATTGAAGTACATCGCTATCCCGTCCGGGCGGCGCAATACCCCTCATTCCCCCTCGCACGCATGGCGGCCGCGGTCCACCGGCGTGCGGCGCTCGGCCGCGGGTGCGCGAATCGAGAAAGGACGCCATTGTGGCAACCAGTTCCCCTGCCCATTCCCCCGGCTCCCCGGGGAGTCGATCGCTGCGCTTGCGATCGATGATCTTCGGTAGCGTCGCCGCCGTCGCGGTAGCGGGTGTCGTGATGGTGATGCCGGACGCGAACGCCGCGGCGAGCACGTTGGGTGCGGCGGCGGCGCAGTCGGGCCGGTATTTCGGTACGGCGATCGCGGCGGGCCGGCTCGGCGATTCGACGTATTCGACGATCGCGGGTCGTGAGTTCAACATGATCACGGCTGAGAACGAGATGAAGCCGGACGCGACCGAGCCGCAGCGGGGTCAGTTCAACTTCAGTTCCGGGGATCAGATCTACAACTGGGCGACGCAGCGGGGGTTGAAGGTCCGCGGGCACACCCTGGCCTGGCATGCGCAGCAGCCGAGTTGGTGGGGCAGTCTGTCCGGGTCCAGCTTGCGGCAGGCGATGATCGACCACATCAACGGGGTGATGGCCCATTACAAGGGCAAGCTGGCGTATTGGGATGTGGTGAACGAGGCGTTCAACGAGGACGGCTCGCGCCGTAACTCGAACCTGCAGAACACCGGTAACGACTGGATCGAGGTGGCGTTCCGTACCGCCCGGGCCGCGGATCCGTCGGTGAAGCTGTGTTACAACGACTACAACATTGAGAACTGGTCGTACGGTAAGACGCAGGGTGTGTACCGGATGATCCAGGACTTCAAGTCCCGGGGGGTGCCGATCGACTGTGTCGGCCTGCAGACGCATTTCACCGGGGGTAGCTCGCTGCCGGGTAACTTCCAGCAGACCCTGTCCAGCTTCGCCGCGCTCGGTGTGGACGTCGCGCTGACCGAGGTGGACGTGACGAACGCGTCGACCAGCCAGTACCAGGGGTTGACCCAGGCGTGTATGAACGTGCCGCGGTGTGTGGGTATCACCGTGTGGGGCGTGCGTGACAGCGACTCCTGGCGCTCGAACGAGAGCCCGCTGCTGTTCGACGGTGGCGGTAACAAGAAGGCCGCGTACAACTCGGTCCTCAACGCCCTCAACGCCGCCGGGCCCACCAGCCCGACGACCCCGCCGACCACGGGGCCGACGACCCAGCCCACGACCCCGCCCACGACGCCGCCGGCCACCACGTCCGGACGGATCGTCGGCGCCCAGTCCGGCCGGTGCATCGACGTGCCGAACTCCTCGCACAACAACGGCACCCGGGTCCAGCTCTACGACTGCCACAACCAGAGCAACCAGCAGTGGGCGTACACCTCGAGCAAGCAACTGACCGTGTACGGCAACATGTGCCTGGACGCGGCCGGCTCGGGCAACGCCTCGGCGGTGCAGATCTACAGCTGCAACGGGCAGAGCAACCAGCAGTGGAACCTCAACTCCAACGGCACCATCACCGGCGTGCAGTCCGGCCGCTGCCTCGACGTCTGGGGCACCGGCAACGGCCAGCAGGTCCAGATCTACGACTGCAACGGCCAGGCCAACCAGCGGTTCAGCCTGACCTGACGCGGACGCGTCGACGGCGGTGTGGCGGCAACGGCCGCCACACCGCTCGTCATTTCCGGACCTCCCCGAGCCGGACCTACGGACCTACCCGAGCCGGGCCTCCCCGAGCCGCAAGGTCAGGCGGAACACCGCGCCGTCGCCGCTCGGGCCGGGCGAGGTCACCGTGAGACTTCCGCCGTGCGCCTCGGCGATCTGGCGCGCGATCGGCAGGCCGAGGCCGTGGCCGGGACGCGCGTCCCCCCGCCAGAATCGCTCGAAGACCCGCTGATGCTGATCCGCCGGGATGCCGGGACCGTGATCGGTGACGGTTATCGCGGCCATCGGCCCGCTCGGCCCGACGTGCACCTCGATCGCGGATCCCACCGGCGCGTGCTGCACCGCGTTGTCCAGAACGTTGGCGACGGCCCGCCGCACCGTGGACTCCTCCACCGGGCAGACGACCGGGTCCGGCGCCTCGACCACCACCCGCACGCCCTTCGCCGCGGCCAGCAGCCGGGCGTCCCCCACAAGATCACCGACGACGCGTACGAGGTCGGCCGGCGACCGGGTGATGCTCCGGGCCCGGCCGCGGGCGTCGACGAGCAGCTCCGCGAGCGTCCGCTGAAGCCGCTCGGCGGCGGCGCGCGACCGTTGCATGCCCTGCCGATACACCTCCTCCGTCGGCGCGGGATGCGCCAGCACGACCTCGGCGTTGGTCATCAGCACGGCCAGGGGCAGGCGCAGTTCGTGGTTGGTCTCCTCGATCAGCCGGCGCTGCGTCTCGGCGGCGGCTTCCAGCCGGTCGAGCATGGCGTCGAAGCTGGCCGCCAGCGCGGTGACCTCGGTCGGCCCGTGGCGCAGCCCGATGCGGCGGCCGAGATCGGTGGCCTCGATGTCCTCCGCGACCGCCCGCACCTGGTGCAGGGGACGGACGGCGCGCCCGGCCCACCACCACGCCAGCGCGGCGGCCGCCGGCCCCAGAACGATCACCGTGCCCAGCGGCCAGCCGGCGCGGCTGACATGCGAGGCGACCTCCGGCGCCCCGCCGTCGCGGACCGTGCTGGTCACCTCGGTGTCGGTGGCCAGCACCACGCCGAACAGCAGAAGCGCCGGCGTGTAGATGGCGAGGAACCCGAGCGTGGCCAGGCGGACCCGCAGGGACCGCCAGCGGCACCTCACGGCCGCGCCCGCAGCTGATAGCCGACGTTCGGGATGGTGACGATCGGCGCCGGCTCCCCCAGCTTGCGGCGCAGCCGGCTGAGGATGACCCGCACCGAGGCGGTGAACGGGTTCGCGTTCGCGTCCCACACGTGCTCCAGCAGATCCTCGGTGGACAGCACCGTGCCCGGGTGGAGCATGAAGTAGCGCAGCAGCGAGAACTCGCGCGGGGTGAGGGCGAGCGGAACGCCCGCGCGCCACGCCTCGTGCGTGCTCGGATCCAGGGTCAGCTCCCCCACGCGCAACTCGATGCCCTCCTCGACCCCCCGGCGGGCCAGCGCCCGGACCCGGGCGGTCAGCTCGCTGAAGTGGAACGGCTTGACCAGATAGTCGTCGGCGCCGGCGTCGAGTCCCGCGACCCGGTCGGCGACCGCGTCGCGAGCGGTCAGCACGATCAACCGGCGGGGCCGGCGCAGCTCCGCGTCCGCGCCCAGCCGGCGCACGAGCTCGAGCCCGTCCGCGTCGGGCAGGCCGAGGTCGAGACACACCAGGTCGTACGTCGTGATCCGGAGGTGCTCCTCGGCCTCGGCGCCGGTGGCCGCGAGGTCGGTGGCGTAGGACTCGTTGCGCAGGCCCATGGCGATCAGCTCGGCCAGCTCGGCGTCGTCCTCCACGACCAGGATGCGCACGTCGCCGCCTCAACCGGCCCGGCGCGCCGACGTGGTGGCGCCGTCCGGGCGGTACACCGTCAGGAGGCCGTCGGCGATGCGGACGCTCACCGCCGGGCCCACGCCGGCCGGGTCGTCCGGCCGGTACCGGTTGTCGCCGGAGGGCAGCAGGCGCAACGTCGGCGGCTCGTCGGCCGGCACCTCGGCGGCCTCCACCCCACCCTCCTCGTTCAGCGCGTACCAGCCGAGGACGGGTTTCCCGCGCGACACGACCGAAACGTACGTCCGGATCTCGCCCTCGTGTGCGGTCGTCCCGGCCAACGTTACCCGGTCGATCGGCCCGATCCCCTTCTCGAACGCCGCGCGTTCCCGGCGTCCTTCCCGGGTCTCCCCGGCCAGCAGCCGGCGCACCAGCTCCTCGTGCGCGCGCAGCCGACTCGCCGGGACGCCGGGCGGCGGCGGGAACAGCGCGGTCACCGCGTCGGCTCCGACTGCGGCGACGGCCAACCGCCCGTCCCGCACGCCGACCTCAAATGACCCTCCGGTGCTCAGTCGATAGGCGCCCACCGCCGCGGCCGGATCCGCGGCGCCGGCCGGCGCCGGGGGCGCGGGCAGCGGCCGGCCGGTCGCGATCGCCGGCCCCACCGCCCGCAGCAGGTCCTCCGCGGAGATCTTGAGCTGGTTGGACATGATCGCGACAACCCGCTGCCGCCGCGGCAACCAGACGACCACGGCGTTGTGCCCGACGTCGCCGCCACCGCCGGCGGCGGTCAGGAACGGCTCTCCGTACCGGGTCGCGTCGAAGGCGACCCAGCCCGGCGTCTCGCCGCGGTGGGCGTCGATGGGCCGGCCCGCGGTGGCGATGGCGGCCGTGGCGGCGGCCGACACGATCCGGCCGGTGAACAGCGCGCGCGTCCACGCGGCCAGGTCGCCGGCGGTCATGGCGAGGCCGCCGTTGCCCTCGGTCGCCCAGAACGGTCCGGCGAACCGGCCGCCGTCGGCGCGGCTGCCGTCCGCCCGGTAACCGGCCGCCCGCGGCCCGGGCGCGGCCGGTTGCCCGTTCCAGAAGCCGCCGGCCGTCCGCCCGCGGGGCAGGCGCAAAACACGCGACGCGAGGTAATCGCGGTAACCCGATCCGGAGACCGCCTCCACGATCAGGGCCAGCAGCGTGTAGCCGGCGTTGGAGTACAGGTACTTCACGCCCGGCGGTGCGGCCGTCTCCAGCCGGCCGATCGCCGTCAGCGCCTGCCGCGCGGTCATCGGCTGGGTGTCGCCGGCGTGCGTGCCCTTCAGCCCGCTGGTGTGCAGCAGCAGCTGGCGAACGGTGGCCGCCCGGACCGGGCCGGTCAGTTCCGGCAGCAGGTCGCCGGCCCGGTCGTCCAGCTTCAGCCGGCCCTCGTCGGCGAGGGCGAGGACGGCCGCGGCGGTGACGGCCTTGCTGATCGAGCCGATGTCGAAGACCGTGTCGATGCGGTTCGGCGTGTTCTCGTCGGCCGACCCGTAGGCGGCCAGGCAGTCGATCGTGTCACCGGTCGAGACGGCGATCGAGCCGCTGAAGCCGGCCACCGCCCACGCGCTGAGCGACGAGTCCAGGTCGCGGGGGCAGGACGGCGGCGTGGCCGAGGGCGCGGACGGATCCGGCCCGGGGACGTCCTGGGTGCACGCGGTCAGCAGGAGAAGGGCCGCCAGGGTGGCGAGTTGCTTTCTCATGGGACCGGACGGTATTGAGCCGCGGGTAAACGGGCTGCGAACGAGAGTGTGGCCGGGGCCAGGAATCCCCCTGCATGGATTCCCGGCCCCGGGGCTGTACCACTACCGGCGCCTGGTCCTCCGGACGGCGCGGAGAACCCGGGCTGTGTCGCCGCCATCAGCGGCCGGTCAGGTTCTGATCCATTGCTGGTTGCTGCCGCCGTTGCAGGTCCACAGCTCCACGGCCGCGCCGTTGGTGGTGGCCGCGCCGGTCACGTCCAGGCACAGGCCGGACTGGACGCCGGTGATGGTGCCGTCGGCGTTGATCCGCCACTGCTGGTTGGTGCCGCCGTTGCAGGACCAGATCTGGATCCGGGTGCCGCTGGCGGCGCTCGGCGCGTCGAGGCACTTGTTGCCGTAGACGGTGAGCTGGTTGCTGGAGGTCGGGGTCCACTTCTGGTTGGCGCCGCCGTTGCAGTCCCAGATCTGCACGACCGCCCCGTCGGACTGACTCTGCCCGTTGACGTCCAGGCACCGGTTCGAGCCCGCCCCGCGGATCTCGCCGGTGGGGGCGGGCCCGGCGAGCGGGGTGATCGACAGGTTGTCGAACTGGGCGGTCACGCCCTGGCCGGTGGCGTAGCCGATCTGCCCGGCGACCCAGGCCGAGTCGGACACGCTGCCGACGGTGGTGCCGTCGATCGCGGCGGTCAGGGTGCTGCCGTTGAGCGTGAGCGCCAGCTTGTGCCAGCGGCCGGTGCCCAGGGCCGAGATGGTGCCGCTCGCCAGGGTCCGCTGGTTGCCGCTGGTGTTGTTGCTGCGCAGCGACCACGCCCCATTGTCGGCCACCCGCAGGTAGTACGCGTTGAGGTTCTGCGGGCCCTCGTGGTTGTAGTTGGTGGCCCGGCCGACGAGCTGGACGTAGCCGGATTTCTCCAGCATGACGTCCGTGGAGACGGTGTAGTTGCGCCAGCCGAGATCGCCCAGCAGGGCGAACGGCTCGGCGTGGCCCGACGTCCAGAAGATCGGCGCCTGCTCCGACATCTGGCGTACGCATCGGCCGGACCGGCCGCCGCCGCACGTGACCACCTCGAACGAGCCCTGGTGGTCCATCAGGTATTTGGCTTCCCGGCCGGGCTGGTAGCCGTCGAAGTCGTCGCCGTAGGGCAGGGCGAGGCTGCCCTGCGCCGATCCGGCCGCGGTGCCCTTGCCCTGGCCGGTGGTGGTGGTGATGCTGTAGACGTAGCCGGGCTGGACCGTCAGCGAGAACGTCCCGTTCGAGGGGGTGATGTCGCTGCGCTTGACGAAGTGGTCGGCCGGGTTGCTGGACCGGACGTTGGTCGACCACACGTGGACGGTCCCGGTCGACAACCCGCCGGTGACGGTGAACGTGAGGTCCTGCGCCGAGCCGGCGTCCATCGTCTCGATCACGGTGCTGTAGTCGCTGTTGTTGGGCGACTTCAGCGAGACGTAGCTGCCGTTGCCGCGGTTGCCGCCGAGGTAGCCGCTGGCGCTGTCCAGATACCGCCAGCCCGGCGCGGTGAACTGGGTGGTCTGGGCCATCACCCAGGCGTTCTTGCCGATCGAGTAGTAGCCCGACCAGGGCTGCGGCGCCACCGCGAGACCCGTGGTGCTCCACGGGACGTTCGGCGTGATCGCGGCGAGGACCGGCCAGTTGATGTACGCGGTCATCTTGCCGTCGATGTAGTCGCGGTTGATGCCGCGGGCCAGCGCGTTCGCGCCGGCGTTGTAGTCGTCGGAGCCGTTCTCGCTGGCCCACAGCGCCTTGCCGGAGTTCACGGCGTTCGTCGAGCTGGGACAGTTGGTCTGCGCGCTGCGATACCCGCAGACGTAGTGGCTGCCGAACACCGCCACCGCGTTGGCGAACCCGGAATCGCGCTGCGCGTCGTCCGCCGAGCCCCAGCCGAACTCGTCCGACGCCACGATCTTCACGTTGGCGTACCCGCGCGAGTTCAGCGCCGAGCGCAGGTTCTTGTACCAGGTCACATCCCGGCCACGCTCGTTCCAGCCGCCGAGATAGTCGATCGTCAGGCCGTGCGAGGCGGCGCAGCCGAGCCAGGCGACCAGATAGTCGATCGAGTCGCTGGACCAGAAGTTGCCGTTGCCGATCCAGCCCGGCGCGCCCCAGGCCAGCCCGACCAGCTTGATGCCGGGGTTGCGGGCCTTCGCCTCGCCCATCAGCCACCATTCGTACCCGCGATCGCAGTTCACCGCGCCGCGGGTGTGCTCGTGGCTCGGCTCGGCGCCGGAGGTCGAGTTGGTGTCACCGCCGATCTCCACCTTCATGATCTGCATCGCCGCGCCGTAGCCCGGCTTGAACAGGTAATCGAGGATCTGGCCGCGCTGCGGCTCCGGGTAGTCGATCAGCAGGCGGCTGTTGCCGCCGCCCCCGCTGATCGCCCCGACGCCGTCGAACACCCGGCCGCCGGAGGTGCCGTTGATGGTGATCGCGGTCGCGGCCTGCGCCGGCGCCGGGAAGGCGACCAGCGCGCTCGACAACGCGAGCACCAGCGCGGCCACCGCGGACCAGCCACGGTACCGCCGTGCCGGGCCTGGGGATGGGATCATGAGCCGGTTTCCCTTCTACCGGACGCGGCTGGTCAGACCGCGGTGATCGTCCACTGGAGGTTGGTGCTGGAGTCGGGCGCCCAGAGCTTCACCGGCGCGCCGACCGTGTTGACGCCGCCGCTGTCGAGGGCAGTGCCGGTGGTGCGGTTGATGATCTGCCAGCGCCCGCCGCCCATGTCGTTGAGCCGCCACTGCTGGTTGTTCCCGCCGTTCCAGGTCCACTCGATCGCCAGGGCGCCGTTGGCGGAGTTGCCGCCGCTGTCGGCCACCAGTCCGTTGGTCCGGTTGACCAGGCGGTACCAGCCGCTGCCCAGCGCCACCAGCTGCCAGTGCAGGTTGGTGCTGCCGTCGTAGTTCCACTGCTTGAGCCGGGAGCCGGACGCGACGTTGCCGCCGCCGTCCAGGACCAGGCCCGTGGTGACGTTGGTGATCCTGGTCCAGCCGGTGGGCAGGCCGCCGCCGCCGGATCCCAGCGCCGGGATGGCCCCGGAGAAGGTCAGCTTCAGCACGTACGCCGGGGCGCTGTACGGGGCGCTGGACGGCAGCGTGACGTGCAGGCCGCCGCCGTCCTGGGTGCGGGCCGGCAGGTCGACATAGCTGCCGGCGGTGCTGCCCAGCAACTGCACCGAGGTCAGCGTGCCGAGGTTGATCCGGTTGGCGTTCAGGGTGGTGAGGTGCGCGGTGCCGCCGGGCCAGCCGAGCATCGTGGCGTACAGGACGCGGTTGTCCTTGCTGCGGGTGAAGCGGATGTCCTGTGCCGTCCCGGTGCGCGGCGACTGGAAGGTGCCGCCGCCCATCTGGGTGGGCCCCTCGCCGAAGGCGGTCCAGGCCCGGGTGGCGTAGATCGACTCGCCGAAGCGCTTCAGGTAGTCGCCGATGCCGCGCAGGATCGTCTGCTGCCCGGACGGGATGGTGCCGTCGGCCATCGGCGCGATGTTCAGCACCATGTTGCCGTTCTTGCTCACCCGGTCGATGAGCGCGTGCAGCAGCGCGTTGGTGGAGTAGTAGCCGATGCCGACCGTGTAACACCAGCTCGAACTGCTGATGCTGTCGTCGGTGAGCCAGTACGGGGTCTGGATGCCGGCCGGCCCGCCGCGCTCGAAGTCGAAGACCTCGCCGCGGTTGTTGAAGCCGTCCTTGTAGGTCGCGACCACCTCCTTGTCCCACGCGACCGCGCGGTTGAAGTAGTACGCCAGGAAGTCCAGCCGCCGCGACTCGGGCAGCTGGGTGAGGTTGAAGTCCTGCCAGATGATGTCCGGCTGGTAGCCGTCGACGATCTCGCGCAGCTTGTCGTACCAGAGCTGCTGCTCGGCGGCGGCGCCCAGCTGGCCGTACAACTTGCGCAGGCCGGCGTCCGACTGGCTGGGCACCCATTGGTAGTAGCCGGTGAAGTTGTACGCGTGGTGCATCGCGACCATGAGCTTGAGGCCCTTGCCGCGGATCGCGTCGGCGTGCAGGCGCAGCAGGTCCAGCCGCGGACCCCGGGCCACCGAGTTCCACTCGTTGACGCTGCTGTTCCACATCGAGAAGCCGTCGTGGTGCTCGGCCACCGGCCCGGCGAACCGCGCTCCGGCGTCGGCGAACAACTGGGCCCACGCGCCGGGATCGAAGGCGCCGCCGGCCGAGACGAGCTTGGGCGCGAACTGCACCCAGTTGCCGGCCTTGTCGCGCGCGCCGTTGATGAAGTTGTGGTACGGCCACGCGGACGGATCGCCGTACACGGCCTTGTGGTGGTTGTTCTCGTTGGAGCCGTTGTTGTACATGTTGCGCGGGTACCACTCGTTGCCGTAGGCGGGCACGCTGAACGCGCCCCAGTGGTAGTAGATCCCGAACTTCGCGTCCTGGAACCACTCCGGCGCCGGCGGATGCTGGTCGACCGACGACCAGCTGGCCGAGTAACCGGACGGGCCGGGGATGGCGGCGAGGGCCGGCGTCGCGCGCAGCAGTCCGGTCGCCGCCGCGGCGGTGATGAGGGACCGCCTTGTGATGTGGTGGGGGGCCATGCTTTCCTCCGTTCAGCGGTAGCCGGCGGCGACGATGTTGGCGTGGACGGCGTTCTCGGTGGCGTCGGACGGGTAGCCGGCGACCATGGCGCCCTCGTAGAAGGTCCCGGCGCTCAGGTTCGCGCCGCCGTCCGGCTTGCAGCAGTCGCCACCGCTGCCGAGGACGATCGCGCCCTGCTTCTTCATCGGGCTGTATCCCGGCGGGAGCGAGCCGTCCCAGAGCGTGACGAGGCTGCCGGACTGCGCGTCGCTGCCCTTGATCGCGAACCGCGACGTTCCGTTGTTCTTCAGCGTCGCCGTCACGAACTTGCTCGTGAAGGCGCGCTGGTTGGGGTTCCACGAGGTGCTGCCGCCCGGGTAGAGGCCCCACTCGAGGTCGGCCTGCACCCACGGGCCACTGCCCGAACAGCCGCCGAACCAGCACTGCTTGCCGAAGTTGATGGCGTCCATCGCGCCGGCGGCGTCGGCCTTGCGGGTGGTCTCGCTGTTGCCGTAGTCGAAGCAGCAGCCGCTGTTGACGTGGGTGCCGCTGGTGACCATGTACATCCCCTCGGGCGCGCTGCCGGTGGGGATTCCGGTCGAGTGCCCGTCCCGCCAGTAGCTGTTGCCGGGGTTGATGTACAGCGAGTACGCCTTGGCGCCGCCGATGCTCAGCGACTCGGTGGTCGCGACCGCGGGCTTGCTCTGCGGCGACCCGGGCACCACGGAGGAGCCCTGGTACCACAGGTCGTTGCCGCGGCCGGACTGGTCGTACACGACCGTGATCACGCAGGTGGTGCCGCCGCAGAAGGAGTCCTGGGCCGCCGCGTCGGCCGCCCCGGCGCTGAGCGTGCCGATGTTCCGGGTGGCGTTGTCGGACGAGCGCCGCACCTGGTAGAGGTTGCCGCGGTACGAGCTGTAGAGCGCTCGCACGGTGCTGTGCGCGGCCACGCACGGGGTGCCGCCGGCGGCGTACAGGTCGCACGGCCCGCCGGTCGCGGTCGAGGTGCCCTGGCTCCACCGCTGGTTGCTCTGGCCGTTGCAGGACCAGAGGATGATCTTGGTGCCGTTGGCGGTGGCCGCCCCGTTGGCGTCGACGCAGAGGCCGGACTGCACGCCGGTGATGGTGCCGTCGGCGTTGACGTTCCACTGCTGGTTGGTCTGGCCGTTGCAGTCCCAGATGATGACGGCGGTGCCGTTGGTGGTGCCGCGGCCGGACGCGTCGAGGCACTTGTTGCCGTACACGGTCAGTTGTTTGGTGGTGGTGTAGGTCCACGACTGGTTGGCCGCGCCGGAGCAGTCGTAGAGCTGGGTCTGGACGCCGTTGGCGGTGCTGGAGTTCGGGACGTCGACGCAGCGTCCCGAGGCCGCGCCGACGATGCGGGCAGGCGTGCCGACCACGGCGGCCGACGCGGCTTGCTGGGTGATGGCGACGGTCGTGGCCGCGAGGATGAGGCTCAGCGCGGTACCGACGATATGGCGCACGTTTCCTCCGAAGGTGGGTGGGACGGCGCTAGCGCAGCGACACGTCGTCGAGGTAGTAGCCGTCGGTGCCGGAGTCGGTCTCGACGTAGAACGTGGCGCCCGACAGGGTGCCGCTCCACGACGGGGTCGCGGTGCCGGACAGCTGGGTCCAGCCGCCCGTGCCGACCGTCGTCGACGGGGTCAGCGCGAGGTAGCTGGTGGAGCCGCCGGCCGTGATCGCCAGCGTGGCGCGCATCGACGGCGTGCCGCTCTGCGCCCGGACCCACGCGGTGGCGGTGTACGTCTTGCCGTTCGTCAGTCGCGACGTCACGTCCTGGGCGATGCCGTTCCACGAAGCCGTGCGGCCGCTGATCGCCAGGGACCGGCTGCCGCCGTGCGCCTGGCTCGTGTTCGACGTGAGCGTTCCGGAGCCGAACACCTTCCAGCCGGTGGCGCCGTTCTCGGTGTCGCCGTTGGTGATCGCGTCGGTGGTGACCGCCGAACCGCTGAACTGCCACCAGTTCACGTTGAACAGCGAGCCGCTGCCGCCGGTGAACCGCAGGTACAGGTCCTGCGTGCCGGAGGCCCCGTTGACCGGGCAGGTGACGGTCGTCCAGGTCTGCCAGCCGCCGGTGCCGGGCACCGAGCAGGTCCCGACCAGGTTGCCGGTGGGGCTGCCGAGCCGGAGCTCGATGGTGCCGCCGGAGGTGGCCGAGGCGACCCGCGCCGAGAACGACGTGGCCCCGCCGCCGAACGCGACGCCCTTCACCTTGATGTAGTCGCCGTTGTCGATGTAGCCGACGTCCATGCCGCCCTCGCTCGCGGCCTCCGTCTCGACCCCGCTCTCCCAGGCGATGGTCTCGGCCTCCTGGCGCACGTACGGGTTGAGCGTGCCGACCTGCGGCGCTCCCCCGGTCGTCATGGTGATCGTCGGGATGGTGCCGTCGGCGTTGTAGTTGAACTTCTCCACCGCCACCGACCGGGTGAAGCCGCCGCCGCCGGGGAGCGCGCCGTTGTGGTAGAAGAAGTACGACCCGCCGTTGAAGTCGATCACGCCCGGGTGGTTGGTGAAGCTGCTGCCCTGGGTGGGCATGATCGTGCCGCGGTAGGTCCACGGTCCGGTCGGGCCGGGCGCGGTCGAGTAGCCGATGAACTCCGAGCAGCACTTCGCCGCGAAGACGATGTAGTACAGCCCGTTGCGCTTGTAGA
The DNA here is from genome assembly GCF_042664765.1 of Paractinoplanes rhizophilus. Taxonomy (NCBI): domain Bacteria; kingdom Bacillati; phylum Actinomycetota; class Actinomycetes; order Micromonosporales; family Micromonosporaceae; genus Paractinoplanes; species Paractinoplanes rhizophilus. The sequence continues at coordinate 41,987 of NZ_JBHTBJ010000045.1, read as the reverse complement.
CCCACGGCCCTTCTTCGAACAGGGTCGGCCGGCTGGCGTCGCCGCTGCGGCTGCCGAAGCCGGCGGTGGTCAGCTGGATCTTGGTGGGGCTGCCCGAGTACGAGGTCATGTCGGAGTTGAGCCGGACGTACCACAGATCGGGGTTTCCCCAGTAGAGGTAGGCCTGGCCGTCGTCGTCGATGAACACGGTCGGGTCGATCTGGCCGTTGCTGACCAGCGGGCGCCCGATCGCGTCGGTGAACGGGCCGGTCGGGCTGTTCGAGACGGCCACGCCGATGCCCATCTGCCCGGTGGCGCGCACGGTCATCGGCACGTACCAGTAGAACTTGCCGTTGCGGTAGACGGTCTGCCCGGCCCAGGCGTTGTCGCTGGCCCAGCTGAAGCTGGCCAGGTTGAGCGGCGAGCCGTGGTCGGTCCAGTTGACCATGTCGGCCGACGACCAGACCCGCCACTCCTTCATCGTGAACCAGGTCGAGTTGTCCTCGTCGTGTCCGGTGTAGAGGTAGACGCGGCCGTTGTAGACCAGCGGCGCGGGATCGGCGGTGTAGATGGTCTGCACGATCGGGTTGTCGGCGCGCGCCGCCGGCGCGAGCAGGGCGGCCAGGCCCAGCATCGCGACCGTCAGGAGGCTGCCGATGAGTTTCGAGCGCATGGGAACTCCTCGAGTTCAGACGCGGGACCAGCGCTGGTTGACAGCGGCGGTGCAGGTCCAGAGCAGGACGACGGTGCCGTTCGCGGTGAGGTTGTGATCGACGTCGAGGCACAGCCCGGACTGCGCGCCGCGGATGGTGCCGTCGGCGTTGAGCGTCCACTGCTGATTCGTGCCGCCGTTGCAGTCCCACAGCTGGGCCTTGGCGCCGGCGGTCGCGTTGAGCGGCGCGTCCAGGCACTTGCCGAGCGCTTGCAGGGTCGAGCCGGAATTGGTCCAGCGCTGGTTGGCGCCGCCGTTGCAGTCCCAGATCACCGGCTGGGTGCCGTTGGCCGTGTTGCTGTTCGGCACGTCGAGGCAGCGGCCGGAGGCGGCGCTGACCAGAGTGGTGGCGCCGGACGGGGTGCCGGTACCCCCGCCGCTGACCCGGTACACCACGGTGCCGTGGCCCGGCACGGAGGCGCTGATCGTTCCGGTGCTGGTGCTCGTCGCGTTGGTCCAGGCGTCGCGCAGCGTGAACGACGACCCGGTCTTGCCGATCGCCGCGGCCGTGGTCGAGACCGTCGTGGTGCCGCCGCCCTGGTTGAACAGGGCCACCGCGACGTCGCCGTTGGCCAGCCGCTTGGCCAGCACCCGGCGGGTGCCGTCGTTCGAGACCTGGGTGGCCTGCAGGGCCAGCGAATCCTGGTTGATCGCGATCAGGTTCTGGTTCTTCAGGATCGTCTGGGTGGCGCTGTTCATGTTGCGGATGTCGTTGCCGGCGATCAGCGGACTCGCCATGATGCTCCAGAGCGCGAAGTGGCTGCGCATCTCGGTGTCGTTCATGCCGCCGCGGCCGATCTCCATCATGTCCGGGTCGTTGAAGGCGCCCGGCCGGGCGTACCCGGCCAGCGGCACGGTGACGTTGACGATGTTCTGGATGCCCATCGGGTAGCCGTTGGTCTGTCCGGTGTCCCAGGCGTTGGTGATGTCCTCGGTGGTGCGCCACATGTTGGCCACGTCGCCCCAGTTGCGCTGGGGTCCGGTCTTGGCGTGGATGCTGTTGGGATTGATGCTGTAGACGATCGGCCGGCCGGTGGCGGCGAGCGCGTCGCGCATCTTGGCGAACGTGGCGACCTGCTGGTCGATGGTGCCGGTGGGCGAGCACCAGTCGTACTTGAGGTAGTCGACGCCCCAGGCCGCGAACTGCCGCGCGTCCTGCGCCTCGTGGCCCTGGCTGCCGGTCGCGCCCGGGTAGGAGTTGAAGTACTGGGCGCAGGTCTTGTCCAGCGGGACCTCGTACAGGCCGAACTTCAGGCCCTTGCCGTGCAGGTAGTCACCGAGGGCGCGCATGCCGCTGGGGAAGCGGGACGGGTCGCCCTGCAGGTTGCCCGACGAGTCGCGGTTCGGGTTGAACCAGCAGTCGTCGACCACCACGTACTGGTAGCCGAGGTCGCGCATGCCGCTGTTGACGATGGCGTCGGCCATCTGCCGGATCAGCGTCTCGTTGATGTTGCAGCCGAACGTGTTCCAGCTGTTCCAGCCCATCGGCGGGGTGCGGGCCACGCCGTTCTCCAGCGCCTGCGCGGCGGGGGCGGAGACTACGGTCAGCGCGCCGGCCACCAGCAGCAGCGCGGCAGCGAGGGTGGTCTTCAGACGTCTCATGATTTACCGCCTCGTCCAGAGTTGATTCGTGGCCGCGGTGCAGGTCCAGAGGATCACCTGGGTGCCGTTGCCGGTGGCGTTGCCGCTGACGTCCAGGCAGAGACCGGACTGGGCGTTGCTGATCGTGCCGTTGGCGTTGAGATTCCAGCGCTGGTTGGTGCCGCCGTGGCAGTCCCACAGCTGCGCCTTGGCGCCCGCGGTGGCGCCGGTCGGTGAGTCGAGGCATTTGCCGAGCGACTGCAGGGTCTGCCCGCTGACGGTCCAGCGCTGGTTGGCGCCGCCGCTGCAGTCCCAGATGATCGGCTGGGTGCCGTTGGCGGTGTTGCTGCCGGGCACGTCGAGGCAGCGGCCGGAGGCGGCGCTGACCAGCGCCCCGCTGGTACCGGGCGTGCCGGTGGTGGGCGTGCCGGGCGTGCCGGGGCTGCCGATCGAGCCGGACACCGAGCGCAGGGCCGCGTACCAGACGGCGGCCATCTTGTCGTATCCGGTGGCGGTGGGGTGGATGCCGTCGATGAGGTCGGACGGGGACAGCGCGGCATGCATGTCGACAAGGTGGACCCGCTTGCCGGCGTTCACCTTGGCCTGCACGATCCCGGGCACCGCGGCGTTGAAGGTGCGCGCGGCCGACTCCTGACTCGCGGAGCTCAGCGGGATGATCGTCGCCACGAAGACGTCCGCCGAGGGGGCCGCCGCGGTGATGTGGTCGATGAGGGTGGACAGCCGGTTCGGCGCGCCGCCCAGGTTGTAGTTCTGCAGGACGTCGTTGGTCCCGATGTGCAGCAGCACGGTGCGCGGGCTGGTGCCGGCCAGCCACCCGTTGATGTTGGCGTCGATCTGATCGATCCGCCAGCCGGGGTGGCCCTCGTGGTCGTGATCGCCCAGCGCGGCCGGACCGTTGAACTGCGATCCGACCAGGTCGACCCGGTAGCCGTCGGCGGCCAGCCGCTGCCACAGGCCGATGCGGTACCCGCCGGGGACCTGGGTGCCCTCGGTGATGGAGTCACCCAGCGGCATGACCCGCACGCCGCCGTTCGACTCGGCGGCCGCGCTGCCGGCCGTAACGGCGATGCCGAGCGCCATGGCCAGGGCGCCGAGCGCCGCGGCGGCGAACCATCGCGTTCTTCTTCGCACGGGGATGTCTCCTTCCATGGCCGACCGGGCGGCACGTGTTAGCGATAACAGCGACACCTGCGCCCGATTGCCGGCCTTATGGAGAACGGGGGATGGGGATGGGAACGTTAACAGCTTGATTCGTGAGATTGCCAGATCATTTCCCAACCTTCAAGTGGCGGTCGTCGATGGGTCCCGCCGCGGCGTCCGCCATGGGCAAGATTTCGCTGTTCATTGCAGCTTTGGCCGACGAATTCCGGCCCGGGAATGCCACGGACCGTCCCGCCTTCACACGCATAACAGGTTTTCAGTGCCGATCTCGAAGAATCCCTTCTTGACTAAAAGGTTGTGAAGGTTAACATCGACGAAACGTAATGGCCCCGCGTGATCATCTTCAGGAGGAGCGACGTGGAACCATCCCCAAGCCGACGCCACCGATGGCTGGCGGTGGCGGCCGCGGCACTGACCACGCTGGCCGGCGGCGTGTTCATGATCGTCAACGCCCCCGCGGCCTCGGCCGCGACGATCGACACCAGCGCCTGGTACGTGCTGGTCAACCGCAACAGCGGCAAGGCTATCGACGTCTACAACCTGGCCATGAACGACGGCGCCCGGATCGCGCAGTGGAGCCGTAACGACCAGAACCAGCAGCAGTGGCAGTTCGTCGCCTCCGGCGGCGGCTACTACCGGCTCAAGTCGCGGCTGTCCGGCAAGGTCCTCGACGTCTACAACTGGTCGACCGCCGACAGCGGCGCCATCGTCCAGTGGACCGACAACAACTCCGCCAACCAGCAGTTCAGCATCCAGGACATCGACGGCTACATCCAGCTGATCAACCGCAACAGCGGCAAGGCCGTCGAGGTGCAGGGCGCCTCCACCGCCGACGGCGGCAACGTCGTCCAGTACTCCGACTGGAACGGCGCCAACCAGCAATGGCAGCTCGTGCGGGTCGGTGGCTCCACCCCGACGACGACCCCGCCGACCGGCGGTGGCTCGTGCACGCTGCCGTCCTCCTACCGGTGGACCTCGACCGGCCCGCTGGCCACCCCCCGGTCCGGCTGGGCCTCGCTCAAGGACTTCACCTCGGTGCCGTACAACGGCGGACACCTTGTCTACGCGACGACCCACGACAACGGCTCGAGCTGGGGCTCGATGAACTTCGGCGTCTTCACCAACTGGTCCGACATGGGCTCGGCCAGCCAGAACGCGATGTCCTCGGGCACCGTGGCGCCGACCCTGTTCTACTTCGCGCCGAAGAACATCTGGGTGCTGGCCTACCAGTGGGGCGCCTGGCCGTTCATCTACCGCACCTCGAGCGACCCGACCAACCCCAACGGCTGGTCGTCCCCGCAGCCGCTGTTCACCGGCAGCATCTCCGGCTCCGGCACCGGCCCGATCGACCAGACCCTGATCGGTGACAGCCAGAACATGTACCTGTTCTTCGCCGGCGACAACGGCAAGATCTACCGGGCCAGCATGCCGATCGGGAACTTCCCCGGCAGCTTCGGCTCCTCGTACACCACGGTCATGAGTGACTCGACGAACAACCTGTTCGAGGCGGTCGAGGTGTACAAGGTGGCCGGCCAGAACCAGTACCTGATGATCGTCGAGGCGATCGGCAGCCAGGGCCGCTACTTCCGGTCCTTCACCTCCAGCAGCCTCAACGGGTCGTGGACCCCGAACGCCGCCACCGAGAGCAACCCGTTCGCGGGCAAGGCCAACAGCGGCGCCACCTGGACCAACGACATCAGCCACGGCGACCTGGTCCGCTCCACCGCCGACCAGACCAAGACCGTGGACCCCTGCAACCTGCAACTGCTCTACCAGGGCCGCTCGCCCAGCTCGGGCGGCGACTACGGCCTGCTCCCCTACCGCCCCGGCCTGCTCACCCGGCAGCGCTGACGGCCATCGGGAGAAGGTGACGGCCGCCCCGTCCCCCACCGGGCGGGGCGGCCCACAACCCGGTCAGGCCGCGACCCGATCGACGGCGCGGCGCTCGGACCGGCGCCGGGTGATCCGGCCCCAGGGCTTCACCACGGCGAGCACGGTGGCGATCGTCAGGGTGGTCAGCGACACCGCCGGCGGGAAGAACAGCGACGAGACCGTGTCCGGGTCGGTCGTGCCCCGCGGGAGCTCGCGGCCGTACGCGACCACCTCGTCCATGCCCGGCTGCAGGAGCACCAGGATCAGCGTGCACAGCAGCAGGTTCAGGGCCAGCTTCACGGCGACCCACCAGTAGCGCAGCAGGCCGTACTTCGTGCCCAGGCCCAGCACCACGCCGGAGATCAGGCAGATCAGGCCCGACGTCAGCATCGGCCAGACGACGAAGGTGCCCAGCGCCTGGTACGCCAGGCCGCGGACGCCGGGGTCCGGCCCGAACCAGCCGACGCCGACCAGAACGGCGACCATGACGTCGATGCCGATCCAGGCGCCGGCGGAGACGATGTGCGTGATCAGCGTGACGCGTCGCCACGGGCGGCTGAGGAATCTCATGTCCCCGACCCTGCCGGTCGGGCGCGCCCGGGACATCCGCCGCCGGGCGACACCCGCGCTACGTCCCCGGACGTACCCCCGGGCCGCGCGCTACAGGTCGACCAGGCCGGACTGATAGGCGAAGACGACCAGCTGCGCCCGGTCGCGCGCGCCGAGCTTCCCCATCGCGCGGCTGACGTGGGTGCGCGCGGTTGCCGGGCTGACCACCAGCCGCCCGGCGATGTCCTCGTTGCTCAGGCCCTCGCCGACCAGGCCGACGACCTCCTTCTCGCGGTCGGTGAGCGAGTCGAGCCGGGGGTGCGGCTTGCGGGCCCGGGACGGGCGGGTGGCGAACTCCCGCACCACCCGGCGGGTCACCGACGGCGACAGCAGCGCCTCCCCCGCGGCCACCAGCCGGATGGCCCGCAGCACCTCGGCCGGCTTGGTGTCCTTGGTGAGGAAGCCGCTGGCGCCGTGGCGCAGCGCGTCGAAGACGTACTCGTCGAGCTCGAACGTGGTCAGCACGATCACCCGCGTACCGGTCATGGTCTCGTCGGCGGCGAGCCGGCGGGTCGCCTCGATGCCGTCGATGCCGGGCATCCGCACGTCCATGAGCACGACGTCGGGGTGGGTCTCGCGGGCCAGCGCCACCGCGGCCAGCCCGTCGGCCGCCTCGCCGACCACCCGCATGTCGTCCTCGGACCCGATCAGGGCGGTCAGCCCGAGGCGGACGAGGTCCTGGTCGTCGGCGAGCAGAACGTCGATCATGACCGGGCCACCGGCAGTGCCGCGTGCACCCGGAACCCGCCGCCGGGCCGGGGCCCGGCGGTCAGCTCGCCGCCGAGCGCGGCCGCCCGCTCGCGCATGCCCGCGATGCCGCTGCCCGGGCCGGACGGCACGCCGCCGAGGCCGCGGTCGGTCACCTCCAGCTCGAGCGCGCCGGGCGCGTACGTGATGGCCACCTCGGCGCTCGTCGCCCCGGCGTGCCGGAGCACATTGGTCAATGCCTCCTGCACGATGCGGTAGGCGGCCAGGTCGACGGCGCCCGGCAGCGGCCCGTCCGGCTCGCCCTCGATGGTCAGCGACACCGGCAGGCCCGCGTGCGCGAGCCGGTCCCGCAGCGCGGGCAGCTCGCCGAGGCCCGGCATGGGCGCGCGGCCGGCGTCGCCGCGAACGGCCGTCAGCGTCGCCCGCAGCTCGTCGAGCCCCTGCTTGCTCGTGCGGCTGATCGCGGTCAGCGCGGCCTCGGCCTGCTCGGGCTTGCGGTGCAGCAGATGCAGCGCGATCTCGGCCTGCATGTTGATCGCGGCCAGGCCGTGACCCACCACGTCGTGCACCTCCTGGGCGACCCGCAGCCGCTCGTCGTCGGCGATCCGCCGGGCGGCGTCGGTGCGGGCCCGCGCGGCCGCCTCCCGGCTGAGCCGCACCGCGACGCCCACCGCGAAGGGTACGACAACCCAGGCCGCGGCCGGGATCAGCCCGGCGATGCCGGGGCCGCCCGCGGGCGGCACGAACGCGTGCACGCTGATCGCCACCAGCGCGGCGCCGGCGGCCACCGCGGCGGGCCGCAGCGGCAGCGCGACCGTCACCGTGTACACCGCCAGCAGGAGGCAGATCATGATCCCGCCGTACGCGTAGCCGCCGATCAGGTACCCGGACACGGCCGCGGTGACGATGGCGAGGGTGACCACGGGCCAACGCCGCCGGACCGCCAGCGCGACGGCCGCCACCGCGATCAGGACCCGGCTCATCGCGTCGAGATGCATCGTGCCGGGCTGGTTCTCGGCCGCGTACCGGGTGGTGACCATGGTGAAGACGAGCAGCGCCGCGGCGAGCAGCCCGTCGCCCAGCCACCGGCGGGCCGTGCTGACCTCCATGAAGTCAGACGATGTCACGGCGTGTTCGTCCCGCTGCCGAGGGCCGCGCCGTACCGTTTGGTCAAACCTCTCGTGACGATGGGGTCCATGCCACCGACCCTGCCCGCCCGGGCGGGCCGCGGCGTCCGTCGAGGGGCGGCTGTGCGCGTACGCCGCCGGACGTACCGGCCCCGGCGAGGTCCTCGTCGAGGAACTCCTCCACCATCGGGGCCAGCAGCGCGGCCCGCTGCGGGAACGAGGCGTGCGTCGTGCCGGGCAGGATCGCGAGGCGGCAGCGCGGCAGCGCCCGGAGGTCGCCGGGCACGCCGCCGCCGAGCAGCCGGAACATCCGCAGGGCGTGTTCCGGCCGGACGATGTCGGCGTCGCCCACGACGACCAGCGCGGGCGCCCGCAACGCCCGGATCTGCGCGGCCGTCCATTCGGGCGGATGCGCGTCCAGCACCGCCATCTTGGTGACCAGGCGGTCCCAGCCGGCCGGATCGGGCGCGGTCCGCACGTACTCGTCGTGCAGCTCCGAGCCGTACAGGTGCTCGGGCCGCAGGTCCTGGGCGCCGTCGAGCAGCCCGGGGTGCAGCCCGCCGCGGTCGAACGCCGGCGAGGCGAGCACGAGCCGCCCGGCCCGCGCCGGGTGGTGGGTGCCGATGCGCAGCGCGACGGCGGCCCCCAGACCCCAGCCGAGCACGTCGGCCCGCGGCAGGCCGAGCCGGTCCAGCAGGTGCGTCACTTCCGCCGCGAAGCCCTCGACGGTGTAAGGCCCCGCGCACTCGGGACTGCGGCCGTGCCCCGGCAACTCGATCGCCACCACGCGCCGGCTTCGCGCCAGCAAGGGCAACAGCACGCCGTACGACGTGCGGATGCCGGACAGCGCGGCCGGCACGAGGATCAGCGGCCGTCCCGGGCCGGCGCCCCCGCCCGCGCAGCCGTGCTCCTCGAAGTACAGCTCCATGCGCCCAGCGTGCGCGGTCGCCCTTACGGTTGGCTTACCGCCGTACGATGATCCGCTGTGCGCTTCGCGATCCTCGGCCCGCTCGCCGTCACCACCGACGACGGCGAGCCGGTGGTGGTGCCGGGCGCCAAGGTGCGGATGCTGCTCGCCGATCTGCTGGCACACCGCAACCGGGTGGTCTCGGCCGACCGGCTGATCGAGGACCTGTGGGGCGACGACGCCCCCGCCGACCCGGCCGCCGCGCTGCAGGTGCGGGTGTCGCAGCTGCGCAAGGCGCTCAACGACGCCGAGCCGGGCGCGCGGGACCTGATCGAGTCCCGGCCGCCGGGCTACCGGTTGCGGGCCGGCGACGTGGACGCCGACCGGTTCGCCGCGCTCGCCGAGGCCGCCGACGTGGAGCGGCTGGGCGCGGCGCTCGCGCTGTGGCGCGGCCAGGCGTACGCCGACGTGGCCGACCGGGAGTTCGCCCGCGCCGAGGCGACCCGGCTGGCCGAGCAGCGCCTGGTCGTGCACGAGCGGCTGGCCCAGGCGCGGCTCGCCCGCGGCGAGCACGACCTGGTCGCCGCCGAGCTGGCCGAGCTGGTCGAGCGGCATCCGCTGCGGGAGGGCCTGCGCTCGCTGCACATCCGCGCCCTGTACGCCGCGGGCCGGCAGGCCGAGGCGCTGGAAAGTTACGCGGGGCTGCGCGAGCGGCTCGCCGACGAGCTGGGCCTGGACCCGGCTCCCGAGCTGGCCGCCCTCTACCGGCAGATCCTCGACCAGGACCCGGGCCTGGCCGCCCCGCCCAAGGCCGCGATCGTCCGCAACAGCCTGCCCGCCCCGCTGGACGAGCTGATCGGCCGGGCCGAGGCGCTCGCCGAGCTGCGCACGCTGATCCCGGCCGGCCGGCTGCTCACCCTGGTCGGGCCGGGCGGCGTGGGCAAGACCCGGCTCGCCGCGGCCGCCGCGGGCGAGCAGACCCGGCCGGACGGCGTGCATCTGGTGGAGCTCGCGCCGCTGCCGCCCGGCGACACCCGGGTGGCCGAGCAGGTGCTCGGGGTGCTCGGCCTGCACGAGGCGCCGGGCCCGGCCGGATCGGCGGCCGATCGGCTGGTGGCGGCGCTGCGGCACCGGGAGATGCTGCTCGTGCTGGACAACTGCGAGCATGTGATCGGCGCGGCCGCCGCCCTGGCCGGCCGGCTGCTGCGCGACGCGCCGGGCGTGTCGGTGCTGGCGACCAGCCGCGAGCCGCTGCTGCTTTCGGGCGAGCGGATCTGGGAGGTGGGTCCGCTCGCGCTGGCGGCCGATCCGGCCGACGTCGATTCCGTACGGCGGTCGGCGGCGGCCCGGCTGTTCGCGGCGCGAGCGACCGCACAGACCCGCGGGTTCCGGCTCGACGAGCGGACCGCGCCCGCGGTGGCGCAGCTCTGCCGCCGGCTGGACGGCCTGCCGCTGGCCCTGGAGCTGGCCGCGACCCGGGTCCGCGCGCTCGGCGTACAGGGCGTGGTCGATCGCCTGGACGACCGGTTCCGGCTGCTCACCACGCGGCAGCGGGACGTGCCGGAGCGGCAGCGCACGCTGACCGCGGTGATCGGATGGAGCTGGGATCTGCTGGATCCGCCGGACCGCGCGGTGCTGGCGCGGCTCTCGGTGTTCCGCGACGGCTGCACGCCCGAGGCCGCCGAGCGGGTGTGCGACGCCGACCTGGACGCGGTGGACCGGCTGGTGGAGCGCTCGCTCGTGGTGGCCGAGCCGGGGCCGCGGTACCGGCTGCTGGAGTCGGTCGCGGAGTTCGGCGCCGGCCGGCTGCCGGACGCCACCGCGATCCGGGCCCGGCACGCCGACTATTACCTGGAGCTGGCCACCCGGGCCGACGCGGGGCTGCGCGGGCCGGGGCAGCGGGAGTGGCTCGCGATCCTGGACGCCGAGCGGGCCAACCTCCAGGCGGCGCTGACCAACGGCGGCGGCTTGCCGCTGGCGCTCGCGCTCACCTGGTACTGGGTCCTGCGGGGCCGGCTCAGCGAGGCACGCGCCGCCCTGGCCCTACCGGGCACGGCCGGACAGGAACGCCGGGCCGCGCCCTGGCGACTTGGTCTCGCCCTGCTGCAGGGCGAGCCGGTGCCTCCGGACGTACGGGATGTGCTCGCTCTTGATCCGAAGGGCCGCGCGGCCTGGTTCGTGGCGAACGCCGTGCTCGACCGCGGCGACCTGGAACTCGCCGCCGCGCTGTTGCCGACCGAGTTCGACGACTCGTGGACCGAGGCCGCGGTGCTGGCGTCCCGGGCGATGCTCGCGCACGCGGCCGGTGACCTGGCCGCCCTGGAAGCGGCCGCCACCCGCAGCGACGTGCTCTTCGCCGGGCTCGGCGACCGGTGGGGGCGGCTGCGGGCCGGCGAATGGCTCGGCGGGCTGGCCGAGTTCCAGGGCCGGCACGAGCGGGCCGCCGCCGTGCACCGCGAAGGGCTGCGCTGGGCCACCGAGCTGTCGCTGCGGCCCGAGATCGGCAGCAAGCTGTCCTGGCTCGCCTGGCTGGCCGTGCAGGCCCGGGACTACGAGGCCGGGCGGGAGCTGGCGGAGCGCGCCTACCGGCTGGCCGTCGAGCAGGGCGCGCCCACCGCGGTGATCTTCGCCGAGCTGAGCCTCGGCATCGCGGCCCGCCGCTCGGGCCGCCTGGACCAGGCGGTCACCCACCTGACCCGGATCGCCGACCGGGGCCGGGCCGAGCCGCAGCCGCCGCCGTATCTGCCGATGGTCCTGGTCGAGCTGGGCCACGCCCGCGACCGGCAGGGCGATCCGGCCGCGGCGCGGGCGCTGCACGTGGAGGCGTACGAGGCCTCGATCGGCTCCACCCGCGACGGCATCGGCGCGGTCGAGGGCATGGCCACGCTGGCCGAGCCGGCCGCGGCGGCCCGGATGCTGGGCGCCGCCGCCACCGCCCGCGACCAGAACGGCGCCCCGGCCGCCCCGGCCGAGCAGGATGAGCTCGACCGGGCGGCGCGACGGGCGGTGGCCGCTCTCGGCCAGGAGCGCTTCGACGATCTGGTGGCCGAGGGCGCCAAGCTCACCCTCGATCAGGCGGCGGCCTTCGGGCGGTAGGTGGCGACGATGACGCCGTTGGTGAAGACCCGGGTGCCGATCAGCTCGAAGGTGGCCGCGACGTCGCTCAGCACGCTGGTGAAGCTGGGGCTGCCCACGATGACCGGGTGGATCCAGAACTTCACCTCGTCGACCAGGCCGGCCTCGATCAGCTGCGCGGTGACCTTGCCGTACCCGTACTGAACGATGTTCTTGCCATCCGCGGCCTTGAGCTTCGCGACCGCCTCGACCAGGTCGCCCGCCAGCACCTCGGTGTTGTTCCACGACGGATCCGTCAGGGTGGTCGAGGCCACGTACTTCCGCACGTTGTTGAAGAAGGCCGCGCCGGTGGTCGGGTCACTCTCGTCCATGGCCGGCCAGGCCTGCGAGAAGCCGTCGTAGGTCACCCGGCCCATCAGCAGCGCGTCGGCGCCGGAAGTCAGCTCGGTGGCGACCTCGATCGCCTCCTCGGCGAAGTACGGCGACGTCCAGACCGGGTTCTCGATGACGCCGTCGAGGGTGACGTAGGTCGAGTTGATGAGCTTGCGCATCGGAGGATCTCCCTGGTGGGTTGCGTGTCGTTGCGGACGGGGAGAACCTTGCCGGGAGGCGCTTACGATTTCCTTCAGGTCCCCTTTCCGGTGGTCACGCCGAGGAGGTGCGTCACAGCTGTCGTCCATGGCGTGTCAGAACCCGGGTCTACGCGCACTGCCGGTCCGGCCGGCTTGGCGGAGCTGTCGCGCCGGAGGGCGGCCGCCGCCCGCTCAGGAGACCGGCTGGTGCAGCCGCCGCTCGTCGATCTCCCAGGTCATCACGTAGAGGCGGATCATCTGGGCCAGGCTTTCCGGCGTGTTGAAGGTGAGCACGACCTGCCGGCCCGGGTCGCCGTGCGGGGCGTCGCGCACCGTCAGGATCGTGCCGCTCAACTCGGCCTGGCCGGACGCGCCGAGCCAGACCGTGGCCCGCATGTGATCGCCGGGGCAGAGCGGCGACGGCTCGTCGATCCAGCACCGCAGGCCGCCCTCGCTGATGTCCAGCAGGGCGCCCTCGACCTCGTGGTCGTCGGTGGCGAGGCGGACCGCGGCGCCGCCACCGCCGCGGACGTACTCCCGGCGGTTGCTCTGCCGCGGGGCCTCGGTCGCGCTGAGGGTCCAGCGGAACGGGGCTTGATCGGAGACGGCGAGCAGGCGGGCGGGCACCACGATCCGGGTGCGCGGCGGCGCCCAGAAGACATCGAACTCGTGCCCCGGCCGGAGGGCGGCGGGGACGGCGGTCTCGAGCGGGGCGGCGACGGTGAAGGTGCCGCGGTCGATCGACTCGAGGCGGGACCGGAAGTTCACCGTCTCACCGAGGACGAGGAACATCGGCGTTCCGACTGGGGGGAGCTCGATGGCGGCGTCGGCCGAGACGGTCATGGTAGAGGGCACCTCGCGGGACGGGGATCCGGTCGGATGTTTTGTTCGGCCGGTGGTGCCGATAGGTGAGCGATTCGGGAATGAGTCATCTCACCCCGGCCCGGCCTGGCCCGTCGCCCGGCGCGCAGCTATGCGGCCGGGACCCGCACGTTGCCGCTGAGGATCCGGAACCGCTCCTTCTCGATGGCCGCGACGTACGGCTTGACCTTCGGGTTCGAGGTGGCGTACCCGACCCCGTCCACCTTGAGGTCGTAGCGCTTGGTGCCGCCCACCCGGTCGCCCTTGACGTACGCCTGGATCTCCTGGAAGACCCCGTTGTCGACCCGTTTCAGCATGGAGGTCAGGATGATCGGCCGGACCGCGGCGGGCGCGCTGAGGTACTGGTCGGAGTCGACGCCGATGGCCCAGGCGCCGCCGGCGGCCGCGACCGCCTCGAAGACGCCGCCGCCGGACCCGCCCGCGGCCGCGTAGATCACGTCGGCGCCGTCCGCCAGCATCGTGGCGGCGGCGGCCTTTCCCTTCTCCGGCGCGCTGAAGCCGCCGAAGTCCGGCGGTTGGGTCAGGTAGCGGACGTCCACCCGGATGTCCGGGTCGACGCTGTGCACGCCGGCGACGTACCCGGCCCGGAACTTGTGGATCAGTGCCACGTCCACGCCGCCGACGAAGCCCACCCGCCGGGTCCTGGTGGCCCGGGCCGCCGCCACGCCGATCAGGTAGGACCCCTGTTCCTCGGCGAAGAGCATGTTGACCACGTTGCCGGCCTTGACCGAGTCGTCGTCGATGATCACGAACAGCGTGTCCGGGTGCTCCTTCGCGACCACGCCGACGGCGGCGGCGTACAGGAAGCCGACCGCGATCACCGGGTTGGCGCCGGTCGCGACCAGCTCACGCAGGCTGGCCGCGCGGCCGGTGTCGCTCTCCGCCTTGGCGGTCACCTCGGTGGCCTGGATCAGCAATTCCTTCTTGGCCCGGTCCAGGCCCGCTCCGGCGGCGTCGTTGAAGCTCTTGTCGCCGCGTCCCGCCGTGTCGTACGCGATGCCGACGTGGATGGTCTCCTGGCCGAGCGAGGGCACTTCCGCGTCGGTCAGGGTCAGTGGCGCGGCCGTGCACGCCGAGACCAGGGCGAGGATTGCGGCCAGCGCCGCGATGATCTTGAATCGCATCGGCGTCCTCAATACCGGAACTGCCCGACGGCCTCGCGCAGGGCATCGGACATGCGGGTCAGGTCGGCCGCGGCCGCGCGCACCCGGACGACGTCCGCCGAGGTGGCCGACGCCGAGGTGGCGACCGCGCGGATGTTGTCGGCGATGCTGGCCGTGCCGGTGGAGGCGGCGACCGCGCCACGGTTCATCTCGCCGGTGGTCGCGGTCTGCTCCTCCACCGCGCCCGCGATGCCGGTCTGGTACGCGCTGATCCGGCCGATGATGTCGCCGATGTGCCCGATCGCGACGACCGCGGCGTCCGAGTCGCTCTGGATCGCCCGCACCAGCTCGTCGATGCGCTCCGCCGCCCCGGCGCTCTCCTGCGCGAGATCCTTGACCTCCCCGGCCACCACCGCGAAGCCCTTGCCCATCTCCCCGGCCCGGGCGGCCTCGATCGTGGCGTTGAGCGCGAGCAGATTCGTCTGGCTCGCGATCGTGGTGATCAGCCGCACGGCGTCGCCGATCGCCGTCGAGGACGCGCCGAGGCTCGTCACGGTTCGGTTGGTCTGCTCGACCGCGGCCACCGCCTGCTCGGCGACGGTCGCGGCGTCGCTCGCGTTGCGGGCGATCTCCGAGATCGAGGCGCCCATCTCGTGCGAGCCCGCCGCCATGGTGTTGACGCTCTCGTTGACCTCGTCGGCGGCGCTGGAGACCAGCCCGGCCTGAGCCGACGTGTCGGCGACCGCCCGGGCGAACGCGCCGGACACCGCGTCCAGCTCGGCCGACGTGCGGCTCAGCGTCCCGGCCTGCGCGGCCACGTCGGAGACGATCGTCCGGATGCCGCTCACCGCGTGGCCGAGCGCCGCCGACATCTCGGCCACCTCGTCGCGCCCGTCGACCACCGGGGTCACCGTGAGATCGCCGCCGGCGACCTCACGCAGCGCGTCCCGGGCGGCGCCGACCGGCCGTACGATGCTGCGGGTCACCAGGAACGCCGACGCCGCGCCCAGCAGGAGCGCGAGCGCGGTGGCGACGCCGATCGTCCACCGCGCGCGGGTCGCGTCGGACGCCGACGCGCGGACCGCCTCGACGCTGCGATGGTCGACGGACTGGCCCAGCCGCTGGGCCCACAACATGATCCGGTAGTAGCTGTTCCAGCCGTCGTACAGGGCGATCTGGTCGGCGTTCCACAGGGCCTGCACGGTTCCCGGCTTGTACGCGGCCACCAGCCGGTCGTTGACCTCGGCGTAGTTCGCCAGCTCGGTGGTGACCCGATCGAACAGCGCCCGCTCGTCCGCGGTGAGCGCGCCGGCGTCGATCTGCCGGAGGAACTGCTGGAACCGGTCGTGCTCCTGCTGCCAGGCCTTGAATGCCACGGACTCCCCGCCCAGCGCCCGTGCCGCGCCCAGCCGGTAGATGTCGTTGATGTAGCCGGACTGCCAGCCGGAGAGCGTCGTGGCGTGCGTCTTGATCTCCTGGGCCTGCCGGGTCAGGACCTCGAGCCGGCGCACCTCGCCGGCCGAGTTGCTCAGCTGCACGAGGGTGGCGAAGCCCATGCCCGCGATGATGAGCAGGAGCGCCAGGACCGCGGCGAAGGCGCAGGCCAGCCGGGCCCCGATCGCAAAGCGCCGCACCGGCCGTCCCCTCTCGTGTCGATTGGTCCCCAGATTCCGATCGGCACCCGCGGGCGTGGTCTTAGCTGGTCGCAGCAGCAAGAATCTGCCGGACCACCGGTTTCGCCGGCTGGGGACGATCATGTCGCCCGACCTGATGGAGTTCTGGGCGCGTTCAATCCGACCGTGGGCCGGACGCCAAACGGGCGGTGGGCCGGGTAATGCCTTTCCGAGGCGCCGCCAGGTGGGGATCCGGGTCAATGCGGAAAGGATTCTCCGCGTTGAACAATGGCATAACAACTTTTCAGCAATGGGTTTTCGATTGAGCCCGTGGGAGCGCTCCCGTAATATCCCTGACGCGGCCGTTAACGCTCCCCCAACGCGGACGCCGCCATCCCCCCGTCAGGAGAAGAACCGCAATGAACAGATCGAGAGCAACCAATGCCATGCTGGCCTCCGCCGGCGTCGGGCTGTTGGCGGCGGCAGCGGTCGCCGTGGCATTACCGGCCGACGCGGCGGCGGCGGGCTGCTCGGTGGACTATGCCGTGTCGTCGCAGTGGCAGGGCGGGTTCGGCGCCAACGTGTCGATCACCAACCTGGGTGATTCGCTGACCAGCTGGACGCTGACCTGGTCGTTCGGCGCCGGGCAGACGGTGACGCAGGCGTGGAACACGGCGCTGACCCAGAGCGGCGCGGCGGTGACCGCGAAGAACATGAGCTACAACGGCTCGGTGCCGACCAACGGCACGGTCTCGTTCGGCTTCAACGGGTCGTGGACCAGCAGCAACCCGGAGCCGGCGAGCTTCGCGCTGAACGGTGTGACCTGCACCGGCGGCACCACCACCCCGACCACCGCCCCGACGACGCCGCCCACCACCCCGCCCACGACCCCGCCGACCACTCCGCCCACGACCCCGCCGACGTCGTCGCCGCCCAGCGGCTGCCCGCTGCCGTCGAGCTATCGCTGGAGCTCCACGGGGGTGCTGGCCAACCCGAAGTCGGGCTGGACGTCGCTGAAGGACTTCACCAACGTCGTCTACAACGGCAAGCACCTGGTGTACGCGTCGAACGTGGTCAACGGCTCGTACGGCTCGATGAACTTCACCCCGTTCACCAACTGGTCGGACATGGCCTCGGCCAGCCAGAACGGGATGTCCTCGGGCACCGTGGCGCCGACCCTGCTGTACTTCGCGCCGAAGAACATCTGGGTGCTGGCCTACCAGTGGGGCGCCTGGCCGTTCATCTACCGCACCTCGAGCGACCCGACCAACCCCAACGGCTGGTCGTCCCCGCAGCCGCTGTTCACCGGCAGCATCTCCGGCTCCGGCACCGGCCCGATCGACCAGACCCTGATCGGTGACGGCCAGAACATGTACCTGTTCTTCGCCGGCGACAACGGCAAGATCTACCGGGCCAGCATGCCGATCGGAAACTTCCCGGGCAGCTTCGGCTCCTCGTACACGACGATCATGAGTGACTCGACGAACAACCTGTTCGAGGCGGTCGAGGTGTACAAGGTGGCCGGGCAGAACCAGTACCTGATGATCGTCGAGGCGATCGGCAGCCAGGGCCGTTACTTCCGGTCGTTCACCTCCAGCAGCCTCAGCGGGTCGTGGACCCCGAACGCGGCGAGCGAGAGCAACCCGTTCGCGGGCAAGGCCAACAGCGGCGCCTCGTGGACGAACGACATCAGCCACGGCGACCTGGTCCGGAACAACCCGGACCAGACCAAGACCGTGGACGCCTGCAACCTGCAGTTGCTCTACCAGGGCAAGAACCCCAGCGCCGGCGGCGACTACAACAACCTGCCGTGGCGTCCGGGCCTGCTCACCCTGCAGCGCTAGGAAGGCCGTCAGGCATTCGAAGTGGTAGTACCGGCGCCGGCCGGGGCCGTGCTCGCGGCTCCGGCCGGCGCTGTCGTCGCCCGGCGGCTTCGGCCGGTCCCGGGCGCTCACGTCCGCAGCGCGCGGGTGATGCCCTGCGCGGTGGCCCGCACCGCCGGGGCCAGCGCCGCCGGCAGCGCCGTTCCGGCCGTCACCACGATCGACACGGCGGCCACCACCTCGCCGTCGGCGGCCCGGATCGGTGCGGCCACCGAGAGCGAGTCCATGGTCACCTGGCGGTCGTTCACGGCGAAGCCGTGCGCCCGGACGTCGGCGAGGATCTTGCGCAGCGCGTCCGGGTCGGTGACGGTGAGCGGGGTGAACCTGGCGAGGGGACCGGCGAGCACGGACTCCTGGACGTCGGCCGGGGCGTGCGCCAGCAGCACCCGGCCGACGCCGGTGGGATGCAGCGGGAAGCGGCCGCCGACCCTGGTCAGCACCGGGACGGCGTGCCGGCCGGCGAGCCGCTCCACGTACACCGACTCGCCCCCCTCGCGAACGGCCAGCTGCACGTTCTCCCGGGTGACGGCGAACAGGTCCTCCATGTACGGCAGGGCCCGCTCGCGCAGGCCGAGGCCGCGCGGGGCCAGGGAGGCGATCTCCCAGAGCCGTAGGCCGACCCGGTACTCGCCGGCCGGGTCGCGCTCCAGCAGCCCACAGTGCACCAGCTCGCCCACCAGGCGATGCGTGGTGGTCAGCGGCAGCCCGGCGCGGCGGGCCAGCTGGGTCAGCGTGAGGGCCGGCCGTTCCGGGGTGAACGCGGTCAGCAGCTGGGTGGCCCGCCGCAGCACCGGCCCGGTCTCGCCCCTGGCAGTCATAGGTCCAGGATCAGGCGTGGACCGGCCGCGCGGGAGACGCAGATGAACATCGTGTCGTTCGCCGCCCGCTCGGCCGGCGTCAGCAGGCTGTCCCGATGGTCGACCGCGCCGTCGAGCACCGTGGTCTCGCACGTGCCGCAGGTTCCCTCGGTGCACGACCAGAGCACCTCGACGCCGGCTTCCTGGACGGCCCGCAGGATCGACCGGCCGGGCGGCACGGTCAGCACGCGGCCGGTGCGGGCCAGCTCCACCTCGAACGAGCCGGCCCGGACCGGCTCGCCCGGCTCACTCGGCGCGAAGCGCTCCAGGTGCAGCGGGCGGTCCGGGCAGCGCCGCTCGATCGCCTGCAGCAGCGGCTCCGGGCCGCAGCAGTAGATCGGCGTGTCCGGTGGCTCGTCCGCCAGGATCGCGTCGAGGTCGAGCAGGCCGGTCTCGTCCTGCGGATGAACCGACACCCGGGCGCCGTACGCGGAGCAGAGCGCGGACCGGAAGGCCATCGACCCCCGGCTGCGGCCGCCGTAATGCAGGCGCCAGTCGGCCCCGGCCGATGCGACGGCGGCGATCATGGGCAGCAGCGGGGTGATGCCGATGCCGCCCGCGACGAACAGGTAGCGCGGCGCCGGCACGAGCGGGAAGTGGTTGCGGGGACCGCGCGTCTCGACCAGGTCGTCCTCGTGGAGACGGTCGTGCACCGCCCGCGAGCCGCCCCGGCCGTCCGGCTCGCGGAGCACGGCGATCCGCCAGACCGTACGGTCGGCCGGGTCGCCGCAGAGCGAGTACTGCCGGACGACGTCCGCAGCCGGTACCAGGTCGATGTGCGCGCCCGGGGTCCAGGGCGGCAGGTCGGACCCGGACGGGTCGCGCAGGTCGAGGACCACCACACCGTCGGCGACCGTCTCGCGCCGGCTTACGGTCAGCCGCATCACGGTCCGTCCCGGCGACATCCGGCGGAGGATGACAGCGGATCCGCGCTGGACGGATGGTCCGGGTGGGCGAGCAGCCACCGCCACATGGCGACCGGGTCGTCCGCGACGGATTCGGCGCCGCAATGGCAGCGCCCGCGCAACTGGTCGGAGCCCGGCAGCCAGTCGACCCGCAGCATTTTCGGCCCGATTTTCGGCCCGGTCATCGGAGCTCGCCGGTCATCGGAGCTTGGCGATCATCCGCCGGGCGGCGAGGCCGCCGGTGTCGATGTTGATGGACAGTTCCTGATATCCGTCCGGCTCGGTCGCGATCACCTGCTCGAGGACGTTCAGCGCGGCCACGTCCTGCAAAACGACGGTCCGGTTGTTCTCCGCCAGGAAGTCGGAGACGCCCTGGTCCTCGAGGGCGAAATCGCGGGCCACCGCCCAGAAGTCGTGCGTCGAGCGCTCGGTCTCCGGGGTGAGCGCATAGACCACCTCGACGTGGAACGCGCCGGGATCGGTGCCGTCCGCGTTCGGCAGCACCCCGACCGGCGCGATCCGGCTGTGCAGCAGGTAGAGGCAGGGCGGCGTGAACTCGATGTCCTGCCAGCGGGTGATCCGCCCGGTGATGCCGGTGCTCTTGGCGTAGAACGGCGGGCAGGCGGCGTCGGCCATCCGCCGCGAGACGTACACGATCCCGGCGTCCTCGTCGACCCGGGTGACGATCGGCGTCTCGGCGACCTCCGGCGTGCCGATGTAGCCACCGTGCAGGTACGTCTCGTGCGACAGGTCCAGCAGGTTGTCCACCAGCAGGCTGTACCGGGCCGCCAGCGGCTCCATCCCGGACACCGCGGTCCAGCCCGGCATGTCCAGCCACGGCGCCCGGGGAACGCGGGTGGTGGCGGCGTGGGCCGGATCGCCGATGAAGACCCAGACGAAACCGTCCAGCTCGGTCACCGGATAGGAGGTGAGCCGGGCCGTACGCGGGATCCGGGCCTGCCCCGGCACGGCCACGCAGGCGCCGCCCCGGTCGTAGGTGAAGCCGTGATAGCCGCACACCACGGTGTCGCCGACCAGGTGGCTCGGCTCCTGCGAGAGCGGGAATCGCCGGTGCACGCAGCGGTCGCTCATCGCGGCGACCTCGCCGGCCTCGGTGCGCCAGAACAGGATGGACTCGCCGCAGACGGTCCGGCTGAACAGCTGCCGGCCGATCTCCCGGCCGTACGCCGCCACGTACCACTGGTTCCGCACGAATTCGCTCATCGGCTCAGCGTGACGGCAGTCACCCCGACGCCGGTCCGGCTCTTCCGGTTTTCGGAAGCGGCGCGTGGATCGCCGTCGGTCAGCGGCGGCCGCCGAAGGTCCAGGGATGCACCTCGATGCGGTCGTAGGCGCCGGTCGCGGCGAAGAGGGCTCGGATCGCCTCCGGGTCGGGGAAATCGCCGATCACGGCCGTGCCCTCCCAGTCCTCGCCGTCCTCGGACAGCAGGCGGCCGAAGGCTATCAGCCGGTCGCGGTCGAGCGGCGGCTCGGCGCGGCCGGCGCCCGGCCAGTCCGTCAGGGGCTTGGCGTGGGCGAGGATCAGATGGCGTCCGGGCTTCTCGTCCGGGCCGCCGGGGAAGTCCCACATCGTGCGGCCGAGCAGGTCGGTGTACCGGCGGACCAGGACCTCGCGGTACACGCCGGCCCGGTAGTTGGGCTCCTCGAAGGCGAAGACGCGCGCGGCCTCGGGACCGGGCAGTTCGACGATGTGCACGCTGCCGGTGCCGGTCTCAAGGTCGGCGGCGAGCGTCGGGCCGCGCGCGATCATGCCCGCGGCGAACCGGTCCATGAACGACCAGTGCTCCTCGACGAGCCGCCGGCGCAGGTCGCCGACGCCGTCCCGGTCACGGCAGTAGAAGAAGTAATCCACCCGAAGAGGGTCCCGTACGGCCCCGGCAAGGTGGAAGTGACCCCGCGGAACGCGCGCCGGGAAGCCCGGGCGGCCGGGTTGACGTAAGGTCTGAGGGGTACACCCGCTGATGGGTTCGCGTCAGCCTTCGCGTCTCGTTGGATCTCGTTCCTGAGGTTCTCTTCGCATCGATGCCACAGGGAAGGCTTGCCGTGCGGTATCTGAGTGACGTCAATCTGCGGGCAGTCCTGGCTGTGCTCATCGCCCGGGCCGGCGGGCGGGTGGAGATGACCAACGCCGAGCTGTACGACGCGATGCTCACCGCGGAGGGGCGGGACGACGGTTTCCTCGTCGAGGAGACCGGCACGGGAGTGTCTCTGTCGATCGCGCCGCGCGACAGAACGCAGACGTGACCGACACCGCCACCGACACCGACACCCACACCGAGACCGGCACCGAGATCCGGACCGCCTCCCGCACCACCGACACCGAGGGAACAGCTTCGTGCCCACACTGACCGGAATGTCGCTCACCCCGTTCCTCGCCTCCCGCGCCGGCGAGATGGACGGGCTACGGCTCGTGCGTCCGGCCCTGGTGCCGGAGATCGGACTGCACCTGGCCGACGACTCGGTCCTGCTCCACGCGCGGATGCAGGCGCAGGCCGGGCCGATCGCGGCGCCGTTCTGGGCGAGTGCGTGGGCCGGCGGGCAGGCGCTCGCGCGGTACATCCTGGATCACCCGCAGGTGGTGGCCGGCCGGCGGGTGCTCGACGTGGCCACCGGCTGCGGGGTGGTGGCCATCGCCGCGGCCCGGGCCGGCGCGGCCGCGGTGGTCGCCAACGACATCGACCCGTACGCGCTGGTCGCCGCGGCCATGAATGCCGAGGCCAACGGCGTCTCGCTCGACCTCACCGGCGCGGAGCTGCTCGACGGCGACGGCGACGGGGCCGAGGTGATCCTGGTCGGCGACGCGTTCTACACCCCCGGACTGGCCGTGCGCATGCAACGGTTCCTGCGCCGGGTCGCGAGCGACACCCACGTCGTGGTCGGCGATCCCGACCGCGGGCACCTGCCGGCCCGGTGGCTCCGGGTGCTGGCCAGTTACCGGGTGAGCGACCTGGGTGCGGCCGAGGACGCGCAGGTCACCGAGGTGTCGGTGCTCGGCCGATGAGCCGGCCGGCGCTCACAGGAAGTCGCGCAGCAGCCGGGAGCGCGCCGGGTGCTGCAACTTCGACAGGGTCCTCGCCTCGATCTGCCGGATGCGCTCGCGGGTAACGCCGTAGACGACGCCGATCTCCTCCAGCGTCCGCGGCACGCCGCAGTCCAGCCCGAACCGCAGGCGCACCACGCCGGCCTCGCGGTCGGTGAGCGTGGCCAGCACCGCCTCGACCTCGTCGCGCAGGAGGGTGTGGCTGACCGCGTCGAGCGCCACGACCGCGTGCTCGTCCTCGAGGAGATCCGCCAGCAGGGCGGTGTCGTCCTCCTTGCCGATCGGCTGATCGAGCGACATCACCTCCCGGGCGTGCTGCCGGATCTCCAGCACCTTTTCCGGCGGCACGTCCATTTCCCCGGCCAGCTCGGCGAGGGTCGGCTCGCGGTCGTGCGCGCGGATCAGTTCGCGCTGGACCCGCCGCAGCTTGTTGATCAGCTCGACCATGTGCACCGGGATCCGAACGACCCGGGACTGGTCGGCCGCCGCGCGGGAAATGGCCTGGCGAATCCACCAGGTGGCGTACGTCGAGAATTTGAAGCCCTTGAGATAATCGAATTTCTCGACCGCCCGGATCAGGCCGATGTTGCCCTCCTGGATGAGGTCCAGAAAGGGCAGGTTCCGGCCGGCGTAACGCTTGGCGATGCTCACCACCAGGCGCAGGTTGGCCTCCAGGAGATGAGTTTTCGCCCGCTCGCCCTCGCGCGAGACGATCCGCAGATCGCGCACCAGTTCCGTGCCGAGCGGCTTTTCCGCCTTGTCGTGCGCGCGCAGCAGCTCGGTCGCGTACAGGCCGGCCTCGATGCGCCGGCCGATCTCGGCCTCCTGCCCGGCGTCGAGCAGCGGCACCCGGCCGATCTTCCCCAGGTACGCCCGGACCGGATCGACCGAGTCGGCGCGGGTGTCGTGCGCGGTCGCTGTCATCGGCTGATCGCTCCCAGGAGTCGTGCGGCGA
Organism: Paractinoplanes rhizophilus; assembly: GCF_042664765.1. Taxonomy (NCBI): domain Bacteria; kingdom Bacillati; phylum Actinomycetota; class Actinomycetes; order Micromonosporales; family Micromonosporaceae; genus Paractinoplanes; species Paractinoplanes rhizophilus. Next base: position 18,404 of record NZ_JBHTBJ010000045.1, on the reverse strand, counting down.
GCCGTCGCGGTGAGCCCGATCAGAGCGGGCGGATGTTGGCCGCCTGCAACCCCTTCGGCCCCTGGGTGACGTCGAATTCGACGCGCTGGTTTTCTTCCAGGCTGCGGAACCCGTCGGCCGCGATGGCGGTGTGGTGGGCGAACACGTCGGCCCCGCCGTCGTCCTGGGTGATGAAGCCGAATCCCTTTTGGCCGTTGAACCATTTCACGGTACCGGAAGCCATTTGCTTCTCCTCCGAAAATGAGAACCCGCACCGCGCGGCCTCTCGTGCCACCTGGTCGATCCGCGCACGAGCCGAAAAGAAAAAGCGCCCAACAGGCTCAGAGACCTGTCGAGCGCCCACGGCGTCCACGGAAACCAAACTGCAGCGCTTCGCACCGTAGCACGATATCGAGATCAATTTGCCGTACCGGGAAAAGCCGCCGGGCCGGAGCGGGCAGACACCGCCCGGGATGTCCGGCATGCTGAGGGCATGACCGAGAAAACGAAAGATCGTTCCGCCGCGACGCCGCCGGTGCTCTCGGTGATGTTGATCGTCTCGGATGCGGACGCCGCGGTCGCCTGGTACGCGACCGCCCTCGGCGCGACCGAGCTGTGGAACCTCGGCGGCGTGGCCGGCCTCGAGATCGGCGGCGCCCCGTTCTTCCTGCACGAGGTCAATCCCGAGAACCCGGCCGAGACCAGTCCCGGCCAGGCGGGGGCCACGAGCACCCGGATCGAGGTGTTCGTCGACGACCCCGACGCTTTCGTCGAGCGCGCGGTCGCGGCCGGCGCGGTCGCCCGGACGCCGATCCAGGATCACCGCGTGCCCTGGGGGACGCACCGGCAGGGGGGCTTCACCGACCCGTTCGGTCACAACTGGTCGGTGGGCGACCGGTCACCGCTGGGCTCGTTCGCCGGCTGATCGGGCCCGGCCCGCCCACCGCCTCCGCACCGGGATCAGGTCACCGGCCGTCGTAACCGGAGGGCAGGCGCGGCGTGTAGTGCTCCTCGAGGGCGGCGACCTCCGCGCCGGTCAGCTCGATCTCCAGGGCGGCCACCGCGTCGCTCAGATGGCGGGCGTTGGTCGGGCCGACGATCGGCGCGTCGACGACCGGGTTCCGCAGGACCCAGGCCAGCGCGATCTGCGCCATCGGCACGCCGCGGGCCTCGGCGACGCGGCGCACGGCGTCGACGATGGGGCGGTTCTCCTCGTGGGCATAGCGGGCCTGCAGCGGGTCGGACCCGGCGCGCCGGGTGCTCATGTCCTCCCACGGGCGGGCGAGGCGGCCCTTGGCCAGCGGGCTCCACGGGAGCGAACCGACGCCCTGGTCGGCGAGCAGGCCGAACATCTCCCGCTCCTCCTCGCGCTGCAGCAGGCTGTACTGGTTTTGCATGGACACGAACCTGGTCCAGCCGCCCAGGTCAGCGGCGTGCTGCAGCTTGGCGAACTGCCAGGCCCACATCGACGAGGCGCCGAGGTATCGCGCCTTGCCGGCGCGCACCACGTCGTGCAGGGCCTCCATCGTCTCCTCGACCGGGGTCTCGGGGTCGAAGCGGTGGATCTGGTACAGGTCGACGTAGTCGGTGCCGAGGCGCCGCAGCGATGCGTCGATGTTCTCCATGATCGCCTTTCGGGACAGGCCGGAGCCGCCCGGTCCGTCGTGGACCGGGAAGAAGACCTTGGTGGCCAGCACGATCCGGTCGCGGTCGGTGTGCTTGCGCAGCGCCCGGCCGACGATCTCCTCGGAGGACCCGCCGTTGTAGACGTTGGCCGTGTCCCAGAAGGTGATCCCGAGGTCGAGGGCCTGCCGGAAGATCGGCTCGGCGGCGTCGTCGTCCAGCGCCCAGCCGGAGCCGCGGCCGGGCTCCCCGAAGCTCATGCACCCCAGCGTGATCCGACTGATCTTGAGACCCGAACTGCCCAGACGTGTGTACTCCATGATCTCAATCTACGACGCTGCCGAGGAGGGCGTCGTGCAACGCCGCCGGGGACAGCGGGCTCCGCGGCCGTGCCGCCAGCCAGGCCGCGCCGGCCGCCGGGTCGCGGCCGGTGCGCGGGCGCAGCCCCCGCTCGCGCAGGATGCCGAGGACGCCGTCGCGGACCGGCGTGCCGGTGGTCAGCAGGCCGCCGGCCAGCACGACCGGGCCGTCCGGACGTAGCTCGTCGAGGGTGTGCACCAGGTGGGCGACGGCCGCGCCGACGATGGCGGTCGCGTGCGGGTCGGCCGCGCGGGCGGCCGCGCAGACCAGCGGGGCCAGCTCGGTGATCTCGCCGAGCGGCAGCGCCTGGGCCCAGTAGACCATCTCGTCGGCGGTGCGCACGCCGGCCTGGGCGGCCACCCGCGCGGCGAAGGGCGACGACCAGTTCCGTACGGCGGTCCGCACGGCTTGCAGCCCCAGCCAGCGGCCCGATCCCTCGTCGCCGAGCAGCCAGCCGAGGCCGTCCTCGGTGCGCACGACGGCGTCCGCGCGCACCGCCGCGGCGATCGCCCCGGTGCCGGCGACGAGCACCGCCCCGGACTCGGCGGGACTCCCGGCCGCGAACGCGGTCACCACGTCGCCGACCACGCCGACCGGCCCGGTCACGCCCAGGGCGGCCAGCGCGGGAGCGAACGGCGCGGCGGAGGCCGGCCCGGCGATGCCCAGGGTCGCGGCGCCCACCAGCGCCGGCGAGTGCTCGCCCAGCGCCTCGCGGACCGCGGCGGCGACCGCGGTCGCGGCGTTTCCGGCGCCGGCGGTCAACGGGTTGCCGGGGCCGGAGCGCCCGCGGCCGACGATTCTCCCGCCGGTCGTCGCGACCACGGCAGTCGAGGCGGTGCCGCCCGCGTCGACGCCCACCACCAGTTCCATGACCGAGATCGAAACATAGAAAGAGTTCTTGGGAAAGAGTTATTGACTGGAGCACGTTGCGGTCGTAATTTTCATCGCCAACAGCACATGATGAAAAGGACGACCATCGCGCCCGCGACAGAACCCCTTGAGGAGTCCCCATGAACAAGCGCCGCTACGCCGCCACGGCCGTCCTCTGTGCCGCGACCCTGCTGGTGAGCGCGTGCGGTGGCGGCTCGAAGCCGGCCGCCGGAGACGACGGCTCGCCCCGGACCGTGCCGAACACCCGGGGCGAGGGCAAGACGCTGACCGTCTGGGTCATGGACGGCGACTACACCGACGCCACCATCAAGGCCATCAACGACCAGTTCACCCAGGCCACCGGCGCCCAGGTGGACGTGCAGATCCAGCAGTGGGAGAGCATCACCACCAAGATCAGTACGGCGTTGTCGACCAGCGGCACCCCGGACGTGCTCGACCTCGGCAACACGCAGGTGCCCGGCTTCGCCGCGAACGGCGGGCTGCTCGATCTGACGGCGTACAAGGCGGATCTGCAGCAGGGCCGCACCTGGCTGGCCGGTCTGGAGGAGCCCGCCACCGTCGACGGCCGGCTGTACGCGGTGCCCGGCTTCGCCGGCGCCCGCGCGGTCATCTACAACAAGAAGACCTGGGCGGCGGCCGGGGTCACCGCGACACCGAAGACGTACGCCGAGCTCACCGCCGCGCTCGACAAGGTCCGGGCGCACCACCCGGCCGCCGACTTCGCGCCGTTCTACCTGCCCGGGCAGTACTGGTACGCCGGCATGCAGTTCGTCTGGGACGCCGGCGGCGACATCGCCAGCAGCACCGGCGGCGCCTGGAAGGGCGGCTTCTCCACGCCGGAGGGCCAGAAGGGGCTTTCCGACTTCAAGACCTTCCAGAACTCGTACTCCACCAAGGCGTCGCAGGCCCTGGACACCATCACCCCGGACCAGAACCAGGTCTTCGCCGACGGCAAGACCTCGGCCATCCTGTCGACCACCGGCTCGCTCGGCCTGATCCAGAAGGCCAACCCGAAGATCAAGACCGCGGATCTGGGCACGTTCCCGCTGCCCGGCGTCTCGGGCAAGGCTCAGCCGGTGATGCTCGGCGGCTCCGACTGGGGCATTGCCACCAAGAGCGACACCCCCGAGCTGGCCCTGCAGTGGACCAAGATCGCGGCCGGCCCGGCGGTGCAGGACAAGGACGTCTTCGGCCACGACGGCTGGATCCCGAACAGCACCGAGGGCATCGAGGCCGCCCAGGCGAGCCTCGACGAGCAGCTGACGGGCTTCTTCACCGCCGCGCTGAACTCCAAGGCCACCCCGGCCGCGGCGCAGTGGCCCACCCTGGAGGGCGACAAGAGCATCAACCAGGTGTTCTCGGCGGTCGCCTCGGGCGCCAAGTCGCCCGCGGACGCCGGCCGGGAATTCGACGCCCACCTCGAGTCCACCCTCGCCGGCGGCAAGTGACCGTCGTGCCGGCCACCACCGCCCTCCGGGACGCGGCCGGCGCCACGCCGGCCGCGCCTCCCGCGCTCGCACCGCGGCCCCGCCGGCGACGGCGGGACCGGGCGCCGCTGTGGCTGCTCAGCCCCGCGGGCCTGGTGCTGGTCGTCGTGACACTGGCGCCGATCGGCTTCCTGATCTTCACGTCGTTCACCGACTACAACCAGCGGACCCTGTTCACCGGCTCGTACTCGTTCGTCGGCGCCGACCAGTACGCCGAGCTGCTGGCCGACCCCGCGTTCTGGCAGTCGCTGCTGCGGACGGTCCTGTTCACCGCGGCGATGGTGGCCGGCAGCGTGCTGATCGGCATGGGCGTCTCGCACCTGCTCGTCCGGCTCGGCCGCGGCTGGCGCTACACGGTCACCGTGGTGCTCATCGTCGCCTGGGCGATGCCGAACGTGGCCTCCTCGCTGGTGTGGAACTGGCTGTTCCAGCCGGGGTACGGCGTCGTCAACTGGGCGCTCGACCGGGTCGGGGTCTTCGGCCGCACCGCGGATCTGAACTGGGCGCAGGACCCGGCGCGGGCGTACGTCTCGATCTGGCTCTTGATCGTCTGGCAGGCCGTGCCGTTCATCGCGCTGACCCTCAACGCCGCCGAGACCCAGGTCCCGCGGGAGTACCAGGAGGCGGCCCGGCTGGACGGCGCGAGCGAGCTCGCGGTCTACCGGATCGTCACGCTCAACCACATCCGGCCGACCCTGCTGCTGGTCACCATCCTGTCGGTGATCTGGGACTACAACGTCTTCAACCAGATCTGGCTGATCTCCCGCGGCGGCCCCGGCGACAGCACCGCCACGCTGGGTGTGTTCACGTACAAGACCGCGTTCGTCGGCTTCCACATCGGGCAGGGCGCGGCGATCTCGGTCGTCACCACGCTGCTGCTGCTCGGGCTGACCGCGTTCTACATCCGCAACCTGCTGCGATCCGGGGAGGACCTGTGAGCCGTCGCGGCCGCTGGGTGGCGAACACCCTCGCGGCGATCTTCTGCCTGCTGTGGGCGTTCCCGGTCTACTGGATGGTCAACACGGCGTTCAAGCCGCGGCCCGAGGTGATGACCGCGACGCCGCATTTCCTGCCGGACCACCCGACCCTGAGCAACTTCGGCAACGCGGTGCGCCAGCCGCAGTTCCTGACCGATCTGCGCAACAGCGTCATCGTCGTCGCGCTGACCGTGGTGGCCTCGATCGTGCTGGGCCTGTTCGCCGCCGCCGCGCTGTCGCGGTTCCGGTTCCGCGGCCGGCGCACCATCATGGTCGTCATCCTGGCGGTGCAGATGCTGCCGGGCACCGCGCTGCTGATCCCGATGTTCGTGATGTTCAACGGCCTGGGCCTGCTCGGCACGTACGCGGCGCTGGTCCTGGCCTACGTCGCCACCGTGCTGCCGTTCTCGATCTGGGTGATGCGCGGCTTCTTCGTCGCCATCCCGGCCGAGATCGAGGAGGCCGCCCACATCGACGGCGCGAGCACCTGGGGCGTGCTGACCCGGGTGTTGTTCCCGCTGGTCGCCCCGGGCGTGATCTCGACCGGCATCTTCGCGTTCATCGCGGCGTGGAACGACTACCTGTTCGCGTACACGTTCATGCCGGACCAGAGCCGGTACACCCTGCCGGTCTGGCTGGCGTCGTTCACCAATCCGCACACCGGCACCGATTTCGGCGGGCAGATGGCCGCGTCCGTACTGTTCTCCGTACCCGTCGTCGTGTTCTTCCTGATCATTCAGCGCAACCTTGTCGCCGGAATGTCCGCCGGCGCTGTGAAGGGCTAGGTTCCACCTTGCTGATCCCTCGCCCGCTCTCCTTCGCCGCCGGCGCCGGGGAGCTCGTCCTGAACCACGGCACCACCCTGTCCGCGCCCGCGAGCCTCGGCGGTGTCCTCGCCTGGCTGCGGCAGGCGTTGCGTCCCGCCACCGGCCTGCCCCTGAACGAGGCGGCGGAGCCGGGCGGCATCGCGCTGGAGCTGGCCGGCGACCTCGGCCCCGAGGCGTACCGGATGCGGGTCACCCCCGAGCGGGCCACCATCGCGGGCGGCAGCCCGGCCGGCGTGTTCTACGGCTGCCAGGCGCTGCTGCAACTGCTGCCGCCCGCGGTGTACCGGCGCGCGCTCGTCGCCGGGCAGCGCTGGGCCGTGCCGGCCGTGGACGTGCGCGACGAGCCGCGGTTCGCCTGGCGCGGGGCGATGCTCGACGTCGCCCGGCATTTCATGCCGAAGCACGACGTGCTGCGCTTCCTCGACCTGATGGCGTTGCACCGGCTCAACACCCTGCACTGGCACCTGACCGACGACCAGGGCTGGCGCCTGGAGATCAAGCGGTATCCGCTGCTCACCGAGGTCGGCGCGGGGCGGCGGGAGAGCCAGGTCGGCGCCACCCGGGACGCGCCGGGCGACGGGCGCCCGCACGGCGGTTTCTACACCCAGGACGACGTACGCGAGATCGTCGCCTATGCCGCCGAGCGCTTCATCACCGTCGTCCCCGAGATCGAGTCGCCCGGGCACGTGCAGGCGGCGCTGGCGGCCTATCCGCGGCTCGGGGTCACCGGCCGGCCGCTGGAGGTCTGGACGCGCTGGGGGATCAACCCCAACGTCCTCAACGCCGAGGAGTCCACCGTCGGCTTCTTCCGCGACGTCCTGGACGAGGTCATCGAGCTGTTCCCGGCCCGCTGGATCGGCGTCGGCGGCGACGAGTGCCCCCGCGACCAGTGGCGCAACGACCCGCGCACCACCGAGCGCATGGCCGAGCTCGGCCTGACCAGCGCGGAGCAGCTGCAGTCCTGGTTCATCGGCCGCCTCGACGAGCATCTGACCGCGGCCGGCCGCCGCCTGTTCGGCTGGGACGAGATCCTCGAGGGCGAGCTGGCACCCGGCACCACGATCCTGTCGTGGCGCGGCCTGACCGGGGCGATCGCGGCCGCCCGCCGCGGGTACGACGTGGTGTCCTGCCCGGACGACCACGTCTACCTCGACTACCGGCAGTCCGAGTCGCCGGACGAGCCGATCCCGGTCGCCATCGCGCTGACCGTGGCCGACGCGTACGCCTTCGACCCGGTGCCGGCCGAGCTGAGCCCGGCCGAGGCCCGGCACATCCTCGGCGGCCAGGCCAACATCTGGACCGAACACGCCGACTCGCCGCGCGCCGTCGACTATCTGGCCTTTCCCCGGCTGTGCGCGGTGGCCGAGGCCCTCTGGAGCCCGGCCGGCGGCGACTACCGCGACTTCGCCCGCCGGCTCACCGGCCATCTGGACCGGCTCGACGTGCTCGGCGTGGAGTACCGGCCCGCCGACGGCCCGCTGCCCTGGCAGCGCCGTCCCGGGGTGCCGGGCCGGCCCGACACCCGTCAGCAGCGCGCCGCGCACATCGCGCGGCTGGTGGCCAACATCAGCACGTCCTGACCGTCAAAGATCGTCCGGCCGGCGACCGTTCATCGCGGCCGGCCGTCGCGCCCCGGGTCGCATCGGGTGCAATGGCGGGCGTGCGGCAGGGCGCGGAGGCGGCCGAGCGGAATCGGCCGGCCGCAGTCCTCGCACACGCCGTACGTGCCCTCGCTCATCCGCCGCAGCGCGCCCGCCGCGTCCGCGATGGCCTGCCGGGACGCGGCGGCGAGGACGTCCAGGGTGTGCCGGTCGTAACCGCCGTGGCCGGGCAGCCGGCCGTACACGGTCAGCTCGGTGAGCCGCTGGGTGTGCAGCGCGAACTGCTCCTCCAGCATGGTGCGGAGCAGTTCCAGTGGTTCGGCCGCCGGGGCTTGCGGCGTTTGCGGTGCGATGGTCATCGGGGCCTCCATACCTCGGGCGCGTGGCGGGCTCGTCAGGTGCCGACCGGGTGACGCAGCAGCGACATGGCGGCCAGGCCGGCGCCGTTGAGCGCCGCGGTGCGCGGGGCCGCGGCGCGATGCACGCGCATGCGCAGCGCGGCGGCCAGGGCCACCGGCAGTTCGGGGTGCACGGCGCCGTCGCCGACCAGCAGCATGCCGCGGGCCGACGCGGACGCCATCTCGACGGAAGCGGCGGAATCGCGCAGCTCGTCGACGTGGCGCGCGACGATGTCGGCGATCAGGTCGGCGGTCGCGCCCCGGGCGAGATCGCGGGTGCCGATCTCGGCGCGCCGGGCGGCCAGCACGTTTCCGTGCTGGAGCAGCGCCACCTCGGTCAGTTGCGCGCCGAGGTCGGCCACCAGCAGCGTGCCGGCGGCCGCTCCGGAGCCGATGGCGGCGGCGCGGACCGTGTCGATGAACGCCACCCGGGCCGGCTCGAAGACCGCCTCGACCACGCGGCGCATCGCCGCCTGGTCGTCCTGGCTGGTCAGGACCGGCCGGCAGGCCGCCACCACGCCGCCCGCCGGAATCGGGTCGGCGTAGCGGGCGACCAGCTGCCGCAGCACCGCGACGCAGCCGTCGACATCGACGACCCGGCCCCGCCGCACCAGGCTGCCGGCCGGCGCGAACGCGTCGCCGCTGGGGCCGCTGACGGTGCCGCGGCGGGCCGCCCACACGCCCGCGACGCTGCTGCCGAAGTCGACCGCGAGGGCCGTCCGCGTCGCTGGTGACTCGCTCGGTCTCATCGGCGCATCCTCCGTGCTGGTGTGTCCCGGCCATCCATCCTGCCCGCCGGCCGGTCGGCCGACACTGGCAACAACCGGCGAAGATGCACCCGCTTGGTTGCCGGTAACCGGTAATCACGCACCGATGGCGGCGCCTCGGTACCTGCTTGCCGACGCCCGGCAAGGAACGGCCGCGAACGTCGCCGCCGGCGCCCGTGGTCGTCGCGTCCCGCGCGGAACAGCCTCGAGGTGGCGGCCGTGGCGACGGCGCGCCATCGGGCATGAAGGACACCGACGCGCCGGCACCGTCGTCCGAGCCGCTGCGTCCCCGGCCGCGATGCACGATGCTGGACACCTGGACGCCCAGTGTGGGAGAGGCCACCGTGATGACGAACGCCGCACGCCGTACCCGACGACCGGCGATCACCGACGCCGGTGAGCAATGGCTCGCCGGCGTCGCCGCCGCGGCCGCCCGCGACGCCGGCGGCATTCCGGTGGCGCTGCTCGGCGACTACCTGCCGATGGTGGCCGACGCCGCCATCTCCGGCCGCAAACCGAAGCGCAGCGAGCTCGAGGCCGTCGAGGCGCTCGGCCGGCAGGCCGCCGAGCAGGGCATCTCGGCCGGCCGGGTGGTGCAGCTCTACCTGTCGGCCGCCCGCCGGCTCTGGCAGGACCTGCCGGAAGTCGTCCGCAGCCGGGACCGCGAGGCCGTGCGCGCCGCCGCCGCGGCCGTGCTCCAGGTCGTCGACGACGCGGTCGCCACCCTGGCCGAGGGGTACGCGGTCGCCCGCCGCGATCTGGTCCGGCACGAGGAGACCCTGCGCCGCGAGCTGATCGACGACCTGCTGCGCGGCGACTCGGACCTCGGCGCCCTGGTCGACCGGGCCGAGCCGTTCGGCCTGGACCTCGCCCGCGTCCACCAGGTCGCCCTGGCCGCGCCCAGCCGGCGGCTGCCGGACGCCGAGACCGCCATCACCGCCCTCGAGGCGGTCATCTTCGACCGGCTCGGCGACCGGGACGTCCTGGTCGCCACCAAGGACGGCCTGCTGGTCGTGCTGGCGCCCGCCGAGGCCATCAGCGCGACCGCCGCGCCGCCGGAGCGGGACCCCACCGAGGAGCTCGGGCACCTGATGTACGGCGAACTGCGCCGCCTGCCTCGCGGCGGCCCCTGGCAGATCGCCGTCGGGCGGCCCCATCCGGGCCTGTACGGCATCGCCCGCTCCTACGAGGAGGCCCGCGAGGCGCTCACGATGGCCCGCCGGCTGCGCGTGCCGTCCCCCGTCGTCAGCGCGCGCGACCTGCTCATCTACCGCGTCCTGCTGCGCGATCAGCAGGCCATCGTGGAGCTCGTCCAGGCCGTGCTCAGCCCGCTCACCCAGGCCCGGGGCGGGGCCGAGCCGCTGCTCGCCACGCTGCAGGCCTACTTCGACACCGGCGCGGTGGCCACCGAGACGGCCAAACGCATCCACGTGTCGGTGCGCACCGTCACCTACCGCCTGGCCCGGGTGCGCGCCCTCACCGGCTACGACCCGGCCGACCCCGCGCATCGGTTCACCCTGCAGGCCGCCGTGCTCGGCGCCCGGGCGCTCGACTGGCCGGCCCAGCCACTGCCCACCTCATAGCGGGACCGGATGGACGGCTGATCGGGTGGACCGCCCACGCCCCGGCGCTGGCCTCCGTCGGCGCCGCGGACCGGTCCCCCGCACCTCCTGGCGCAGCCGCTGAGGCCGCGTGGGCGACCTCCCCGATCCGTGCCAATCCGGTCGGTCGTCGCGGCGATACGGACCCGTCGCGGCGTAGATATTGCGGTGCGTACGGCTTACGGTGTGCGCACCGATCAATCTAGGAGGGTGCAGTGGCGGACCTGCCACCAGAGCAGCCCGATCCCGCCGAGACGGCGAAGTCCGTTCCCGCGGACCCGGGCAAAGACGTTCCCGCCGCCCCGGTGCCGGCGCCCCAGCTGCTGGTCATGCCGCCCACCGACGCGATCCCGTCGATGGTCTGGCCGGGGTCCGACGGGGAGACGGCGTGGGCGATCCCGGTCCAGATCCCATCCGGCACGCGCGGGTATGCCCTGTTCGTACCGATGATCCCGGCCCAGACGCCGGCCCCGGCGCTCGCCGCCGCATCGGCGCCGGCCCCCGCGTCGGCGCCGGCCCCCGCGTCGGCGCCGGCCCCCGCGTCGGCGCCGGCCCGGACGGCGGAGGCTCCGGCCGTCACCCGGCCGGCCGATCAACCCGAGAAGCCCGCGGCCGCGCCGGCCGCAACCACATCGGCCGGCGAAGCCCCAGCCACCGCCGCCGCACCAACCCCGGCCGCCGCACCAACCCCGGCCCCGGCCTCGCCGGCCCCGAGCACTCCCCCGGAACCCCAGGTGCCCCCGCCGGTGAAACCGCAAGTGCTGGTCGCCCAGTCGCCGCAACCGTACGCGCCGCCCTACCCGATGCGTCCGTTCGGCTCGTACGAGCGCCCGCCGACCGCCTGGCAGAAGTTCCGCACCAAGCACTGGCCCGCGCCGAAGGAGGCCAAAGGCTGGGCCGTCCCGGCCGGTGTGCTCGCCGGCGCCCTCGGCTTCCTGGTCTTCCTGCCGCTCGACCGGGTGGGCATCGGCTGGTTCCTCGGCTGGCTGGCGCTGACGCTGGGCGTGGCGTTCGCCGTCCGGACGTCCACCGGCCTGCCGCGCCGGGAGCGCCTGATCCGTTCCGGCTGGGTCGCCGCGGCGCTCGCCCTCCTGCTCATCCTGGCGTTCCGCAACGCGTGGTGGCTGGTGACGTTCAGCGTGCTGGGCGCGATCGGCTGCACCGCGCTGGCGATCGTCGGCGGCCGGCAGGTCCGGTCGATCCTGTTCAGCCTGGTCGCCGCCCCGTACGCGGCGATCGCCGGCATCGGTTGGGTCCGCCGGCACCTGAACGCGGGCCGCAACCCGGGAATCGCCCGGCGGGCCTTCTTCTCGGTCGCGCTCACCGTCGTGGTGCTGCTGGTCTTCGGCGCGCTGTTGTCGTCGGCCGACATCGCGTTCTCCGAGCTGCTGGACGACGCCATCCCCGATTTCGCGATCGGCTCGGTCTTCCTGTGGATCTTCCTGGCGGTGGCCGGCGGCCTGCTCGCCGTCTCCGGCATCTACACGCTGTCCGCCCCGCCGGTCACCTCCAGCCTGGACAGCCCGGGCAAGGGCCGGCTCGGCCTGATCGAATGGGCGCCGGCCTGCGCCGCCCTGGTGCTGCTCTTCGGCGGTTTCGTGGCGGTGCAGTTCACCGTGCTGTTCGGCGGGCGGCGGCACGTGCTGGAGACGGCCGGGCTCAGCTACTCGCAGTACGCCCGGAGCGGCTTCTGGCAGCTGGTCGCGGTCACGCTGCTGTCGCTGGCGCTGATCGCGGCCCTGGCCCGCTGGGCGAAACGGGATCAGCCGGCGGAGCGCGTGCTGCTACGCGTACTCCTGGGTCTGCTCTGTGCCTTGAGTGTGGTCATCGTGGCGTCCGCGCTGTCCCGGATGTGGGAGTACCAGCGGGTCTACAGCTTCACCGGGGAACGGATCTTCGTGATGGCGTCCGAGATGCTGCTCGGCGTGATCTTCGTGCTGATCGCGGCCGCCGGCATCAAGTGGCAGGGCCGGTGGATCCCGGGCACCACCGTCGCTCTCGCCGTGCTGATGCTGCTCGGGCTCGCGGCGCTCGATCCCGAGGGCTACGTGGCCAGCCGTAACGCCGCCCGCTACGCGGGCTCCGGCAAGATCGACGCGTGGTATCTGCGGGCCCTCTCCGCCGACGCGACTCCCGCTCTGACCAAACTGCCCGATCCGGTACGCCGATGCACGCTGAGCTGGATCGCGGAGGACCTCAAAGAGCCCGACCCCTGGTACGCGTGGAACCTCGGCCGGCAACGAGCGCGCGCGGCCCTGAACGAACTGGGCCCGGCCGCGATCGGCAACCAGAAGGACTGCCGCTCGGCCGACCAGTTCGACCTGCCTAAAAAACGCCGATGAGGTGACGGTGCTCCGGTCCCGTACCGGAGCACCGTCCCGCCGCTATTGCACTGACTCGGTCTGCGGCGCCGCGTGCCGCGGCCGGCGCCCGGCCCGCCCCGCCATCCCCACCAGCCGGGACGCGTCCGACCGCCGGGTCGAGGCGACCTCCGGCGCCGCCTTCTCGGTCGGCACGGCCAGCGCCGCCGGCAGGCTCACCACCGCGCGGATGCCGCCCGCGCCGGTGGGGCCGAGGCGGACCCCGATCCCGTGCTGAGCGGCCAGCGTCGCCACCACGAACAGGCCGAGCCGGGCGCTGTCGGCCGGGTCGAACTCCCCCGGCTGCGCCAGTCGGCGGTTGGTCTCCTCGATCGCGGCGGGCGACATCCCGATCCCGTGGTCCTCGATCTCCACCACGATCCCGTCCGGCACCCGCCGGGCCGACAGCCCCACCGGCGTTTCCGGGGCGGCGAACGTGATGGCGTTCTCGAGCAGCTCACCGATCAGGTGGCCGAGGTCGCCGGCGGCGTGCTCGGGCACCTCGGCGTCGGCGATCGGGCCCATCGCGATCCGGTCGGCGTGTTCCATCTCGCCGGCCACCCGGGCGAGGATCTCGCCGAGGGCCCCGGCGCCGAGCCCGCGCCGGCTCCGCGCCGAGCCGGTCAGGATCACCAGATGCTCCGCGTGCCGGCGCATCCGCACGGCGAGCTGGTACGCGCGGGCGTCGGCGCCGCCCAGCGGACGGAGCGCCTCGATCTGGCGGTCCAGCAGCGCCTGGTTGCGGCGGGCGATGTTGACCAGGGCCTTGTTCATGTCGTACCGCATGGCGGCCTCCGCGGCCGCCGACTCGACCGCGCTGAGGTGCACGTCGGACAGCGCCGCGCCGACCTCGGCGATCTCGTCGCCACCGAGGCGCAGGCGCAACGCCTCGCCGTCCACGTCGATGCGCTCACCGGCCCGCAATCGCCGGACCAGCTCCGGCAGCCGCCGCCGGGCGAGCTCGGTGGCCGCGGTCCGGAGCAGCGACAGCCGCCGTACCACCGAGCCGCCGATCCGCACGGCGAACAGCAGCGACACCACGATGGCGAGCAGGCCGAGCAGGCCGGAGACGCCGAACCGGGTCAGGATCCGGTCCCGGGCCTGCCGCGCGAACGTGACGGCGTGGTCGTAGCCGTCCGCGAGGAAGGCGAAGAACTGGCTCACCGCGGGGTTCGACGTCGCCTTCCAGACCTCCCGGCTGATCCCGACCGGCCCGTCCGACGGCCCGCTCCCGATGACCTGGTCCTCGGCCGTCCGCAGCGCCGCGAACGCGGGACCGCTGAGCATGCTCTTGAACAGCGCCTGATCCGGCGCCGGCAGGGTCGACCCGGCGGTCGGGATCTGGAACCGCAATGCCCCGACGATCTGGACCAGCTGCAGATACTCGCCGTTGCCGAAACGCCCTGCCGCGGTGACGCCGGTCAGCATCGCGTCCTCCTGGTAGAGCAGCTCCCCGGCCCGGCGCATCGCGACCATGGTGCGCATGACCCGCTCCACCAGCGGATCGCTGGAGGCCGCGGCCGCGTTCGAGACGCTGAACGCGGTCCGGATGATGCCGGTGTAACCGCTGAGGACCGAGGTCAGGGTGGCGTCCCGGGCGTCGATCCGGGTCCGGATCAGGGTCAGCGAGTCGAGGCTGGTGGCCATGTCCGCGATCCGCGCCCGGGTGATGTCGGCCGAGACCCCGCTCCCCCGGTACCGGCGGGACAACTCCCGGAACTGCGCGATCGCCGCGTCGGTCTCCGCCCGCCGGGCGCGCAGGGCGCCGGCGTCGCCGCCGGCCGTGGCCAGGAACTCCGCCGACCGGGTGCGCTCGCCCTGCAGGGCGGCCACCATCCGGTCGCACGGCAGGGTCACGTTGTCCCGCGTGTTGTACGTGTCGCGCAACGCCGTCGCGTCGGCGAACGAAGCCTTGACGTCGATCACCCACAGCCCGGTCAGCGCGAGGACCGGCACCAGCAGAGCGAGAACGATCTTCGACCGGATGGACCTCGGTTTTCTTCGCATGTGACCTCAATCGGGCAGACGGCGGGCAAGTCCTCTGGGTGAGAGGTGGACCTGTCGACATCCAAAATGGAGTACGCGCCCGGCTCCGTCCCCGGTTCAGCCACGCCGATCTTTCCCACTGTTCGAGATTTCGACCCGGCGTTCGGCCCGCCGCACCGTCGGCGGCGTCGCCGGTGTCCGCTCCGGCCGGTCAGCGGGTTGCCGGGTGGCGTGCTGCGGACACGGCGGTGAGGCCCGCGCCGTTGAGCGCCGCGGTCCACGGCGCGGCCGTCGACCGTACCGGGATGCGCAGTTTCGCGGCGATCTGCAGCATCAGGCTGGGGGTCATGGCCCCATCGCCGACGACCATGAGGCCACGCGCCGAGGCCGCGGCGGCCACGGCGTCGGTGGCCTCCTCGCGCAGTTCGTCGACCATGCGGGTGGTGACGCGGGCGAGCAACTCGGTGGGGGCGCCCCGCTTGAGGTCGCGGGTGCCGATCTCCATGCGCCGCGCCGCCGTCAGCCTGCCGTGCCGGAGCGCCGCCACCTCGATGATCTCGGCGCCGATGTCGGCGATGAGCAGGCTGCCCGCGGCGGCGCCGGCGCCGATGGCCGCCGCGCGTACGGTGTCGATGAACAGCACCCGCGACGGCGCGAACACGGCGGTGGCGACCTGACGCAGGAGGTATTGCTCCGCCATGGTCGCGAGCACCGGCCGGCAGACGACCACGACCGAGCCGGCCGGGATCGGATCGCGGTACTGCCGGATCAGGCGCGTCAGCAGATCGACACAGCCGCGACTGTCGGCGACGCGTCCCCGGCGCACCAGCGCACGGGAGGCGCCGGCCGTGTCGCCGGTCGGGCAGCTGAGGCCGCGCCGGCCCGCCACCCACACCTGGGTCCGAGCGCTGCCGAGGATGACGGCTATCGCGGTGGGCGAGGTCTCGGCGCTCGCGTGGCTATCGACGGGCGGCTCGGGCGCCGGGCCGCTGATGGGGTGCCGAGCGGGGGCCACCGTGCTGGATGCAGGCATGCCGATCTCATTTCTCCGTATTCCGATGGGGCTTGATGCGCCATTTCCACGCCGCGGCGGCGGTGGCCCGGGCGAGCCGGGAGTGATCAGCGACCGGCGTTGACGGTCCCGGCCGGCTCGGTCGTCCGGTTCGCCGGCGCTGTCGCTCGCTCCGAAGCCGTCGCTCTCTCCAAAGCCGTCGCCGAAGCCGTCGCCGAAGCCCTCGCTCTTTCCGAAGCCGTCGCCGTCGCCGTCTGGGACGCCGGCGGCCGGCGGCCGGCGCGCGGCCCGTCCGGCTCCCGGTCGGCCAGCAGCCCGGCGAGCCAGGTCAGCGCATCGACGCCGAAGTGGACGACGCCGGTCGAGTTCACCGCCGCGGGCACCACGGGCACGCCGAGCGTCAGCCATTGGCGGCGCCACCCGACGACGCGCCGCCAGCCGGTGGTCGTCAGCGGGGCCCCGGTGGGGGTGATGGTGCCGCCGAGCATGCGGGTCGGCTGCGCCGGGTCGGGGTTGCCCAGTCCCGGCTGCGGAAGTTCCAACCCGAGCAAGGACCGCACCGGTACGTGGGGGAAGGTCAGCGCGGCGATCAGCGGGCGTACGTCGTAGGCGTTGCTCAGATGGGCGCCGCGCACCCAGATGGCGTCGAACAGGTCCCGGCGCAGCCGATCGGCGACCCCGTCGGTGAGCGACTCGGCGTAGGCCGACGTTGCGGCGTACGTGTTGCTGATCAGCGCCGGAACGTTGATGGGCGCGTGTTCGCCGGGCAGCGCCAGAGCGCCCACCTCGGCCAGCTCGCGCCGCCACCGGTCGGCATCGGCCACGCTGGGCGTGCCGGTCATCGACAGCCGCGGATCGTGCTCCACGGCGCACCAGTCCACCCGGTGCCCCCGCCGCCGCAGCGCGTCGGCCCGCTGGCTGGCCAGGTACGAGTAGGGGCAGTTGAAGTCCCCATAAACGATGAGTTGCATGGAAACCCCCTAGGGTCGTGCTCTCGCCGCGTGCCTCGTTCCCACTGTCCCGTCGAGCGGACCGGGTCGGACAGGTGCCGCGACGGCCAATGTCGGGATCGTTGCTTGCCGACCGCGTGCGATCGGGCCGCTTCCGGCTGTCTCGGCCGCGCGGTGATGCCTCATGGCGTGCTGTCGGAAGGCGTACCGTCGTATGCCGCCTGTGCCTTGTGGAGCGTCGCCGCGTCCAGCGCGCCGCTCGCGGCCAGCTCCTGCACCACGCGCAGGGCGATCGCCGCCTCGTCGATGCGGAAGTGCCGGCGCAGCGCCGCGCGGGTGTCGCTCCGGCCGAACCCGTCCGTGCCCAGGGACGCCCACCGGTCGGGCACGAACCGGGCGATCTGATCCGGCACCGCCCGCATCCAGTCCGACACCGCCACCACCGGGGCGGCGTGTTCCCGCAAGCGGCGGGTGACGTACGGGACGCGGGCCGGCTCGTCCGGATGCCGCAGATTCCAGCGGTCGGCGTCGAGGGCGTCGCGGCGCAGCTCGGTCCAGGAGGTGACCGACCAGACGTCGGTGTGGATGCCCCAGTCGTCGCGGAGCGTGCGTTGCGCGGCCAGCGCGGCCGGCACGGTGATGCCGGACGCCAGGATGTGCGCCGCCGCGCCGTCGGGGTTGCCGGCGCCGCGGAGGCGATGCATGCCGGCCACGATGCCGTCGATGTCGACGTCGTCCGGCTCGGCCGGCTGGAGGATCGGCTCGTTGTAGAGGGTGAGGTAGTAGAAGACGTTCTCCGGCTGCTCGCCGTACATCCGGCGGAGGCCGTCGCGCACGATGTGGCCCAACTCGTACGCGTAGGCCGCGTCGTAGGCCACGCATGCGGGATTGGCCGAGGCGATCAGCAGCGAGTGGCCGTCCTGATGCTGCAGGCCCTCGCCGTTGAGCGTGGTGCGGCCGGCGGTGGCGCCGAGCAGGAAGCCCCGGGTCATCTGGTCGGCGGCGGCCCAGAGACCGTCGCCGGTGCGCTGGAAGCCGAACATCGAGTAGAAGATGTACAGCGGGATCATCGGTTCCCCGTGGGTGGCGTACGAGGTGCCGACGGCGGTCCAGGAGGCGGTCGCCCCGGCCTCGGTGATTCCCTCGTGCAGAATCTGGCCGTCGGTTGCCTCCTTGTACGACAGCAGCAGATCGCGGTCGACCGAGGTGTAGGTCTGCCCGTGCGGCGAGTAGATCTTCTTGGTCGGGAACAACGCGTCCAGGCCGAAGGTGCGGGCCTCGTCCGGGATGATCGGCACCAGCCGATGCCCGATGTGCGGATCCTTGATCAGGTCCTTGACCAGCCGCACCAGCGCCATGGTGGTGGCGACCGGCTGGCTGCCCGACCCGCGCTTCACGCTCGCGTACGCGGCGTCGCCGGGCAGGGTGAGCGGCCGGCTCCGCACCACTCGGGACGGGACGTAGCCGCCGAGTTCGCGGCGTCGTTCGAGCATGTATTGCATCTCGTCGGATTTTTCGCCGGGGTGGTAGTACGGCGGCAGGTACGGGTTCTGTTCGAGGGCCTTGTCGGGGATGTCGAGGTAGA
>NZ_JBHTBJ010000044.1:0-57709 GCF_042664765.1 Paractinoplanes rhizophilus | reverse complement strand
TCCCAACGTCTCCACTCGGGTCTCGGCTACAAGACTCCTAACGAGGTCTACAGCGAGTACCTGAACGGGCAGCGGGCGGCCTAATTCAGACCACTAGCGGTATGTCCGGAATTTCCGGGGCGGATCACTTCTCGTTAGGTGAAGCTGCTGCTGCGATCATCCATGAAGGAGGGGGCTGGTTGCTGGGCGTGGTGATGGCTGTATAGGGGTACGGCCGCGGGTCGGCGATCAACCCGAGGCCGGGTGAGGGCCCCGAAGGGGGCCGCTGGTTGTGGGGGTGGCCGTGTTCACCGTGTTCCGGGTCTGTGCCGGAAGGCAGGCCGTGGGCTCGGCTGCCGGTCATCCATCCGCGTGTCAGCATGGTGATCTAAGGCCGTGACCGGGTGGATCAATCAGGAACGGCGACCACGTCATCCGCGGGTGGGGGTCAGACCGCAGTCGATCTCGCATCCGGTCACGTGGAGCCTGCTCACGCCGCGGCCTGGGCTTGGGCGAGGGCACGGATGCGCCCGTCGCGCAGGCCGTAGTAGACCAGGGTGAGCAGCTGCGGGTGACCGCGACGGTGGCGATGTTCCGGCCCCCGGCGTCGGCGATCCGGGCCCGGGAGGAGACCAGCCGCTCGCGCAGTTCCCGCACCGCAGGCGGCGCCACGTATGCTTCCGGGAGCCGGTTCATCCGCAGCAGATCGGCCGAATCCGCGGCGTCGTGCTGGTCGTTCTTGACCCGCCGGTAGGCGAATCCGTTCACCCCGAGCGTGTGCGCGAGATGGACCTGCGCGCCGGCATCCTGGAGCACGTCGACGGCCCAGTACCAGCTGTAGGTGGCCTCCAGGACCACGTCCGGATGCTCCCCGGCCTTCGCGATCTTTGCCGCCAAGGTCAGCGGATCGTCGTCCCTCGAAAGGGGGCATCGGAGGCGGTCGGCAAGGTAACCCCGCAGCTCCAGCCCCGTTGGCTGACCCCTGGATTGCTGGTTCGGTGATGGTGGGCGTGCGCGCGGGGCCGTAGGCCTTGAGCATGTGCGCGCGGCCCGGCTTCGGCCGGGCCGCCTTTGATTACGTGAAGCAGTTCTGGACCGGGGCCGTTCGTGGTCAGATCCCTCGCCTGTTCAGAGCCTGATCGTTGTTCCGGTGCGGGCGCTTTCCCGCGCGGCGTCCAGGACGGCCATGTTACGCAGGACGTCGGCCGGGTCGACCGGCAGCGGACCGTCACCGCGTACGGCGGCGGCGAACGCCGGATAGTACGAGTCCCAGCGGCCCCGCTCGGTCGGCACCGGCGCACTGGTCGCGCCGCGGTGCAGCCGGCCCCAGCCGTGCTCGGGCTCCACGCCCCACCGGTCGCCCAGCGCCGCGGGCGACTTCCCGGACTTCAGCAGGGCCTCCTGGTGGTCCATGCCGTCGACGCCGTTCACCACGTAGGAGCCGGTGGAGCCGCTCACCCGGAAACGCGGGCCCGGGGCGGCCTGGCGCCAGCTGCCCCACAGGTGCGACTCGACGCCGCTGACGTGGTGCAGGGCCATGAAGAAGTCGTCGTCGAGGTCGCCGTTGCCGCGGATCTCGGCGAAGACGCGTACGGCCGGGCCGTGCAGCAGGTGCGCCTGGTCGACCAGGTGCGAGCCGAAGTCGAGCAGGGTGCCGCCGCCGGCCGCCGGGACCTTGCGCTGCGGATCCCAGCGCTCGAAGCGCGACTCGAAGCGGCGGATCGTGCCGAGCGCGTTCTCGGCGATCAGCTTGCGAAGCGTCAGCAGGTCGGAATCCCAGCGGCGGTTCTGGTAGGCGCTGAGCAGCACGCCCTGGGCGCGCGCCGCATCGACCACCTCCTGCGCGCTCGGCGCGTCGAGGGTGAACGGCTTGTCGACCACCACGTGCAGGCCGGCGGCGATCGCCTCGCGGGCCAGCTCGGCGTGGGTGGCGGCGGGCGTGGAGATGCTGACCGCCTCGGCGCCGGCCTTCTTGAGATCGGCGATCGAGTCGAACGCGGTCGCGGTGGGGTGCTGGGCGGCCAGCTCGGCGCGGCGCTCGGGCGACCGGGTGACCACGCCGACGAACTCGACGTTCTCCGCCGAGGCCAGCAGGGGAGCGTGGAAGATGCGCCCGCCGGAGCCGTAGCCGACAAGCCCGAACTTGACCGCGTCAGTCATGCGAAGAGCCTGCCACAACGGTTTGCCGTCCGCCGATCAAGGGTGCCCGGACGCGCATCTGCACGGATACGAGAGCGCCCGGTGATCCTTCCTGTCGGATGCGTGACCGCTGCCAGCGGAAAGCGTCGCCGGTGCGTCAACATTTGCCGCATGAAGCCCGTGCAGATGGAACGCACCCCCTTCGCCGACCTCGACGGTCTGCCCAGTGAGATGACCGCCATGCTGCTCGCGGCGCTCGAGGCGATGGGCCATCACCCCGAGATCAGGCGGGTGCGCGACACCGCCTTGCAGGCGCTGCGGCCCGAGCCGGGCGCCCGGCTGCTGGACGCGGGCTCCGGCGCCGGCGACGTGGCGCGCTGGCTCGCGGCGAAGGTGGGGCCGGCGGGCGAGGTCATCGCCCTGGACTCCTCGGCCGCGACCATCACGGCCGCCCGGCAGCGGCACGACGGCAGCAATGTCCGATACCTGACCGGCGACGTCGCGGCGACGACCCTGCCGGCCGACAGCGTCGACGGCGTCTGGTGCGAGCGGGTGCTCCAGCACGTCGACGACGCCGACGTGGTGATCGGCGAGCTGATCCGGGTGACGCGCCCGGGCGGCCGGATCTGCCTGATCGACACCGACTGGGGCTCGCTCGCCTTCGACGGCGTGCCGGCCCGGCTCGCCCGGACAGTGGTGGCCACCATGCACGGCCGGCTCACCCCGCACCAGGCCGACATGGGCCGCACGCTGCGTCGCCGGCTGGTCGGCGCGCGGCTCGCCGAGGTGACCGCGACGCCGGTGACCTGTGTCTTCGGCGACCCGGCCTCGGCCGCGGTGGTGCTGCCGATGGTCAACCCGATGGTGCCGCAGGAGGCGTGGATGACCCCGCCGGGCGTACGCGATGAATGGTTCTCCTACGTCGACGCCGCCGGCCACCGCGGCGATTTCCTGGCCATCCTGACGATCTGGGTGGTCACCGGCACGGTCGTCTGAGCATGTTTTAACCGTCGGCGGGCCGCCAGTGCTGCCGTTTCCGGTCGTCGCGGACGACGTAGCCGAGACGACCCAGCTCGGATCGCAGCTCCCGCTTGTCGGCGTCGTCGCCGGCGTCGAGGGCCTTCTGCCGGGCGGCGAACAGCGCGTGCGCCGCGGCCGGGAGCTCGGGCAGGCCGGGCACCCACCGGCGGTAGGACGACAGGTAGGGGTCCTGGTCCGCCCAGGCTATGCCGTTCGCCGCGAACGCGGCCCGCAGGCGGTGGGCGGAGAGATGGCACGGCTCGCGCGCCAGCTCGCGGCCGGTGCGGCCGAGCAGCACCAGCTGGTCGCGGTCGGGAAAGGCGACGGTCACGTCGGCGCGCGGCACCGCGACGGTGGCGCCGGGGCGGGACAGCACCACCTCGGCCAGGGTGATCCGCACGGTCAGCGACTCGCGGTCGACCAGGCCGGCCAGGATGAGCCCCAGCAGCGCGCCCAGCGCCGTCGCCGCGATCGTGGCGGCCGGCTCGGGCAGCTCCCGAGCCAGGCTGAACGGGCCGGGCAACGGCAGCCACCCGGCCACCCTGATCACCAGGTAGAGGAGCGCGGCGCCGAGCGCCGGGAGGCACAGCCACACCAGCACCCTGGCCCACCACGGTGTCGGCACGTTCGTCGTCTGCTGGAGCACGGTCCGAGTCTTCGCGACGGCGGCGCCGGCCCGATACCGACCGAGGGCGATATCCGATCGACTAAAGTCGGCTGCCCGCCGCGGGCCCGCGCCGGTAGCTTCGAGGCATGGCACGGCGGAGCGCGCGCACTTGGCTGCTGGAGGGCTCTCTCGCGGTCCTCGCGACGCTGCTCGGCCTGTTTTTCGTTTGGCAGTCGGTCGGCGAGGGCGATGGCGCCCCGTTGCCGCTCGAGGCGATCGGCGGCGCGTTCTCCTTCGCCGGGCTCCTGCTCTTCCGGCGCAGCCACCCGGTGGGGCTCACGCTCGCGCTCATCCCGTTCGGCATCCTGCTCGGCATGCCGATGGGCGCCACGCCGATCGCGCTGTTCTCGGTGGCGCTGCACCGCCCGGCCCGCGTCACGATCGCCCTCGCGAGCCTGCACGCCATCTGCGTGGCGACGGTGTACGGCCTGGTGCTCGGCCTGACCCGGCAGTATTACGAGTCCGTCGCGTTCGTGGTGCTGCTGCACGTCAGCCTCGTCGCGGTGGCCATGGTGATCCGGGCCCACCGCCAGCTGGTCGCCTCCTGGGCCGAGCGCGCCCGCCAGGCCGAGGAGGGCCAGCGGCTGCGGATCGAGCAGGCCCGGCTGGCCGAGCGCGAGCGCATCGCCCGCGAGATGCACGACGTTCTCGCCCATCGGGTCTCGCTGCTCGCGCTGCACGCGGGCGCGCTGGAGGTACGGCGCGACGCCCCGGCCGACGAGCGGCAGGCGGCCGGCGTGATCCGGAAATCGGCCCATGACGCCCTGGAAGACTTGCGGATGCTGCTGGGCATGCTGCGCGCGCCGGCCGAGGACCGCCCCCAGCCGACCCTCGACGACGTGCCGGCCCTGGTCGAGCAGTCCCGCCTGGCCGGCGCCGACATCAGCTTCGCGATGACTCCCGCCGAACGGGAGGACGACGTTCCCCCGCAGACCGGGCGGCACGCGTACCGGATCATCCAGGAGGGGCTCACGAACGCGCTCAAACACGCCCCCGGCGCCCCGGTGCGGGTCAACGTCGACGTCGTCTCGCCCCGCGGGCTGGACCTGCGGATCGACAACGACCTCGCCTGGGACGGACGGCACGTGGAGCCGATCCCCGGGGCCGGCGCGGGCCTGATCGGCTTGCGCGAGCGGGTCCAGCTGGCCGGCGGCCGGCTGGAGCACGGCCCGACGCCGTCCGGCCAGTTCAACCTGCGGGCGTGGCTGCCATGGCAGACGTGACGCCGGTGCGGGTGCTCATCGTCGACGACGACCCGCTGGTGCGGTCCGGGCTGTCGATGATGCTGGCCGCGTTCGACGAGATCCAGGTGATCGCCGCGATCTCGGACGGAACCGAGGTGGCGGCGGCGGTGAACACGTACCGGCCGCAGGTGGTGCTGATGGACATCCGGATGCCCGGGCTGGACGGCCTCACCGCGACGGCCGACCTGCGGAGGCGCCGGGATCCGCCGGAGGTAGTCGTGCTGACGACCTTCGATACCGACGAGCACGTGCGGCGGGCCATGCAGGTGGGCGCCAGCGGGTTCCTGCTCAAGCACGAGCCGCCGGGCGACATCGCGCAGGCTATCCGCCGGGCCGCCGAGGGCGAGCCGATCTTCACGCCGTCGGTGCTGCGAAAGGTGATGGGACTCGCCGGCGAACACGGCCGCAGTCAGGGGCGCGACCGTGCCTTGGAACGGCTGCGCCGGCTCAGCCCGGGCGAGACCGAGGTGGCCCGCCTGATCGCGGACGGGCGAACCAACCAGGAGATCGGCGTCGAGCTGCGGATGAGCACGGCCACCGTCAAGGCGTACGTGACCAGGATCTTCACCAAGCTCGGCCTGACCAACCGGGTCCAGGTGGCGATCCTGGTGCACGAGTCGCGCTGACCTCACCGCGGCTTCTCCAACTCCGGACACGGGTACGGCTCATTGACCGGCGCGTCCGCGGGGATGCCGGCGAAATGCTCGTTCAACTGGGCGTACGGGTTGTGCTTGGGATTGCGGGCCGCCCGCACCACCTCGCGCTCCTGACGCCGCACGGCGACGGCGAACCGCAGCGACGTCCACAGCCGCAGCCTCCGCGACGAGTCGAGCGCGGCGAGCACCCGCGCCAGCGACTCACGCTCCGGCGCCGGCACGAACGTCAGGACGAGGATGAGCGGAAGCACGGCTGCCACGATCTCGCTGAGGATGAGCAGCAAGACCAACGCAGCGATGATCCCGGCCAGTGCGGTACTGGTCATCGGCTTCTCCTGTCGCCAGAGACGAGGGCGAGGGGACCCGCCCGGCAGGGACCGGACGGCGGTGCGGAGCCGCTCAAAGTGTGCTGACCCCCGGCGGCGGCCACCAGTACGAGCGCCACCCCGACCGCGACGGTGAGAACGAGCGTCGCCATCACCATCTGGAGGACCGCGTTCAGCGGCATGAATGCCCGGCGGAGGTAGCGGAGCAGACGCAGAGCCACGACCAGGCAGACGGCGGCGACCAGCAGATAGACGACCGGCGGGCAATACGTACAGCGTCGCGGAGGTCGTTGCCCGCCGAGAGTGTGGAGAGGGAAGACAGCATGGTCAACCTCCGGTTCAGGCCGCATAGCACCGTCGGGGCCTGACCGCGTCGTCTCTTGGAAGGCAACACGCTGCGAAGCGATGCCGGCCTTTGTGCTACCTGTCCGTGACCCTTGTCTATGAATATCCATGGCTATCCACGTGATCGCAAGAGTCATGCGCATGTGTGAATACCGGAATCCCTCCGCCCTCATGCCTCCCGTGGGTGTCACCGGCCTCGGAGTATGGTTGTATAGCCTCATGCACGCCGGGCGCATAATTGCTGTATCGTCCGTCTGTGACAAATCAACCTTTAACGGTCGTTCAGCCTGCCGAATCGGCCGGCACGGGGCCGCAGCTCACCCTCCTCACCAAGCTCTGTGGCGGGACGAGCTGCCCCACCATCTACCGCACCGAGCGCGACACCTACGTGATCCAGGGTTATACCGTGACCGCCGAAACTGCCGGGTTGGATCTGCCGGCCGGCGAGCAACTGGTGGAGATTCCGGCCGACCTGCTTGCCCAGGCGGTGAAGGCGGCCGGCTGAGCACCGCAACGACGAATGCCGAGAGGGGGCGAGTCACGTGACCGACTCGCCTCACCTCGCCGGCGGCTTCGACGAGCCTGTCGGCACCGCGCTGGCTCGCTGGCGCCGGGCCAAGCAGATCTCGGGCCAGGCGCTCGGGGAGCGGGTCGGCATGAGCCAGGCGACGATCTCCAGGTTGGAGAACAACATCTCCAATCCGGACCCGCAGGTGGTCCGCCGCGTCGCCGAAGCCCTCGCGTTACCCGCGGAGGAGGTCGAGCGTCTCGTCGGGCTGGTCGATCGGCCGAGCGAGGCTCTGATCGATTGGCAGTCGACTCAACCAGGACTCGCCGATCGGCAGCATTTCGTGCGAAGACTCGAGAACGCCGCCCGCGACACACGCATCTTCCAGGCCGCCGTGGTTCCCGGTCTGCTGCAGACGAGCGAGTACGCCCGCGCCGTGCTGACGGCCCTGCGAATCGAGCTCGCCGACGATCAGATCGCCGATTCGGCGCTCGCCGTCTCGGAGGCGGTCGCGGTGCGCATGCAGCGAGCCCTTGCGCTCGACGAACCGGATCGGACGTTCCATTTCTTGATCGCCGAGGATGTGCTGGGTCACCAGGTGTGCCGGCCGGTCGACATGATCGCCCAGATCGCGCGGTTGCGGGAGGTTGCCGCGTATCCGAACGTCAGCTTCCGGATCATCCCGCAGGACGCCGAGTGGCCGATCCCGCCATTCCACGGCTTTGTTCTCATGGATGACAAGAGCTTGATCGTCGATCTCTTCAACACCGGGCTGCTGTCGCGCGGGCGCCGCATGGTCGGCCACTACCGGCGCGTTTTCGAAGGCCTTGACGGGATCGCGACCAGTGACATCGACTCGATCCTTGACGACTACGAGAAGCGGTACCTCCGGAGGCTCTCCCATAGTGTCGCTTGACTGTTTGTAACGATCTGGTTTCCTTCCGTACCGTGAGTGTCATGACGACCCAAAAGGATCCCGTCGCCACAAGGGAGGAGCGTGCGGCCACAGCTGAGTCGCCTCTCCGTGTTCTGGCCGGCCAGTGCGGCGGCGGCTCGTGTCCCACCGTGTACGGCACCGATCGTGCGACGGTCGTGGTGCAGGGCTACGTCGTGAACGGCGACAACGCCGGTGTCGAGGTGCCCGTCGGCGAGCACCTCGTCGAGATCCCGACCGAGATCTTGCTCGCCGCAGCCGACAAGATCCGTAACCAGGCCTGAGACAGCGTCGTCACCGGGCACAGCGCTCCCGGCGGCCCGCCCGCCGCCGGGTCGAGGGGGCGGCGGGCGATGCGATGTCAGTGGCCCGTCGGGACCATGCGGCTTATCAGTTGGTCGAGGGCGATGCTGGCGAAACCCACCCGCACGTCGCTGGCGCCGTACGGAAGCCAGAAGCGGCCGTCGTGGATGAGGCCGCCGCAGGAGTAGAGCACGTTCGGGACGTAGCCCTCGCGTTCCACGTCGTCGGGCTGGATCAGGCCCCCGGGGAGGTCGGCGATCACCCGCTCCGGGTTCTCCAGGTCCAGCAGCATGGCGCCGATCGCGTAGCGGCGCATCGGCCCCACGCCGTGGGTGAGCACCAGCCAGCCCTCCGGCGTCTCCACCGGGGAGCCGCAGTTGCCCACCTGGACCAGGTCCCACCCGCGGTGCGGGACCAGCAGCGGCACGGCCTGCTGCCAGCGGTGCTGGTCGTCGCGGATACTGAGGCCGAGTGTCTCGCCGTCGGCGCGGCACAGGGCCAGCTTGCGGCCGCCCACGTAGCGCGGGAACAGCGCCATGCCCTTGTTGCGGGCCGCCGGGCCGTGCAGCTGGGTGACCTCGAAATGACGCAGGTCGCGGGAGAAGATGACCCGCCCGGAGATGCGGCGGCCGTCGTAGGCCGTGTAGGTGGCCTGGTAGGCGAGCCGGCCGTCGGGGTCGACGACCTGGACGAAGCGGGCGTCCTCCATGCCGTTGCTCTCGGCGCGGGTGGCGGGCCACATGACCCGCTGGTGCAGGGGTACGGCGCAGGGGAAGGTGACCGCGTAGTCCTCGGCGACGATGTGCCGGATCCGGTCGAGCGTCTCCTGGGTCATCGGGCGGGTGTGCAGCTCGGCCGGGATGTGGGTCATCACATCCTCGAACTCCTCGTCGGTGTAGCGCTCGGGCAGCGCGGACACCACGTACGCCGAGGCCTCGTTGTCGATCTCCCCGTCGATCAGCGCGGCCGAGAGCTGGAAGCGCATGTGCATCGCGCCGACCCGGTGGCCGATCATGAGGGGGCCGCCGCGCTCCTCGAGCCGGATGGTGTCGCCGGCGCCGAGGATCGCCGAGCAGAAGCCGACCGACGAGATGTGGCCCTCGCCGATCTGGCGCAGGCTGATCGCGACCCGCAGCTCGCCGGGCTCGAGGCCGGCCTGGTCGGGGTGCGGCACCATCGACGGGTTGCACAGCGCCGCCGCCTCGACCGAGAACTCGTGGCTGAAGTACGCGCCGATCAGCGTGCGGGCCGTCGGGGCCAGCTCGATCTCCGGCGGCACGCGGTGCTGCACCAGCTCGTAGTGGTGCTGGAACGTCGACAGCAGGTCGTGATGCCGGCCGGCGAAGTTGCTCAGCACGTCGTCGAGCAGCCGGGCGGTCTCGGTCTCGTCGAGCTGGAGGATGCGCTCGATCAGGCCGGAGGCCCGGTTCTGCACCATCTGGACGTCCTCGCCGGGCACGAACAGCTTGATCACCACGCGCCGGTCGTCCGGCCGCATGACGATGTCGTGCCGGGTCACCAAGGTCTTCTTTTTCATGGTTGCGGTCACGCTAGGCCGCCTGACGGTCGGGTCGCGCTCCGGGTCGCCAGCGTGCGGGCATGCTGCAGGGTCGACACGAGCGCGAGGGTGGATTCGGCTCCTTGGTTCACATTAGGACCATCTGCCGTCAATCCGTCATAACATCCGCCGCTCAGGGGGTCGTACATGACGGTCTGCGTGTCGTTGTCACCCAGGAACCAGGCGATCGAGCGAAACAGCGGTTCATCCCATCGGTCGTCGCCGGTGATCGCGGCGGCGGTGGCGCACGCGTCGGCGGTAGCGGCGGCCTCGATCGGCTGCTGGTCGAAGCGGTGCTTCGGCTCGCCGTGGCGCCACCCGCCGACCGGGACGGTGGAGAGATGGCCGCCGTTGTCCTGCTCGCGGCACAGCCAGGCGAGCATCCGCAGGCCGGTCCGCAGCAGCGGCTCGTCGCCGAGCAGGTCGCCGGCCGCGATCACCACCTCGGCCATCGTCGGGTTGGCGTAGGTCAGCAGCGGCTCCGGCCAGACCCAGGACGGGTCGGGCCCGGGCGGCCCGACCGCCGCCGCGGCGTCGCTCAGCAGCGCCGCCGCGTCCCGGTCGCGCGGGTCGGCGCGCAAGACCTCGGCGGCGCCCAATCCGGCGTACGCCATCGCCCGTGGCCACGGCGAGCGTTGCCGCGCACCCACCCGGAAGGCCAGCCGGGCCTCGCGCGCGATCCACGGCGCCGTGGATCGCGCCGCGGCCGTGCCCAGTCCCCAGAGCGCGCGCCCCCACCAGTCGCCCAGCCCGGGCTCGTCGGTCCACCGCCGGTCGTAGCCCATCCGGTTGCGGAACGCGCCGGACGGATCCTGCGCGTGGGTCAGGAAGGCCAGGTAGCGCTCGGCCAGCGTGACCACCTGCGGCGCCGGGCGGGGCTCGCGCGCGGCGACCAGCAGGCCGCGGCCGACGTCGTCGACGCAGTAGCCGTGCTCGCGCCGCACGGTCGCGTGGCGCGCGTGCTCGAGCAGCCCGGTGTCGTCGGAGAGCCGGGCGATGTGGCTGAAGCTGGGCGGTGGGATGTCGGCGAGGCGAAGGGGCGGCGGAACGAGCCGCAAGCCGGCACTCACGCCGGCACGGATGCCGCGACGGGGGCCGCCGCCGGCGACAGCAGGCGGCCGGCCAGCGCCTGATACCGGGCGGCCACCGCCGGCCATCGCAGCGTGGGCCCGCCGGCGATCCCGGTCAGCCGGCCGGCCGGCCAGGGCGCGGCGATCAGATGCCGGATCGCCGCGGCCATCGCCGCCGGATCCTGGTGCGGCACCAGCAACCCGGGCCCGTCGGCGAGCAGCTCGACTGCGTGCGGGAACTCGGTCGCCACCACCGGCACCCCGGCGCCGACCGCCTCGATCAGCACCCCCGAGGTGACCTGCTCGGTGGAGTCGTAGGGCAGCACCACCGCGTCGGCCGAGCGGATCAGCCGGGACAGGCCGGCCTGGTCCAGGTACTCGTCGCGCCAAATCACCTCGTCGGTCACCCCGAGCGCGCCGGCGAGGGCTTTCAGCGAGTCCCGGTACGCGTCGCCGAACTGTTCCAGCACCTTCGGGTGGGTGCGCCCGGCCACCGTGTAGACCGGCGCCGGCGACAGGTCCCGCAACAGCGCCAGCGACCGCAGCGCCCACTCGATGCCCTTGCCCGGCCCGAGCAGCCCCCAGGTCAGCAGATGCGGCCGGTCGTGGTCCTCGCGGGGCGCGCTCTCGTGGCTCGCGGTCCCGTGCGGGATCACCGAGATCTTGCGCGGGTCGACGGCGTACCCCGCGGTGAGCCGCTGCCGCGCGGTGTCGGTCATGGTGACCAGCGCGTCGGCGGTCGCCCCGATGCGCTCGAGGACCTGCCGCTGGAGCGGGTCGGGGTGGCTGAGCACGGTGTGCAGCACCACGATCGAGGGGATCTTGAGGGCGCGCAGCAGCGGCAGCACCTCGGCGCCGGCGTCACCGTGGTAGATCCCGTACTCGTGCTGGATGATCGCCACGTCGAAGCGGTTGAGCGCGTTGGCGGCCGCGGCCCAGCCGCCCGGGTTGTCGGTGTGCCAGGTGTGCACCACCCGCGGCGCGTCCCGGTCGAGGTCGATGCCGCCGCTCACGTTGTCGCCGGCCAGGAGCCGGACGACGCCGGCGCCGCCGGCCGGGTCGAGCTGGGCGGCGAGTGCGGCGGTGAATGTGGCCAAACCGCACTGGGTGGGCGGATATGTGCTCAGAAAGCCGTAAGTGGCGGGCATGACAGGCCTTTCTCGGTTCGCGGCTGCCTCCCCGCAGCACGACTCTGCGCGCGCGGAGGACGAAGCCCGGCCCGCGCGCAAACGCCATTGCGACGCTCCGGGAATTGCCCGGACGAGCGCCGGAATTCAAGTGAGGGTTATTCACGCCGATGGTGATCCGAACGTTAAGCGCACCGTTGCCGCAACTCACCGCGGGTCGTGAATAGCACTCATTGTGACGTTAACAAGATTCGCCTATTGGGCTGACGATTTTGCGGTAAATTGCCAGGTAGTCGTCGACCATGCGGTCGGCGGAGAACCGTTCCCGGGCGCGCCGCGCGCACTCTCCCCGGTCTATTCCCGCGATGCCCGCCACCGCGGCGACCGCCCCGGCGACATCGGTCACCAGGCGCCCGGTAACGCCCTCGTCGACCACTTCCGGCATCGAGCCTTTCCGGTACGCGACGACCGGCGTCCCGCACGCCATCGACTCCACCACGGAAAGGCCGAACGGTTCCGCGAACCGGATCGGGTGCAGCAATGCCGCCGCGCCGCCGAGGATGCGCCCGCGATCGGCCGGCCCGACCGATCCGAGGTAGACGACCCGGTCGCCGTCGATGTGCGGCGCGACCCGGGACTCGTGGAAGGCGCGATCCTGGACGATCCCGCACAGGATGAGCCGCCGGCCGGCCCGGGCCGCGATCTCGATGGCCAGATCGGTGCCTTTGTCCGGATGGATCCGGCCGAAGCACACCAGGTCGTCCGAGGGGGAGTGCGCTATCGGCAGCGCCGAGAGGTCGATCCCGTGATGCACGGTGCCGGCGTACGACAACCGGGGGGAGCGGTCGCTGTCGGAGATCGAGACGTAGTGCGAGCCGGCTCGCGCGTACGCCGGCAGGATGTTCTGCCCCGAGAAGCCGTGGATGGTGGTGAGCAGCGGCGCCCGGCAGTGTTGCGAGAAGGCCAGCGGCAACCAGTCCAGATGGTTGTGCACGAGATCGAACTCGGCGGACCGGGACAGCGCGTGGCTGACGTGCAGGGCCTCCCAGACCCGGCCGTCGAGCTCGTCGCTCTCCTCGTACCCGGCCGGGATGACCCCGTCGAGGGCCGCCTTGGTGACCGAGTCGAGCGTCGCGAACAGCGTGACGTCGACGCCGCGCTCGGCCAGTCCCTCGGCGAGCAGGCTGGTGATCAGTTCCCACGGGCCGTAGTGCAGCGGCGGCGTGCGCCAGGCGATCGGCCCCAGCAGCGCCACCTTCACGACAAAAGCCACTTTCCGGCGGTTACCACCTGGTTAGTATGCCCAGGCGTTTCGGCCCGCGTTCTCGTGTTAGAGAAGACACATGACGGATCTCTGGTGGAAAAGCGCGGTCGTTTACCAGATCTACCCCCGCAGCTTCGCCGACGCCGACGGCGACGGCATGGGTGACCTGCGCGGGGTCATCGACCACCTCGACCACCTGGCAAAGCTCGGCGTCGACGTGCTCTGGCTGTCGCCGATCTACAAGTCGCCGCAGGACGACAACGGCTACGACATCAGCGACTACCAGCAGATCGACCCGCTCTTCGGCGATCTGGACACCTTCGACGAGCTGCTCGCCGGCGCGCACGCCCGCGGCATGAAGCTGATCATGGACTTGGTGGTGAACCACAGCTCCGACGAGCACCCGTGGTTCCTGGAGAGCCGGTCGAGCCGCGACAACCCCAAGCGCGACTGGTACTGGTGGCGGCCCGCCCGCGAGGGCCTGGAGCCGGGCACGCCCGGCGCGGAGCCGACCAACTGGGGCTCGGCGTTCGGCGGCCCGGCCTGGGAGTACGACGAGAAGACCGGCGAGTACTACCTGCACCTGTTCTCGCCGAAGCAGCCCGACCTCAACTGGGAGAACCCGGAGGTCCGCCAGGCCGTGTACGCGATGATGCGCTGGTGGCTGGACCGCGGGGTCGACGGCTTCCGGATGGACGTCATCAACATGATCTCCAAGGTGCTGCCGCTCACCGACGGCCGCCTGACCGCCGGCGCCGCCTACGGGGACGGCTCCGCGTCGTACATCAATGGCCCGCGCAACCATGAATTCCTGCGCGAGATGCACGACCAGGTCTTCGCCGGACGGCCGGGCATGCTCACCGTCGGTGAGATGCCCGGGGTCACCGTGGCCGAGGCCGTCAAGTTCACCGACCAGGACCGGCACGAGGTCGACATGGTCTTCCAGTTCGACCACGTGTGGGCCGACCGCGGCGGCGACCCGTGGACGCTGGTCCCGCTGCAGCTGACCACGCTCAAGGGGATCTTCGGCCGCTGGCAGGCCGGGCTCGGCCAGATCGGCTGGAACAGCCTCTACTGGAACAACCACGACCAGCCGCGCGCGGTCTCCCGGTACGGCGACGACTCGCCGGAGCACCGGGCGACGGCGGCGAAGATGCTCGGCACGGTGCTGCACCTGCACCGCGGCACGCCCTACATCTACCAGGGCGAGGAGCTGGGCATGACCAACTACCCGTTCCGCACGATCGCCGACTTCCGCGACATCGAGGCGCTCGGGCAGTACCACCAGGCGGTGGAGCAGGAGGGGCGCGCGCCCGAGGACGTGCTGACCGTGCTGCGGGCCCGTGGCCGCGACAACGCGCGCACGCCGATGCAGTGGGACGGCTCGCCGCACGCCGGGTTCACCAGCGGCACGCCGTGGCTCGCGGTCAACCCGAACTACCCGGAGATCAACGCCGAGGCCGAGCGGGCCGACCCGGACTCGGTGTTCCACCACTACCGCAAGCTGATCCGGCTGCGGCACGACGAGCCCGCGGTGGTCGACGGCGACTTCACCATGCTGCTGCCGCACGACGAGCGGCTCTACGCCTTCACCCGCCGGCTCGGCCACACCGAGCTTCTGGTCGTCGGCAACTTCACCGGCGAGACCGTGCGCGCCGAGATCGAGGACGCGATCGCGTGGGAGGAGGCCGAGCTGCTGCTCACCAACGTCGCCGCGCCGCCCGGCCTGACGCTCGCGCCCTGGCAGGCCGTCGTCTACCGCCGTTCGATATAGGGCACCAGGCCGTCGAGCAGCCGAGCCAGCCCGAACTCGAACAACTGGCCGAGGTCGAAGTCGAACGGCTGGGTCGTCAGGTCGCGCAGGTGCGGCAGGCTCGCGGAGGTCATCATCGCGGTCATCGTGCCGACCTGCGTGTCCATCCACTGCTCGTCGGTCAGCCCGCTGTCGCGGATCGCCTCCGCCTCCGGTTCCAGCGCGCTCGCCAGCCCGCGAACGAAGCTGAACAGCAGGATCTGGACGTACATCCGGTCGGGCAGCGACAGCCGGGTGCCGTCGAAGATGGCCAGCACCCACTCGGTGAGGCCCAGCGCGTTGGGCGCCAGCTGCGGCCGGGTCAGCGACATCGACGGCGCCAGCCACGGGTGCCGCTGGAACATCCGCCACTCCAGCCGGGCCACCAGCTCCAGCCCGGCCCGCCAGCCGGCCGGCGGCCGTGGCGGCAACCGCACCTCGCCGAGGGCCGCGTCGATCATGGCGAGGGTCAGCTCGTCCCTACTCGGGACGTGCCGGTAGAGCGCCATCGTCGAGACGCCGAGCCGGCTCGCGATGCGCCGCATCGACAGCTCACCCATCCCCTCGGCGTCGGCGATCTCGACGGCGGCGGCCACTATCCGCTCGATGGTCAGCTCGTGGTCGCGGCGCGGCGCCGGCCCGGCCACCACGGTGCCGACGCCCGGGCGGGACACGGTCAGCCCCTCCTCGCGCAGGGCCGCGTGCGCCTTGGTGGCGGTGGCGATCGCGACGCCCCACTCCTGGGTGATCTGCCGGGCCGAGGGCACCCGGTCGCCCGGGCCGAGCTCGCCGGACTCGATGCGCCGGCGCACGTCCGCCACGATCCGCCGATACGGATGCACTAGTACACCTCCCGGTTCGCAGGGCGAGCGTACTAGTGCGGTTTGCGCTGCCGCAACCGACGCTCCTACCCTCGCTAGTACACCTGATACATGGTACGCACTCACGGAGGAGCAGGGGCATGCGGGTTCTCATCTCCGGCGGCGGGATCGCCGGGCCGGCGCTGGCGTTCTGGTTGCACCGGGCCGGCGCCGAGGTCACCGTCGTCGAGCGGTCGGCGGCGCCGCGGCCGGGCGGGCACGCGGTCGACATTCGCGGGGTCGCCCGGGACGTGGTCGAGTGGATGGGCCTGCGCGAGGCGATCCGCGAGCGTCAGGTCGACGAGCGCGGGTGGGCGCTGGTCGACGCGCGGGGGCGGAAGATGGCCACGATGCCGGCCGATCTCTTCGGTGGGGAGGGCATCGTCGCCGAGATCGAGATCGCCCGCGGTGATCTCGCCCGGATCCTGCACGACGCCACCGCGGGTGATGTCGAGTGGCGCTTCGGCGACCGCGTCACGGCGCTCACGCCGGACGGGGAGGTGACGTTCGCCAGCGGGCGGCGGGAGCGCTTCGACGTGGTGGTCGGGGCCGACGGGGTGCGGTCGGGGGTGCGGGAGCTCGCCTTCGGGCCGCATGAGCAGTTCGTGCGGCCGCTTGGCGGGTGCAGTTCGTACTTCACCGTCCCCGACCCCGGCGACCTGGACAATTGGTTCGAAATGTACAACGCGCCCGGGGGCCTGGTCGCGGGCATCCGGCCCGAGCGTGGCGGGACGGCCAAGGCGAGTCTCGGCTTCCGCACCGACGCGCCCTGGGCGCGCCTCGACCGGGCCGCCCAGCTCGCGCTCATCGCCGCGAAATTCGAGGGGGTCGGCTGGCGGGTGCCCGGCTTCCTCGAGGCGATGCCGCGGGCGGAGGACTTCTACTTCGACGAGATCACCCA
Organism: Paractinoplanes rhizophilus; assembly: GCF_042664765.1. Taxonomy (NCBI): domain Bacteria; kingdom Bacillati; phylum Actinomycetota; class Actinomycetes; order Micromonosporales; family Micromonosporaceae; genus Paractinoplanes; species Paractinoplanes rhizophilus. The sequence continues at coordinate 41,016 of NZ_JBHTBJ010000044.1, read as the reverse complement.
GGTGTACGTCGAGAAGTGGCACCGCGGCCGCGTGGTCCTGCTCGGCGACGCCGGCTACTGCGGCTCGCCGCTGGCCGGCCTCGGCACCAGCATGAGCCTGGTCGGCGCGTACGTGCTGGCCGGCGAGCTGGCCACCGCCGGCGCGCCGGAGCACGCGTTCGCGGCCTACCAGGAGCAGATGGCCGGTTACGTCGCCGAGGGCACCCAGCTCCCGCCGGGTGGGATGAAGGCCTTCGCCCCCAACAGCCGCCTGATGATCCGGATGCGCGCCGTCTCGATGACCATGATGGGCGCCTGGCCCATGAAGCAGCTGCTGGCCAAGCAGTTCGGCAAGGCCGACGCGATCACGCTCAAGAAATACGCCGGGGGTACGACCGGCCCGATAACGGTGCCTTGATTTCAGGGCACGACCGGCAGGATCAGCGACGAGGTGTGCCGGACCGTGGTGCGGGTGGGTACCAGCCGGGTGGCCTGGCCGGGCGGCTCGCCGGTGCCGTAGTTGCGCAGGAAGCGCGGGTGGGCGCCGCCGCTCACCTGCAACCGGATGCGGTGGCCGGGACGGAAGCGGTGGCCGGCGGGGCCCATGTCGACGACGACCCGGCCCGGCGCGGCGAAGCGGGTGAGGCCGTCGCACACGTTGACGGACCGGCCGGCGGGGTCGACGTCGCACAGACGGGCGAACACGTCACCGCTCGCGGCGGTCGTCGACGCGTCGAGCTCGGCGCGCACGGCCCCCATCACCTCGACGGCCTCGGGCAGCGCTTCGCCGGTGAAGACGAGCACGTCGGGACGGGCCTCGAGGGCGGCGTTGTCGCGCCGGCCCTGCGTCTTGGACTGCAACGCCCCGCCGATCGACGGGGTCGGGTGCGATGGATCGTACGCAAAGCTCGTCTCGCCCGGACCCGCGGAAAGCCGCAGCGTGCCGTCCCCCAGGAACCACCGCTGCTCTTGCCCGGCCGGAGGCCAGGACGGCAGATCGCGCCACTGCTCGGCGCCGGTGACGAAGACCCGCACCCGGTCCGGCGGAGTTTCGCCCCGCAGGCGGCGCATCGCCTGCGCGAACAGCTCGGGCCAGCCCTCGTCGGGCGCGGACGTGTGGGTCCACGGGCCGATCAACAGGTCGGGGTCGTGGCCGGCGGCGCGCAACCGGGCATAGATCTCGAGGACCTGGCCGGGCGCGAGGTCCCACCAGCCGGTGCAGAGGCTGACCGGTACGGCGAGCTTGTCGGCGACCGGCAGCAGGTCGGACTCGGCCCAGTGCCCGGGCTCGGGATGCGCGATCCACTCCTCGAACGACGGCCGGCGACCCCCGAAAGCCGCCGGATAGACGTCGAGCAACGGCACGCGGGTGATCACTCGCTTCAGGTGACGTTGCAGGCGCAGGATCGCCCACAGGTAATCGCGGGCGCGATGCGCCTGCCCGAACAGCCCGATGCCGCCGACCAGCGCGCGCTCCAGCGCGAACGCGCCGCCCGGCCAGAAGAACCGGTAGGGGTCGGCCAGGCCGACCTGCATGATCGCGCCGCGCCATTCCGGCGGCGGGTCGAGGGCGAGGGCCAATTGCGCGTACGCCATGTAGCTCGCGCCCATCGTGTACAGATCGCCGTTGAACCACGGCTGGTCGCGCAGCCACGCGACGGCGGCCTGACCGTCGCCCGGCTCGTTGTGCCAGGCGTGGAACTCGCCGCCCGAGCCGCCGGTGCCGCGGCTGCTCTGCAGGATCACGTGGAAGCCCTGCTCGGCGACGAGGGCGCCGTACAGGTAGTTGAACGGGAATCCGGAGCGTATGTAGGGCGCGCGGACCATCACGGTGGGGCACGGCTCGTCGGTGAGCGGAGCGTAGTGGTCGGTGAGCAGCGGGCTGCCGTCGGCGGCGGGCACCGGGCGGGCCGGCTCCCAGCGGACGTCGTACCGTGCGGACGGCCCCTTGCGGGGCCGCCGCATGAGCATCCGGAGGAGAAGAGGAAGTCTCTGCATGGCGCACGCTCCTTTATCGTACGGCGTACCGAAAATGCTACCAGGAGGCAGGCGATGACGCGCGGACGCCCACCGGCGCACACCCGGGACCAGGTCGTGGACGCCGCGATCCGGGTCGCCGACACCGAGGGGCTGGCGGCCGTGACGATCCGCCGGGTCGCCACCGAGATCGGCGCCGGGGCGATGTCGCTGTACACGTACGTCCCGGACAAGGACCGCCTGCTCGATCTGATGGTCGACAGGGTGGGCGCCACCATGCCGGCGACGCCGGTGACCGGCGATTGGCGGGCCGACCTGCTGGCGCTGGCCGGCGCGCAGCGGTCGCTCATGCGGGCGCACCCGTGGCTGCCGGCGGCCCTGCCGAACCGGCGGCTGACCGGCCCGCACATGCTGGCCTATCTGGAGCGGGGCCTGGCCGCGCTGGCGCCGACCGGGCTGGACGGCCCGACGAAGATGGAGCTGATCGCCCTGATCACCGGGTTCGTCGCCGCGTACGTGACGAGCGAGCTGGCCGGCGCGGCCCCGCCGGACGAGCAGGTCGCGCTGATCACGTCGGCGCTCGCGACCGGGGAGTTCCCGCACCTGGCGGCGGCGCTGGCGGAGGGCGGGCCGGGGCGGGAGCCGTCGTTCGAGCGCATCGCGAACTGGACCATCAGCGGACTGGTGGAGCAGGCGTCCCGGGAATGACCGGGCCGCGTCCCGGCGTCCGTGCGCGCCCGGGGACCGGTGTCGCCCGGCCGCTCGGGCACCCGGACACCCGGGCACCCGGACGGCTATGGGCGAGTGACCGCCGGGATCGCGCGGTCAGGTCAGGCAGAACCGGCCGGGCTGGAACCCGGTGATCGGCTGCGAGCGGACGACCTCTTGGCCGGCGGTCACCTGGAAATTCGGGTTGCCGCCGACGCAGTACGAGATCGCGGTCTGGTTGCTGATGCCGGCCATTTCCGTCCCGGCGGGGAACGCATACGACTGCCCCTCCGGCACGGCGGTGATGACGCCCTTGGCCTCCTGCACGCAGATGTAACCCTTGAAGCAGGGAACGGTCGGCGCGGCGGCTGCCGGCAGGGCCGGCACGAGCGCCGCCGTGGCGGCGAGGACGGAACCGGCCAGGGCACTCTTGACCCATCTGGACATCGTGGAACCCCCGTTTCATCGACGTTCGCCGAACCGTAACAAACCTGGAGATCAGCTACTGCCCCGCCGCGGGACGCCCGGCCGGACTGTCGTAGATCTATCGCGGCCCGGCGGCCGCCGAGGCCAGCCGCTGGAACTCGTCGGCGGCTCCGTTGAAGAGGAAGTCGACGGTCTGGGTCAGCGCGATCCCGATCAGGTCACGCCGCGGGTCGGTGAACCAGACGGTGCCGTATCCGCCCTCCCAGCCGTAGCGGCCGGGCCCCGAGATCTCGTCCGGCGTGACGCTGACGGCCATGCCGTATCCCCAGCCGCGCCCGGTGAGCGGGAACTGGCCGGCCTCGGCGAGCTGCCGCGGCGTGAGGTGGTTGGTGGTCAGCCGCCGGACGGACCGGGCCGACAGCAGGCGCCGGCCGTGGTGCACGCCGCCGGTCAGCAGGAACCGGCTGAAGGCCAGGTAGTCGTCGATCGTCGAGGCCAGCCCGGCGGCGCCGGACGGGAAAGCGGGCGGCCGGGTCCACTCGCCGGGCTGCGAGCCCGGCTGCGGCTGCAACTCGCCGGTCGCGGGGTCGGCCGCGTAGAGGACGGGCAACCGCGCGGCGTCGGCGGGCCGCAGGGAGAACCCGGTGGTGCTCATGCCGAGCGGGCGGAAGAGGCGCTTGCGCAGGAAGTCTTCGAGCGGCATGCGCGCGGCCCGGGCGACCAGCACCCCGAGCACCAGGCCGGCGGTGTTGTACTGCCATCGCTGCCCGGGCTGCCACATCAGCGGCAGGGTGCCGAACCGCCGCATCCACTCGTCCGGGCGCAGCGGCGTGCGCGGGTCGGGCTGGTCGAGCACCAGCTGCAGGTCGGCGGCCGCGGTGATGATCGGGTACGGCGGCTGGAAGGCCGGCTCGAAGATCATGCCGTGCCCCATCCGGAACGTCAGCAGGTCCTCGACGGTGATCGGCCGCGCCGCCGGGACGGTGCGGTCGAGCGGCCCGTCTATCCGGGTGAGCACCCGCCGGCCGGCCAGCTCGGGCAGCAGCCGGTCGACCGGCTCGCCCAGGGCCAGGCGGCCGTCCTCGACCAGCATCATGGTGGCGGCCGCGATGATCGGCTTGGTCAGCGAGGCGATCCGGAACGGCGTGCCGCGCCGCATCGGCTCGCCGCCGCCCAGCGACAACGTCCGATGGTGTCGACGTGCAGCCGCCCGCGGTGTGCCACGAGGTAGACCGCGCCCGCCAGCTCGCGCCGCGCGACCCGCGCCGCCATCGCGTCGTGCAGGCGGGCGAGACCGGCCCGCCACGCCCCCGAGTGGCCGGCGCCGGCCGAAGCGGGCGCACCGCCCGAGCCGGCCGACGCGGACGTGCATGTCGGATCCCCTCCATGGTTGGGATACCAGTGGAGACCGTGGCGATCACGCGAACTCATCGGTGGCCGGGCGGTCAGGCCGGAACCGGGCGCTCGATCCAATGCGTCAGGTTGGCGGGCCGGTCGGCCTTGCCGTAGAACCAGCCCTGCACCATGTCGCAGCCCTGGTCGCGGAGCCAGTCCCGCTGCAGCTCGGTCTCCACGCCCTCGGCGACCACCCGGTGACCCATGGCGTGGGTCATCGCGAGCACCGCGCGCACGATCGGCTCGTTCGTGCCGGCCTGGCCCACGTCGTCGACGAACGAGCGGTCGATCTTGACGATGCCGACGGGCAGGCGGTGCAGGTACGACAGCGACGAGTAGCCGGTGCCGAAGTCGTCGATGCACAGCGTCACGCCCAGCGCGTGCAGGGCGTTGAGGGTCAGCAGCGCGGCCTCGATGTCCTCCATCACGCCGGACTCGGTGATCTCCAGCCAGAGGGCGTCCGGCGGCAGGCCGGTCTCGCGGAGGACGTCGTCGACGTTCTTCACGAGGCTGCCGTCGCGGAGCTGGCGGACGGCGACGTTGACCGAGACGTGCAGCGGGCGGGCGCCCGGGCCGCGGATGCCGCTCCAGGCCAGCAGCTGGCGGGCCGACTCGCGGAGCAGCCAGGCGCCCATCTCCTCGATCATGCCGGTCTCCTCGGCGATCGGGATGAACTCGATCGGCGAGACGAAGCCCAGCTCGGGCGAGTGCCAGCGCATGAGCGCCTCGAAGCCGTCCAGCTCCTCGGTCGCCAGGTCGACGATCGGCTGGAAGTGCACCGCCAGCTCGCCGCGCTCCAGCGCGCCGCGCAGGGCCTGTTCCAGCTTCACCCGGTCGCGCACCAGCTCGCGCAGGGAGGTGTCGAACATGGCGTACGCGTTGCGCCCGGAGCCCTTGGCCTTGTACATGGCCGTGTCCGCGTCCCGGATCAGCTCGAGCGCGTGGGCGCCGCCGGTGGACTTGGCCACGCCGATCGACGCCGAGATGACCACGTCGCCGACCGAGAGCTCGAACGGCCGGGCCAGCTCGTCCAGCAGGCGGTCGGCGAGCGACTCGGCCAGCCGCAGGTGCGACGGGCTGGCCAGGGCGATCACGAACTCGTCGCCGCCGATGCGGGCCACCACGTCCTCGGCGCGGACCTGCTCGCCGAGCCGGCCGGCCACCGCGCAGAGCAGCTCGTCGCCGACCTGGTGACCCCAGTGGTCGTTGATCATCTTGAACCGGTCGAGGTCGATGAAGAGCAGGCTGATCTCGAGGTGCTCCGCGGTCGCCCGGTCGGCCCAGCGGGCGACGGTGTCCGACAGCAGCTCGCGGTTCGGCAGGTCGGTGAGCGCGTCGTGGGTGGCGCGGCGGCGGGTGGCGCGCTCCGCCCGTACGCGTTGATTGTTGGACCGCACCACGCGCGCGAGCGTGAGCAGGACGAGCAGCGCGCACAAGGCGGCCCGGATCAGGTCGTTGGCGAGCGAGCCGAGCGGCATGAGCGACGTGATCACGGTCGGCACCGCGACCACCAGACCGATCACCACCAGGCGCGCGTGGCTCATGTCCCGGACCGCGATCTGCTGCGGCTCGACCAGGGAGCGGCTCGACGGATGCAGGGCGGACGCGGGGATCAGCACGAACAGCGTCAGGAACAGCGCGGTGATCGTCGCCTCGGGCGCGTCGACGATCAGGGCGTCGCGCAGGCTGAACAGCAGGTCGCCGGCGAACATGGCGGCGGCCGCGACGATCAGCATCCACAGCGCGGGCTGGCGCACGCCGCCGGCGAGCATCAGCTGGGCGACCAGCACCAGCAGCATGACGTCGATGATCGGGAACAGCGCGTCGAGGATCTGGAACGGGGTCAGGCCGGCCGAGTCGATGGCCGGCGCGATCACGAAGGTCCAGGTCAGGAACGCCGCGGCGAGGCCGACGAGCAGCGCGTCGATCCGGGCCGGGTCGTCCTCGCCGGCGCGGCGGCGCCGCAGCATCACCGTGAAGGCAAGACCGATGCACAGGTACGCCGGGAGCACGAACGAGTTGGGGATGAGCGACATGGCGGTGATCGGCGTGGCCATGGTGGCCGGCACGAGCGCCCGGATCACGCTCGCGACGATGAACAGGAAGCCGGCCACCCGGATCAGCCGCCAGGGCAGGCGGTCGGCCGGCCGGAGGTTGCGCCGGGGGCCGGCGTAGAGGGCAACCATGCCGAGGATCATCACGAGCACCGAGACCGGCGCCTGGACCCACTCGGGGCCGAGGCCGAACACCGCGAGAAGGCCGAGACCGATCGCCACGTGGAGCCACGCGAAGCGCGCACGCAAGCCCGCTGGGCGCGCGGAAATGGCGTCGACTCCGGTCACGCCCTTCCATCGGCGGTCCCGGCCGGATCTTTACCGCTTCCCGGCTGAGAATTTCTCAACAAGTTGGGCGTTTCCGGGACGGCGGTGGCCTGACCCGGCAACCTGGCACACGGCCGAGCAATCAGCACCACGGGGGTTCACGTGCGCCGGAATCGGGCGACGCGCCGCGTCGTCATGCTGCTCTCCATGACCGTCGCCGCGAGCCTGCAAGCCGGCCCGCCCGCCGCCGTCGCCGCCCCGGAGCCCGATCCGGCGCTGCAGATGGTCGGGCTGGGCCGGGCGGCCACGCCCGATCCGGCGCTGCAGACCGTCGGGCTGGGCCGGGCGGCCACGCGGTCGTTCAGCCTCGTCGGCGTCACCTGGGACGACCCGAAGGCCGCGCTCGACGGCACGGTCCGGGTGCGGACCCGCAACCTCGGCGCCGCCGCCTGGACGCCCTGGCAGACCCTGGAGGCCGACGGCCCGGCGGCCGGCGACCGGCGGGGCGCGACCGACCCGTTGTGGGTGGGCGCCTCGGACGCGATCGAGGCCCGGGTCGACGGCGGGCGCCGCCCGCTGCCGGCCGGCCTGCGCGTGGACCTGATCAACCCGGACGCCGGGCCGGCGCCGACCGGCCGGAGCAGCCGAAGCACCGAAAGTAGCCGCACCGAGTCGGTCGCCATGCCGGCCCGCCCGGTTCCCCGGATGATCACCCGGGCCGGCTGGGGCGCCAACGAGGCGATCGTCAAGGCGCCCCCGGAATACACCGGCCCGGTCCAGGTCGTCTTCGTGCACCACACGGCGACCGGCAACGGGTACTCCTGCGGCGACTCCGCCGCCATCGTCCGCGGCATCCAGACCTACCAGGTGCGCACCAAGGGCTGGGACGACATCGGCTACAACTTCCTCGTCGACAAGTGCGGCACGATCTTCGAGGGGCGCGGGGGCGGGGTCGGACGCAACGTCCTGGGCGCGCACACCCTCGGCTTCAACGTCGATGCCAGCGCCATCGCCGTGATCGGCACCTTCGACGCGGCCGGGGTCTCGCCCACCGTGCGCACCGCCATCGCCACCGTCGCCGCCTACAAGCTCGGCGCCGCCGGCAACCCGCCCAACGGCAAGGTCGTCTACACCTCGGGCGGCAGCGACCGCTACCCCAAGGGCACGCGGGCGACGCTCTTCCGGATCTCGGGCCACCGCGACGCCGGCCGCACCGAGTGCCCCGGGGACTCGCTCTATCGGCAGCTCCCGCAGATCCGGGCGATCGCCGGCGCGGCGCCGATGGGGTTGCGCCTGCTGCGCATGTCCGGCGCCGTCAAGTACGGCCCGCTGCTGTACACCCGCGGCCTGATCCGCCCGCTCTGGAACGTCGACACCCCGAGCGCGCTGATCGCCCGGTTCGAGGTGTGGGTCGACGGCCGGCTGACCCTGGCCGCGCCCGGCTGGCACCGTACCGCCGCCCTGCGCCTCACCCCCGGCGGCCATCTCGTCGGCGTCCGGGCGGTGCACCTCTCCGGCCGCACCACCATGACGCTCAGCAAGATCGTCTCGGACCCGCACGCGCCCGTGTTCACCGCCGGCCCCGACGTGGCACTTCGTCCCGGCTCGCTGAACGGCACCGTCCCGATCCGGCTCGGCTGGACCGTCACCGACGTCAACGGCCTCTCCGCCGTCACCCTGCTGCGCCCGACCGCGGTCCGGCTCGGGATCACCGCGCACGCCCGCAACGGCACGATCAAGCCGGGCGTGCCGACCACGTTCGGGATGCGGGCCACCGACCGCGCCGGCAACCAGGTGAGCGCCTCGGTCACCCGTACCCCCGTGGTCCTGTCGGAGGCTGTCGCCCAGCGCGGCGGAACCTGGCGCACCCTGCGTGACCCTCGCTATCTCGGCGGTGTCGCGCTCGGCGCGACCGCCGCCGGATCCACCGCCACCTGGACCTTCACCGGCCGCTCGGCCGCCCTCGCGGTCGGCCGGGGCGCGTTGTCCGGCCGGGTCCGGATCTGGGTGGACGGCGACGACGCGGGCGTCGTCGACCTCGGCAACCCGCGGACGGTCTATCGGCAGGCGATCTGGTCACGCTATTGGCGCGGCGCCGGCGAGCACACCATTCGGGTACGGGTGGAGGGCACCGCCGGACGGCCCGGGGTGATTCTCGACGGCCTCGTGTATCTCAAGTGATTACTGACAGAAGGTGTCAGCCTCTGCGGGCAGGATTCACGGCATGACTGGTTTTGCGACTCTTGCCATGATCAGCCTCGACGCCGCGGACCCCGGCGCGATGGCCACCTTCTACTCGCGCGTGCTGGGCTGGGAGGTCATGCACAGCGAGGACGAGTACGCCATGATCGGCGACGGCACGGTGAGCCTCGGGTTCGGGCGCGTGCCGGGCTACGCCGGGCCGGGCTGGCCCGACGAGGCCACGCCGAAGCGCTACCACCTCGACTTCTACGTCGACGATCTGGACAAGGCGGAGGAGCTGGCGCTGGCCCTGGGCGCGACCAAGCCGGCCGAGCAGCCCACGCCGGACCGGTGGCGGGTGCTGCTCGACCCGGCGGGGCAGCCGTTCGACATCTGCCTGCGCAGCTGAGGCAAACGCCGGCCGCCGTCGATGGACGGCGGCCGGTGCTCAGTCGAGGCAGAACTCGTTGCCCTCGACGTCCTGCATCACCATGCACGACTCGTTCTCCTCGTCGGCGACCAGCAGCCGCACCCGGGTCGCGCCGAGCTCGATCAGCCGGGCGCACTCGGCCTCGAGCACGGCCACCCGCTCGGCGCCGACGAGCCCGGTCCCGGTCCGCACGTCGAGGTGCACCCGGTTCTTGACCACCTTGCCCTCGGGAACGCGCTGGAAATACAGCCGCGGCGTCACCCCGTCCGGGTCGGCGCACGCGAACCACGAAGCCCGCTCCTCGGCCGACGCCTCCTCGACCGACGGCGGCACCACGTACCCCAGCACCTCGCACCAGAACCGGCCGACCCGCTCGGGCTGCGCGCAATCGAAGGTGACCTGAACCTGCCTGACCGACGCCATGAGATCACCGTAAAGGCGGCGCCCGCCGCCCCGGCCCGCGCCCTCCCATTCGGCGCTTCAAGGCTCGACAATCAAGACAACCTTGCCGCGGCCGTGGCGGGACTCGACGGCGGCGTGCGCGGCGGCCACCTCGGCGAGCGGGTAGGCGCGCACCGGCATCCGGACGCTTCCCCGGGCGGCCAGCGCGATCACCTCGGCCAGGCGCTCGGGGCTGCGGCCGGCCCGCACGACCAGGGCGCCGTGTTCGACGGCGGCTTTGTCGTCCACGATCGTGCCGACCCGGGCCGGCGGGATCCCGAGCGCGATCGACTGGGCGACGGCCGCGCCGCCGGCCGCGTCCAGGGCGACGGTCGGGGTGACGTCGAGCGCACGCACCGCATCGACCAGGCCATCACCGTAAGCAACCGGAAGGGCCCCGAGCTGTCGCACGTAGTCGTGGTTGGCCGGGCTCGCGGTGCCGATCACGGCGGCGCCCCCCAGCCGGGCGAGTTGGGTCGCGACGGTGCCCACGCTGCCGGCCGCGGCGTGCACGAGCAGCACATCCCCGGCGGCGACCCCGAGTTCGCCGAGCGCGCCGCTCGCGGTCTGCGACGCCGCGACGAGCGCGGCGGCGGTGGGGAAATCCAGGCGGTCCGGCTTCCGCACCACATGGTGTACGGGTACGCAGAGCAACTCCGCGTACGCATTGAGCATCGTCGAACCCTGCACCGCGTCACCGACCGCGAGTCCCGCCTCGCTCGCGCCCGGCCCGAGACGATCGATCACCCCCGAGTACTCCTGGCCGATCTGCCGCGGACCGGTCTGCGGCGAGCCGGGCAACCCGGGCATCTCGCCCCGGCGCACGTAGACGTCGAACGGCTGCACCCCGGCGGCCCGCACCCGGACCCGCACCTCGCCAGGCCCGGGCTCGGGATCGGGCAACTCGGCGACGCGCAGCACGTCGGGCGGACCGAAGCGGTCGAAGACAACGGCTCTCATGCCGCCACTCTGCAAGGTGAAGTCAGGTTGAGGTCAACACCGAACTCGTCGCTGCGGACCGTATTCGTGACCCATCAGGTTGTGTATCGCGGTACGAGCGGCCCCTGATGCGACCCCTGCTACCGTGACCCCGCCTCGCCGGCACTCGCTACGGTTAGCGCGTGTCTCAGATCCCGTGGTGGGGGCTGCCCCTCATCGCCGTGGTGTTCGCCCTGGGTGGGGCGGCCACGGCGCAGTTCGTGACCGCCCGCGAGGACTACCTGCGCAGCCGCCGCAAGCGGACGCGGCGGTGGTACGAGGAGCGCAAGGACGCGTACGTCGGGCTGCTCGCGGTCTTCGAGCGCGACACCTACCGCCTGCGCGCCGCCTACGACGCCGGGGAGAAGCCGACGCCGGCGCTGGCGTACGTGGACGAGGTCGGCCCGGCCCTGATGCGGGTGCGGCTGCTCGCCTCCGGCCCGGTCCGCAGCGCCGCCCTGGCCGTACACGTCCTGCTCCAGAAGCTGCACGGGGAGATGAACCCGGCCGCGGTGCCGGGGGTGCAGCCGCAGACCCACTTCCGTGAGCTGCTCACCCAGGTCCCGCTGGTGATGCAGCAGTTCGAGGCCGCGGTCCGCGAGGAGCTCGGCATCGACATCGAGCCGCCGGCGAATGGGCGCCCCCGGTTCTCGCTCCGCCGGTCACCGCCCTTGGATGATCTTGCTGGTATCGGGCAGGATCTAAGTCGTGACCGATGACGATGTAACCGCCGCTGTCATCCGCAGCGGGATCGTGGCGATCCTGCGCGCGTCGACCGCGGACTCGTTCGCCGCCGTCGCCGACGTGCTGGTCGGGGCGGGGATCACCGCGCTCGAGATCACGCTGACCTCGCACGGCGCCCTCGAGGCGATCGCCGGGCTCCGGCGCCAGCTCCCGGGCTCGGTGGCGATCGGCGCGGGCACCGTGCTCACCGCCGACGAGGCGAAGGCGGCGGTCGACGCGGGCGCCGCGTTCCTGGTCTCCCCGGTGCTCGACGTCGACCTGGTGGCGAGCTCGCCGGTGCCGTTCTTCCCCGGCACCTCCACGCCCACCGAGATGTATGCGGCATATCGGGCGGGCGCGCCGATCGTGAAGTTGTTCCCGGCGGGCGGCCTCGGCCCCACGTTCCTGCGCGACGTGCGCGGCCCGCTCCCGCAGATCAGCGTGATGCCCACCGGCGGCATCAAGATCGAGGACATCGCCGACTGGCTGTTCGCCGGGGCCAAGGCGGTCGGCGTGGGCGGCCCGCTGATCGGCGACGCGGCGTCCGGCGGCAACATGAAGGCGCTGGCGGCGCGTGCCCGGCACGCGGTCAGCGCCGTGGCGTTCGCACGATCATGAGCGGCGGGCTCTTCACCTTCGGCGAGACGATGGGTGCGGTCGCGGCGGACGGCATCGGTCCTTTCCCGTACGCGAAAAGCTTCTCCTTCGGCATCGGCGGCGCGGAGAGCAACGTGGCGATCGCGGTGGCACGGCTCGGCGGCAGATCCACCTGGCTGGGCCGGGTCGGACCGGACACGACCGGCGCCCTGATCTCGCATCGGCTGGCGGACGCGGGCGTGCGGGCGATCGCGATCGAGGACGAGTCGTTCACCGGCCTGATGGTGCGGTTCCGCCGGTCCGGCGAGTTCATGCACGTCGACTACCACCGTGCGGGCAGCGCCGGCTCCCGGCTGAGCCCGGCCGACCTCCCTCTCGCCGAGCTGCGCGCGGCCGGCATCCTGCACGTCACCGGCATCACCCCGGCGCTGAGCGAGACCTGCCGTGCCGCCGTCTTCCACGCGGTCGAGACGGCGCTGGCGGCCGGCGTCCCGGTCTCGGTCGACGTGAACTACCGCGGCAAGCTGTGGTCGCGCTTCGACGCCGCGCCGGTGCTGCGCGACCTGGTGTCGATGGCCGACATCGTGTTCGCCGGCCCCGACGAGGCGGCCCTGTTCGTCGACGGCGAGGACCACCTGGCCGGCCTGACCAAGCTCGGGCCGACCGAGGCGATCGTCAAGGACGGCGCCCGCGGGTGCGTCGCGCTGATCAACGGCGAGCGGCACGAGGTACCCGCGCTCCCGGTGACCGTGGTGGACCCGGTCGGGGCGGGGGACGCGTTCGTGGGCGGCTATCTGGCCGACCGGCTGGCCGGCGCGGACGCCGCCCAGTGCTTGCGGACGGCGATCGCCGCGGGCGCGTTCGCGGTCACCGTGCCGGGCGACTGCGAGGGCCTGCCCGACCGCGCCGAGCTGGCCGCGCTGACCGGTGGCGACATCCGGCGATAACGGCGTCCCCAGCGTTCGCGGCGCGACCAGCCCGGCGGTAGCCGGCCGCCGGTCGCCTCGGAAGCCGGGTGCCGGGCCGCGCCCGTACGATCGAATTTGAGTGACCGGATCGTTCCGCCCGCGGTCGCGATGGTGTCTTTCGGCCGGCGAGGCGGGGCGCGCAGAATTCGCTCATGACCAATGCTCTGATCGTGATCGACGTGCAGGAGTCGTTCCGGGCGCGGCCGTTGTGGCGGACGCTGAACAATCCGGAGCTCATTGCCAACGTGCATCGGCTCGTGGAGGCGGCGCGGGCGAACGGCGAGATGGTGGTGTGGGTGCTGCATGCCGAGGCCGGCACCGGCGGGGAATTCGACCCGGTCAATGGGTACGTGCGGGTGGTCGGCGAGCTGGAGCCGGCCAAGGACGAGCCGCTCGTGACCAAGACCTCGCACAACGCGTTCACGACCACCAATCTCGGGCAGATCCTGACGGCGGCCGGGGTCCATTCCGTGACGGTCTGCGGGCTGCGCACCGAGCAGTGCGTGGAGACCACCGCCCGGGTGGCCTCCGATCTGGGGTACGAGGTGACCTTCGTCGTCGACGCGACCGGGACGTTCCCGATCCCGCACTGGGACGCCCCGGCCGGGCAGACGGTCGAGGAGCTGCTGGCCGACCCGCATACGCTTTCCGCGGCGGACGTGGTGCGCCGCACCGAATACGCGCTGGCCGGCCGATTCGCCTCGGTCCGCGGTACGGACGATTACCTGGGGGTGTGACCGGATCGTGAGCCGGGTGGTGTTCGTGCTGACGCCGCAGGTGCACCTGCTCGACCTGGCGGGGCCGGCGCAGGTGTTCAGCACGGCCGACGGCTACGAGCTGTGCTACGTGGCCGAGGCGTCGCCGGTGCCCACCTGGCAGGGGGTCGCGCTGCAGGCGTCGCTCGCCTGGCCCGCGCTGACGCCCGACGATCTGGTGCTGGTGCCCGGGTGGCGCGACGGCTTCGGCGCGTTCGGCTCCGCGACGCTGCGGAGGATCGCGGATCACCACGCCGCCGGCGGCACCGTGGCCAGCGTCTGCGCCGGCGCCGACGCGCTCGGCCGGGCGAGGCTGCTCGACGGCCGTCGCTGCACCACCCACCACGACCTGCAGGACGCGCTGGCCCGCGACTACCCGCGCGCCACGGTCGTGCGCGACGTGCTGTATGTCGCCGACGACCGCGTCGTCACGTCGGCCGGCATCGCCAGCGGCATCGACCTGGCCCTGCACCTGGTCGCGCGGCGGCACGGCCCGGCCGCGGCGGCGCGCGTGGCCCGCGAGATGGTGGTCTACGCCCGGCGCAACGGCGACGAGCCGCAGGCGAGCGCGATGCTGCGGCACCGCGCCCACCTGTCCGAGGTGGTGCACCGGGTGCAGGACCGGATCGACGCCGATTTCGCCTCGACCCTGCCGCTGGCCGACCTCGCCGCCGGCGCCGGCGTCAGCGAACGCACCTTGACCAGGCTGTTCACCGCCGCCACCGGCCGCACCCCGCTGCGCTACCAGCAACTGCTGCGGGTCGAGCGGGCCGAGTACCTGATCGGGCACGGCTCGACCGTCGACGCCGCGGCCCGGGCCGTCGGTTTCGGCGACGCCCGGATGCTGCGCCGGCTGCGTTCCGCCGCCACCAGCCCGGCCCTGCGCGGCTGAGCTTGCCGGCGCTGCGCCGCTACGAGCCCGAATTGCCGCTGAGGAGCGCGCTGCCGCACACGCACAGGATGATGAACAGCACGAAGACCAGCAGGATGATCTGCAGGACCACGCCCGGGTACTTCTGCGGCGGCGTGCCGAGCGCGCCCTTGAAGAAGACGGCCAGCGGCGCCTTGTACTCCAGCTCGACCGTCTGTCCCGGGTAGACGTTCACCGGCAGGTCGGCCGCGCCGAGCCGGGGCGGCAGGAAGTACGGCACGTGGACGTGCAGGTGGTATTGCCCCGCCGGCACCGGGATGACCTGGCGGCCCCACGCGTTCGCGGCCGGGTGGCCGTTGAGCTCCACGACGGGCTTGAAGAGCCCGAGCATGAAGGCCATCCAGTGGTACTTGAGCGTGATGGCGATGGCGCCACCCGGCTGCTGGGAGTACGGCTGCTGCGGCGGCTGCTGTGGGTACAACGGAACCCTCCCCGGTCGTTGATCGGCACCGAAGGATAAGGCCGGGCCACCCGGGGCAGCGCGCAGGGTCGCCGGCTAGCCGGCCGGTGGCGGCGCGGTGCGGGTTTCGACCGGAGTGCCGAGCTCGACCGTCCGCGAGACCGTGCAGAGCCGGTCGTGCGACATCCGCGCCGCGCGGGGCAGCATCTCGCGGGCTGCGTCGCCGGCGTCGCCCTCCGGGAACGTCACCCGCAGCTCGATGGTCAGATCGGCCATCCGGTTGCCACCGCCCTCGTCCCGGATCTTGTTGCCGGTCACCTCGACGACGAAGCTTTCCGGCTCCGCCCGCTTGCTCGTGATGTGGTCGACGTCGGCGCCCGTGCAGCCGCCGAGCGCCGCCAGCAGCAACTCCACCGGCGTGAAGTCGGCGCCGCCCCCGCCGATGGTTATCGTGCCGCCGCGGGCATTGCTCACCTCGTACCGGCCAAGGCTCGTGCGCCGCAGGGTCACCGAGCGCCGGGGATCGTCCGCCATAGCAGCGAACCTATCTCACGCTCGGCCGCGGCCCCGCTGTCGGATCCGGGGCGAGCCGTTCGTGGAAGGGTGGAGAGTTCGGCAGCGGGCCGGGCGTGAGAAAGGCTGATCATCATGACTCGTACGTCGACACAGGCCAGGTCGCTGCGGTTCGGCGTCGTTGCCCCGATCACCACCGACGTGCCGACGTGGGCCGACCAGCTGCGCCGGCTGGCCGGCACCGGGTACTCCACGATCTTGATGCCCGACGTGCCGCAGTGGCAGCCGGCACCGGCCCCCGCCCTGGCCGTCGCGGCGACGGTCACCGGTCTCCGCGTGGGCACCTGGGTGTACGCGTCGCCGGTGCGGCCGGCCTGGAGCACCGCGTGGGAAGCGCACTCGTTGACCGTGCTCACCGGCGGTCGGTTCGAGATGGGCATCGGCACCGGCCGGCCCGGGATCGCCGAACAGCTGCGCGAGCTGGGCCTGCCCACCGGGCCCGCGAGCCGGCGGCTGGACCAGGTTCGTGAGGTCGTCGCGGCCCTGCGCGAAATGGACGGCCCGGACGTGCACACCCCGGTGGCGATGGCCGTGGGCGGCGCGAAGGCGCAAGCGGTGGCGGCCGAGCTCGCCGACACGGTGACGTTCGTGATGCCGCACACCGAGACGCGGGCCGAGACGATGCGACGGGTGCGCGACTTCGGCAACCCGCGCGCCGCGGAGCTCGCGCTGCACGTGTCGGTGATCGGCGACGGGGTCGCTCCGTTCATGGCGGCTCCCACGACGGATCCCGCCGCCCTCCGCGCCGCCGACTCGGTGGCCTGCCTCCCCAGCGATCCCGGCGCGGCCGCCGAGGAGATCCTCCGGCGACACGAGGAGATGGGCTTCTCGTACTTCGTGTTCGGCGCGGACGTCGCCGGCGACCTCGCTCCGGTCGTGGCCCGGCTGGCCGGCCGATAGCGCCCGCTACTCCCTCAGGACGGCGAGGTGCAGTCCCTTCCCCACCGCGACGGTCGAGGCGGTGAAGTCGGGATCGCCGGCGATCAGCCGCAGGAAGGGCGCCACCTCGCCGGGGTGCGACAGCACGTTGTCGATCGCCAGGACGCCGCCGGCGCGCAGGACCCGCTTGGGGTGCGGCCACCAGCCGGGGTACTCCGGGCGTTCGGCGTCGAGGAACAGCAGGTCGACGCTGCGGTCCGGGCGCGCGGCCAGGAAATCGCCGCCGTCCGCCGTCTCGAAGACGATCTTGCCGGACAGGCCGGCGCGGGCGGCGGTGGCCCGCGCCTCGGTGGCCGGGGCGACGTCGACCGTGGTCACGGTGCCGGCGGTGGCGTCGGCCAGCCACAACGTGGAGTAACCGTTCGACGTGCCGATCTCGACGATGTCCCGGGCGCCGGCGATGCGCAGCACCATCGCGAGCAGCTCGGCCGCGTCCGGCTCGAGGTTGCGCCGCCGGTCGCGGCGGTCGGACTGCCGGGCGTCGAAGTCCTGGCCCTCCGCATACAGGTCGTCCAGCAGCGCCCGCAGCGGCACGTCCAGGTCGAAATCGTCGGCCACGTCGCCGACCGGCACGACGCGCACCCGATCCGCGTGGGCCCGCAGATACTCGCGCGCGCCCCGATCGCCGTTCGCCGTCGCGATCACGCCGGCCCAGTGGTCGCGCCCGAGCAGCACCGGGTGGCCACGCCGCGTGTCGTACCCGCCCATCACCAGAGCGTCACGCGAGGCGAGGGCCGCCACCCTCCGCACCGACGACGCGGTCACGTGCGGCATGTCGACCAGCAGCACCACCGCCGCCGCGGCCGCCGTGCCCTCCAGCGCCTGCAGCCCGACCCGGAGCGACGACCCGAGGCCGCTCGGCCACTCCGGATTGACCACCGTCGCCGGCAGACCGGTCGCCGCCGCGAGCACGCGCGGGGCTTCCGCCCCGAGAACCACCACGCTGAGTGCGACACCGGCGTCGCGGAGGGTTTCGGCCGCGCGTTCCACGAGCAATTTCCCCTCGTACGCGACGAGCGCCTTGGGCATCCCGTACCGGCGCCCGCCGCCGGCCGCCAGCACAAGCCCCGCGATCTCCTGCCGCATCGGCCGAGCCTATCCCCGGCACCGGCTTCTGCCCGCGCCGCTTTGTGCCGCGCGGCCGCGGGGATCGAGCCGGCGGGCCGGCCAGCTAGGCCGCATCCGCCGCGGCAAGACCACCAGGCTTCAGCTGGCCGCGAAGATGTCCGTCATTGCTCTGCGGCTACGCCGGCTGGGTTTGGTGCCGTTGCTGAAGAGGTACGGCCATTGGGGGCCGCCGTACGAGCCGGCCACCAGGCCGTAGGCGGCAGCCGCCGCGCCGCCGAGTGTAATCGCCTCGCATGCGACGCCGAGGATGTTCAGCGGGCTCTGATCCTGCGCCAGTTGAGCGGTCGCCCCGGTTGTCGCGACCGCGCCGACCAAGGTCATCAGCCGGGCGAATCGGCCGTCGAACGCCTTGCCGAATCCGCTGCGCCGAGCCTGCCCGAGCTTCCGCGCGAGGTCACGCATCAGCGCGTTGTCGTCGATCGTGGATCCGTGCTGGATCATCAGCTTGTACGTGACCAGCCACTCGATGAGTTCCCGGTGGCCGTCGCCCGCGATGAACTTGGGCAAGCTCGGATGATCGCGATACTCGTCGAGCCGCGCCAATACCGTGAGTAGCTGCTCGGCCAGCGCATCCGTGGACGCAAATCGCGCTGGTTGTTCGGTCGGCGGGCCGGCGTTCCCCGACCGGCCGGCGGTCAGAATATCGAGAAAGCGGGTGTCGGTGCGGCTGAGCAGAAATGGCGCCTCGGCGTCGGCGTCGTTGACCGCTTGGCCGTGGTTCCGGGCGTCGCGCAGGATACGGAGCGTCGCGGCCTCCGGGTCCATTCGTTCCCGGTTGATCGCCTCGAGGGTCCCGCCCGGCACGTAGTCCTCCACGTTCGGCCGGCCGAGCACCTCCTGCCAGAAGGCGATCTGTCCCGGGTCGGCGGACAGTGTCTGTTCCGCCCATGCCTGCCCAGGTTCGTCCGCGGCGATGATCACCCGCCGGTCCGCAGCCGGAACGTGTAGATCGTGGATGTACGTTCGATAGATCGCCCCGTCGATCTCGTCATCCCAGGCCGCTGCGTCCCACTTCCGCGCTCGCATCTCGCGGTAGGCGCGGTCCAGCAGCCACTGTTCCCGGCCGACGATGCGTACCTGGCCGTCTTCCAACAGGTGCAGGAAGTCCTCCACGAAAACGCTGCTGTGCTCGCGGAACAGCACGCTGGAAGGCGCCCACAGGACCACCGGTTTGCTTCCGGCGATCAAGCGGTGCAGATTCGCGTAGCCCGCGGCTTTGTAGTCGCTGATATGACAGAAGGTGCGGAAGCCGGCGTCGCTCATGTCAGCGGCACCGCCACGCTGTCCGGGTCGTCCGGGTCAAACGGCAATGACGACAGTCCCGCGACGGTGAGGTTGACCTTGCCGGTATTGCGGATCGCGTGCGCGACCCCCGGCAGTATCGTCAGACTGACTCCGCCGGCGCCCCGGAAGGTCCGGCTCCGCGGCGCACCGTCCGGTTCGCTCCAATGGAGCTCCCAGTCGTCCTCGTGCAACACCACGAGCACCTCACGCTTCCGCGGGTGAAAATGATTGCCGCGGACCGCACCTGGTCGCACGGTCATGAGGTGGACGTCCTCGACGCCGCCGAGCGCGGCGAGGGCGGTCTTGGGCACGGCGAAGGCAGGTCCGCGTGGGTCACCTGCGTCCGCCTGGGAATCGACTTCGATGCCGGACGTCATGGACGGACTCTGGCAGCTGCCGTTCGGTCGTCACAAGAGCCCGATCGGATGCTCGAAGTGTGCCGAGGTGGTCTCGCGCGTTGCCGCACCGCTGCGGGCCGCGACGGCTCGTCGCGGCCCGCCCGACCGAGCGGTTCGCGGGTCAGGACTTGAAGGCGTCCTTGATCTTCTCGCCGGCCTGCTTGAGGTTCGAGCTGGTCTGGTCGGCCTTGCCCTCGGCCTCGAGCCGCTCGTCGTCCGTGGCCTTGCCGACGCCTTCCTTGACCTTGCCGCCCATTTCCTCGGCCTTGTTGTCGACCTTGTCATCGAAAGCCATGCGAGCCTCCACATCGTCGTGCGAACGACTGGTATGTACCCACCGCACCCCGCCGCATTCCTCCCGCGCCGTTCCGGCTGGGGCGGTCACCGCCGGGCTCGGTCGGGCGCGTCGACGGGGTAACGTGGGCGTCGTGAACACCGGACCGGCGCCGAGCCATGCACGGATGGGTGACCCGGTGGACGGCTGAGCCGCCCGACGTCGGCACGTGGGCCTCCGCGGCGAGCGCGAAAGCGAAGAAGCAGCGGAATCCCGTACTCAACGTGTCAAAGGAGACGTATGGCAGTCAGCTTCAACCACACGATCGTGGCCTCGACGGACCGTGCGGAGTCGGCTCGGTTCTACCGTGAGCTGCTCGAAGTCGCGGCGGCGCCGTCGTGGGGAGTCTTCACCAACATTCAGCTGTCCGACGGGGTGCTGATCCAGTTCGCCGAGCCGCCGGTCGAGATCCAGATGCAGCACTACGCGTTTCTGGTGGACGACGAGCTCTTCGACCGGGCCTACGCGCGCCTGCGGGAGTGGGGCGTCGTGCACTGGGCCGATCCGCAGATGCGCCGGCCGGGCGAGATCAACCACGAGCACGGCGGGCGCGGGGTCTACTTCAAGGACCCCGCGGGGCACGCGATCGAGCTGATCACCCGGCCCTACCTGTAGGCGCCCAGGGTCTGTGTCGAAGTCGCAGCCCGTCTCCGACTTCGACACAGACCCTTACGGATCGCGCCTCCTACCCAGGGAGGAGGCGCGGTCCTCCCGGCGGCCGCGGGTGCGGCTCGCGGGTGGGCGAAATGACCGCGGTGAATGCGCAGGCTGCGGTTATGACCAACACGATCGCAGCAAAGCAGTCTCGATGGAATCGGCCCCTGCTGGGGCTGACGGCCGTCATGGCGGGGCTCGTGGTGCTCACGGCCCTGGGGATCCTGGTGGACCAGCGCATCGTCACGGGGGCGCCGGTCTGGCTCAAGCCGTTCAAGTTCGCGGTCTCGTTCTCGATCTACGGGTTCACGCTGGCATGGATGCTGTCGGTGCTGCCGCGACGGAGCCGGACGGCCGAGCTGGCCGCGGTGGCCATCGTCGGGGTGGGGCTGATCGAGCAGGGCATCATCGTGGTGCAGGCGGCGCGGGGGACCACCAGCCACTACAACGACTCGACGCCGTTCGACGAGGCGCTCTGGCGGGCCATGGGGATGTCCATCATGGTGCTGTTCGTCGCGCATCTGGTGATCGGGGTGGTGGCTCTGGTGCAGCGGATCGAGGACCGCGGGAACGCGTACGGGATCCGGCTCGGTCTTGGTCTCTCGCTGCTGGGCATGATGGCGGCGATCCCGATGGTGACCCCGATGCAGGACCCGGGAATCGAGGGCATCACGGGCGCGCACAGCGTGGGGGTGCCGGACGGTGGCCCGGGGCTGCCGATCACCGGGTGGAGCACGGCCGGCGGCGACCTGCGGATCGGGCACTTCGTCGGGCTGCACGCCCTGCAGGCGCTGCCGCTGCTGGCGTTCTTCCTGGCCAAGCGAGGGCTGGACGAGCGCACGCGGGTGCGTCTGCTGCTGGTCGGCGGCGGTGCTTACGGCGTACTTGTCATGCTCTTGACCTGGCAGGCACTGCGCGCGCAACCGTTGCTGCGCCCGGACGGACTCACCCTGATCGCGTGGGCCGCGCTCGTGGCCGGCACGGCCGCGGCCACCGCCCTGGTGCTGCGCAAGCGCGCCGCCGCCGCGCAAGAGGGCGACGTGACCGGCCCCATCCGGACGCCCGCGAACGCCTAGGCTGACCGGCATGGGCTGGGTGGTGCGCCTCTTCGACCGGCGGGACGCTTGGGCGCGCATGGTGCTGCTCGACCTCAGCGGCGTCAGCTATCTGGTCTTCGGCCGGGACGGGGCACATCCGGTCGCGGCCCAGTGGTTGCTCGCGGTCGCCGCCTTCGTCGCCGCGATCGCGCTCTGCCGGTGGCCGGTGGTCAACTTCCTGACGCAGGTCGCGCTGCTGTGCGTGGCGGTCTGCGTGCTCGACGACACCACGATCAACCAGGTGGGCTCGAGCTGGGCGCTGGCCGAGGTGGCGCTCTGGTCCCGCCGGCCGCGCACGATCTGGCTGTCGGCGGGGCTGCTCTTCGCGGTCTACCTCGGGTTCGCGGTCGTCCTGTCGCCCGGCTCGGTGGGCCGCGAGCTGTTCGGGGTGATCGTGCTGCCGGTCGGGCTGCCGCTGCTGCTCGGGCTGGTCATCCGCACCACCCGCGAGCTGGGCGTGCAGGCCGAGCTGCGGGCCGCGTCGGAGAGCCGGGCGGCCCGCGCCGACGAGCGGGGCGCGATCGCCCGCGAGCTGCACGACGTGGTGGCGCATCACGTGGCGTCGATGGTGCTGCGGGTGGGCGTGGCCCGGCACGTGATCCCGGGCCTGGACCCGCGGGTGGCCGAGGTGCTCGACGACGTGCACGGCACCGGCACGACGGCGCTCGCCGACCTGCGGCGGCTGGTCGAGGTGCTGCGCGCGCCGGGCGGCGTGGAGTCCGACGCGGCGCTGACGGCGATCGAGCCGGGCGCGCTGCCGGCCGCTCTGGGCGCGGCCGTCGACACAGCCCGGCGGACCGGTCTCACGGTGGAGGCGGACATCGACGAGGCCGTGGGTGGCGTGGATGCGGTACGCGGGCTCGCGGTGCTCCGCCTGACCCAGGAGGCGCTGACCAACGTGGCGAAGCATGCCGGCCCGGCCGCGCGGGCGCGGGTCCGGATCGCCGTGCAGGACGGCGCGGTGAGCTGGGAGGTGGCCGACGACGGCGGTCCGGCCCAGCACGGCACGCCGGGCGGTGGGCATGGCCTGATCGGGATGCGGGAGCGGGTCGAGGTGCTGGGCGGCAAGCTGACCGCGGGGCCGTCCGGCGCCGGATGGCGGGTCGGCACGGTGCTGCCGAAGGCGGCCGCGTGATCCGGGTCCTGCTGGTCGACGACCAGCCGCTGATCCGGGCCGGGCTGCGGATGCTCTGCGACGCCGAGCCGGATCTCGAGGTGGTCGGCGAGGCCGGCGACGGCCGGGAGGCGATCACCCTGGCCGAGCGGCTCGCGCCCGACGTGGTGGTGATGGACCTGCGGATGCCCGGCGTCGACGGGATCAGCGCGACCAGCCGCATCCTGGCGAGCCGCCCGGCGATCCGGGTGTTGGTGCTGACCACGTTCGGCGACGACGACCACCTCTACCCGGCGCTGACCGCGGGCGCGTGCGGCTTCCTGCTCAAGGACGCGCCGCCGGCCGACCTGCTCGACGGCATCCGGCGCGCCGCGGCGGGGGACGGCGCGTTCAGCCGGGATGTGTTGCGCCGGCTGGTGGATCGGGCGATGAGCAGCCGGGCGCCGGGCCCGAGGAACGACAACCTGACCGCGCGGGAGCGGGCGGTGCTCGATCTGGTCGGTGAGGGCCTGTCCAATGCCGAGATCGCCGAGCGGCTGCACATCGGCGTGACCACGGTGAAGACGCACATCACGGCGCTGATGACAAAGACCGACAGCCCCAATCGGGTACGTCTGGCGTTGTACGCGCATCAGCCGCGCTGATCCGGGAAAGACAAGAAAGGCCGGAGATCCGTGGCGGCGGGTCTCCGGCCTTCGCCGGTAGAAGTTATCGCGTGAACGCGGTTTTTGCCCGGTGTTGGCTACGGCGTGGCGTGGCGCGGGTCAGCCCTGACGGCCGTTCCACCGGGGGTTCTTCTTGTTGATGACCACCTGGCGGCCGCGCCGGCGGGTGACGACCGAGCCGGGCTTGCTCTTCAGCGACCTGAGCGAGTTGCGGACCTTCATCGTGGAACCTCTCTCCGCGCCGTGGCCGGCTTGCCCGGCGCGACCTGAACAACGACAGCTCCTGCCGGGATATTTCCGGTCCGGCACGGCCTCGGCCGTTCGTCATGAGGGCATGGAAACCTTTCGCATCGACGTCCCGCAGGCCGACCTCGATCCACTGGCTGACCGGGACGGCGGGGTCGGCGATGCGGATCTACCGGGAGGCCCGGCTGGAGCCGCCGCTGGAGTGGCCGAGCGCCGTGCCGGTCGGGTATGCCCAGTTCGCCGACGACTACCAGCCGATCCGGCGCCTGGCGCCCGCCGTGAAAACCTGGCACAAATACGACAAAGGCGGCCACTACGCCGCCAGGCAGGCGCCGGGGCTGCTGGTGAAAGACCTGACGGACTTCTTCGCGGACCTCAAGTAGGCCGGGCCGCCGGCCGATCCACCAGCCATGCGAATGCGAGTCCTCGGCACCCTGCTCACCGCGGCGGCCGTCACCATGGCCGGCACCGCCGTTCCCGCCCAGGCCGCCGAGGGCAACGTGCTCGGCGCCGGCGCCGCGGGCGCGATCCCCGGCCGGTACATCGTCACGATGCGGACGCCGGGGATCAGCGCGCAGGGTGCCGGCGGCGGCGTCTCCTACACCCGGCGGATGAGCGCCAAGCAGGCCCGCCGCCTCGCCGCGACGGCCGGGGTCCAGTACGTCGAGCAGGACCGCGTGCTGCACACCGAGGCCACCCAGCGCAACCCGGTCTGGGGCCTGGACCGCATCGACCAGCGCGCGGTCCGGGCGTCGAGGACCTACACGCCGACCGACGACGGCAGCGCGGTCACCGCGTACGTGATCGACACCGGCATCCGGATCTCGCACAGCGAGTTCCGCGGCCGGGCCGCCTACGGCTACGACTTCGTCGACGGGGACGCCATCGCCGCCGACTGCAACGGGCACGGCACCCACGTGGCCGGCACCATCGGCGGCGCCCGCTACGGGGTGGCCAAGAAGGTGCGGCTGGTCGCGGTGCGGGTGCTGGACTGCGCGGGCGAGGGCACCCTCTCCGGGGTGATCGCCGGCGTCGACTGGGTGACCAGGCACGCCGCCCGGCCGGCCGTGGCCAACATGAGCCTCGGCGGCGGCCGGAGCGCCTCGCTCGAGGCCGCCGTCCGCCGATCCATCGCCAGGGGCGTCACGTACGTGGTGGCGGCCGGCAACGAGAACACCAACGCCTCCGCCGAGTCGCCGGCCGCCGTAGCCGCGGCGATCACCGTGGGGGCGAGCGACAGCAAGGACCGGCGGGCCGCGTTCTCCAATTACGGCAGCGTGATCGACCTGTTCGCGCCGGGGGTGGGCATCCGCTCCGCGTTCGCGAGCAGCGACACCGCCGCCGTCACCGCCAGCGGCACCTCGATGGCGGCGCCGCACGTGGCCGGGGCGGCCGCGCTGGTGCTCGACGCCGCCCCGGGCTGGAGCCCGCGGCAGGTGCGCGACTACCTGGTCGCCCGGGCCACCACCGGCAAGGTCAAGGGCGCCAAGGGCTCGCCGAACCGGCTGCTGTTCGTGACCGCGCCCCCGGCCGCACCCAAGATCACGTCGACCGGCGTGGTGCTCACCGCCGGGAAGGCGTATGCGGGCAGACTGTCGGCAAGCCGCCGCGGCAGCTGGAGCCTCGTCGCCGGGAGACTGCCGGCCGGGCTCAAGCTCTCGCCGAGCGGTGTCATCTCGGGCACGCCGACCGCCCCGGGCACGGCGACGGTCCAGGTGCGGTTCACGGACTTCGTCCCGTACGTGATGTCGAAGAGCCTCACGATCACGGTGCGCAAGAGCGTCCCGTCGATCTCCACCACCGTTCCGGCCGGCACGGCCGGCCTGGAATACCTGGCCAAGGTGTCCGCCGACCGCGCGGGAACCTGGGCGGTGACCGACGGTGCGCTCCCGGCGGGCCTGACGCTCGGCGCCGACGGCACGATCGCGGGCGTGCCGGCCGAGGCCGGGAGCTCGACCGTCACCGTCACCTTCACCGATGGCTGGGGCAGCACGGCGACCGCCTCGATGACGCTGGAGATCCGATAGCGAATGTCAGGACGCCGTCCGCGGTAAAGGAGATTCGCTCGCAAGCCCGCGCATTGATCCACAGACATAAATAATTCATCCCGGTTCGGTCATATGGTCGCGGTATGACGCGGTCGTTTGCGCAGGTCAGGGCTGAATTGATCGCGGTCGCAGCAACAATGTTCCATCTTGTGTGCATATTGAGAACTCTCGATACTGCGGGGGCACGGTACGCCACCGGCGTACCCCCCACCCCCCTGGGAGGAACCAAGTGCTCACCCGGAAGCTGCGCCGACCGATCGTCGGCCTGGCCGCCTGCATGCTCGTCGGCTCCGCGTTCGTCGCGTCACCCGCGGCGGCGGCGCCCTCGGCCGGCGACGCCTCGTTCGCCCCCTCCGCCCTCGCCTCCAAGCTCGATGCGAAGTTCGGCAGCCAGACCGCCGGCTCGTACGTCGACGCCTCGGGCAAGGTCGTCGTCAACGTCACCGACGCCGCCACGGCCCGTTCCGTGACCGCGTCCGGGGCCACCGCCCGCTTCGTCGCGAACAGCGGCGCCGCCCTCGCGGCCGCCGACAACGCGCTGAAGGCCTCGCTGAAGACGCCCGGCACGGCGTTCGCCGTCGACCCGATCAGCAACCAGGTCGTGGTCAGCGTCGACAGCACCGTCACCGGCGCGAAGCTGGCCGCGGTCCAGGCGACCGTCGCCAAGCTCGGCGACAAGGCCCGCATCGAGTCCATCCCCGGCACGCTGAGCGTCGAGATCTCCGGCGGCGACGCCATCTACGCCGGCGGCAGCCGGTGCTCGCTCGGCTTCAACGTGCGCAGCGGCTCGACCTACTACTTCCTGACCGCCGGCCACTGCACGAACATCGCGTCGACGTGGACCAACGGCTCCACCACGCTCGGCACCCGCGCCGGCACCAGCTTCCCGGGCAACGACTACGGCATCGTCCGCTACACCAACACGTCGATCACCAAGTCGGGCGCGGTGGGCTCCCAGGACATCACCTCGGCCGGCACCCCGGCCGTCGGCGCCACGGTGTACCGCCGCGGCTCCACCACCGGCACCCACTCCGGCCGGGTCACCGCGCTCAACAGCACCGTGAACTACGCGCAGGGCTCCGTCTCCGGCCTGATCCGCACGACCGTCTGCGCCGAGCCCGGCGACAGCGGCGGCCCGCTGTACTCCGGCTCGACGGCCCTGGGCCTCACCTCCGGTGGTAGCGGCAACTGCCGCTCCGGCGGCGTGACCTACTTCCAGCCGGTTGTCGAGCCGCTGAGCGTCTACGGCGTCTCGGTGTTCTGATCCTTCGCTGAGGGGGAACGGCCTCGCCGACCGGCGGGGCCGTTTCCGTGCGCCCGGGTCCTCGTCCCGCCGCCGGTGTCCCGTCGACCGGACACCGGCTCACTCGATCAGGATCCGGTCGGCGGCGCTGTCGAGCGTGACCATGATCCACTGGGTGATGTCGACGCCGCTCTGCCCGGCGGCCTCGCCCCAGTGCCGCGTGGTCGCCGGGGCAGCTCAGCGCCAACGTCGGTCACGTTGGAGAACAGACGTTGTTGACCCTTGTCGTGCGGATGATCGCAAAAATGCCTTGTGGCCGCAGGCCGCGCCGACGCGTCTCGGCGGGAACTGCTCCGACGCGATGTTTCGTCCGAGCGAGACGGCGGCCACCCGCAGAACCCGGGTGGCCGCCGTCGGAGCCTCTCGGCCCTACGGTGCTTCCTTGCGCCCCAGGTTGTCCACCGCCTCGGCGCTGAGGACCTCCTGGTAGGCGTAGACATCGTCGATGTCACCGGCGAAGTACTCCGTGCTCGCGTCGTTGCGCAGGGTTCGGCCGACGGTGAACTGGCCGGCCGCGTTCCACGTCTGTGCCGCGACCGTCACGCTAGGGACGGGCGTTCCGTCGACGTACAGCGTTGCTGTAGCGGCCGTGGCGTCGTAGACCGCGGTGAGGTGCGTCCATGTGCCGGCCGCCGCGGCGGCGCCCTGGGCGACCGTCGTGGCAGGGTTCGTGCCGTCCGTGGCCGGGAGCGTGAACCTCCAGCATTTGCAGGTGGCGCCGTAGCCCAGCTGGAAGCCCGAGGCGTGGGCGCCGTACTGGCTCACGACGGTCTGGTCCCGGGCGGTGTCGGTGAGCCGTGCCCAGCCGGCCACGGTGAACGACTGGTCGGTGCGTACCCGGGCACGGGTGGTTACCGCGCCGGTCGCGCCGTCGAGGGTGATCGCGCCGCGGTCGACGTCGATGCCCCCGGAGTCGCCGTCGGGGTTGGGATGCCCCTCCGTATTCCAGGTCACGCCCCCGGTGAAGGTGCCGGGCGCGTCCGGGTCGCGCAGCGAGGAGTCGGTCGCGGTAGTGGGCAGGCTCTGGTCCTCGAACTGCCAGATCACCGTCGCGGCATTCGGCGACGCCTCGCCCTTGACCTCGGCGTCGTCGACTACGCGCTGCCACACGCGCACATCTGCGATGTCGCCCGCGAACCAGCTGACGCCGCTGCGGCCGATCCAGCTGGCCCCGTCCGGGTCGTGGAACGGCGTGACCTCGTCGGCGCGTCCCTGTGGGTCGCCGTTGACGTACAACTGCAGACCGCTGGCGCCGGCGTCGTAGACAGCCGCCAGATGCGTCCATACCCCGACCTTCGGCGCCTCGTCGGATGTGGCGTTGAACCACAGGATGGAGTCGCCGGAGGTTGCCGAGGGCATCTGGGCCAGCCACCGGTCGGTAGACTTCTGGTACTGGAAGTACAGCGACGCAAACCCGCTGGCATCGCGGGTGAAGACGGTCCGGTCGGCCGACTTGTCGGTCAGCCGAACCCAGGCGCTGATGGTGAAGCTCTTCCCGGTGTTGAGTGCCAGCTTCGTGTCGGCGTAGCTGCTCGTGCCGTTGAACGCGCCGGCCTTGGTGTCGGCCTGCCGGCCCAGCGGCGCCCAGGCCACGTTGTAGAGCCTGGCGTCGTGGTAGGTCGGGCCGGCCGGGTCGCCGGTGCCGGTGCCGGTGTCAGCGGCGGTGGTGCCGGAGCCCTCGCCGAACTTCCACTCGGCGATGGGGAAGGTGTCGTCGCCGCCGGTCACCGCGCCGTCGCCGGCGATGCCGTCGACGCTGTCGGAGTCCATGACGTACTGCTGGGCCAGGCCCTGGTAGTAGGCGTCGTTCGGATAGGAGTTGCCGTTGCTCCAGGTGGACAGAAACTCGGGCTTGACCGAGTCGCCTGTGGCGGTGCCGTCGGCGGAGACCGCGGCGGCGAAGTCGATGACGCCGTCGGCGTTGCCTTCCATGTTCGCCGGCCCGCCGCTGCCCAGGATGTGGGCGTTGACCAGCAGCCGAGCGCTCTCCTGAGCGGCGGTGTGCGCTCCGTAGAACGGCGGCAGCGTGGCGACGTATACCTTCAGCCTGCGGCCGGCGGTGGGCAGGTTGACCGCGTAATCGAGGGCGTCATCGGCGCGGTACTGCTGCAGTTGCCCGGCCAGAGCGTTCAGCTTGTCGTTGACGTTGCTCGCGCAGTTTGCCGCGGTGTCGGTGCAGGCGAGCAGGTCGCTGCTGCCGGCCGAGATCAGCGCGATCCGGGCGTTGCTCTGGTTGAGGATCTGCCGGTCGATCGCGCCATAGGAGTTCTGCGGATACGAGGCGTTGACCAAGCGCGGAAGCTGGGCCGCGGTGCCCAGAGTGCTGCTGCCCTGGTTGAGCACGCCGGCGCGGACGGGATACCGGTTGCCGTACTCGTCGCTGGAGAGCGCGGTGGTCAACTGGTCGCTGAGGCGGCTGTGCCCATCCGCGGTGGCCGTCTCGGAATTGACGGTGTGGTCGCCGTAGAGCACGACCGCGCCGGCCGGGTTGTCCGCCGGGGTGGCGACGTCGACGCCGGCCAGGAACGGCACGCCGTTCATGGTCGATTTGGTGAAGCCGCCGCCGGTGTCGCCGGTGTGGTCGGCGTTGTCCGAGGCGCTGACGTAGATCGGGGTCGCACCATCGCGGTGACCGGCGACGGCGGTGAGGTCTCCCTTGACCTTGATGCTGACCAGCACGGTGGCCTGGTCGGTCGCGGGCAGGTCGACCGGGTCGCTGATTACGTCGGTGCCGGCCGGCAGGGTGACGCTGCCGGCGCCGTTGAAGGTCAGCTTCACCGGCGTGTCCGTCGCCGTCGCGCCGCCCGAGCCGGGGTCCTGCAACGCCACCGAGGCCGCATCGAACGTGACCGGCGTGGCTCCCTGCCGGTTGGCGAGCCGGATGCGTACCCGTCCGGGGTCGGCGCCGATGCTCAGGTGCGCCGGGATCCGTACGGTCTGGGCGTGGAGAGTGGCGTCGGTGGACGAGAACGTCCGTACCCGGTCGGTGTCCTGGGCGGCGGACCAGCTGCCGACCCAACGGCCGCCGTCGGCCGTGCGCGACGTGGGGCGAATACCCAGCCCGAGGATGTGCAGCGCGTTCGGGTGGTTCTCGACGGTGCTGGACACCAGGGGCAGCGAGACGGCGGCGATCGCCGCGCCGGGACAGACCAGCGGCACGCTCATCGCCATGATGTTCGGGGGCACGTCGGTGTGCCCGGTGCCGTCGCCGGTCTTGTTGCGCCAGCTCAGCCGCACCAGCTTGTCGTTGGCCGGGACGAACGCCCAGTCGCCCGTCCAGTCGATGGTGTACGCCTGCGAGGTGACATTGCAGCCGCTGTCCTTGGCGTAGGTGATGCGGCCCGAGGCGTTCTTGACGTCGCCGTTGACGGCGAAGCCGACAAATACCACAGCGTTGCCCTTGTTCACCACACCGCTTGCGGGGACGGTGATCAGCTGTCCGGCGGCGAGCATGTTGTCGTTGTTGCCGTCGCCCCACGTTGCCGGCAGCTTGATCGCGGCCCCGTGCACGGTCACGGTGCTCCCGGCGACCCACCCGGCGTCTCGCAGGTTGCCGGCGTCGAGGCTCCAGCCGGATCCGTCGGCGTCCGCGGTCGTGACCGGCGGGGTGGCGCCGGGTTGCAGGGTGCTGATCGCTTTGTTGTTCAGGCACGTGCGGGTGTCGTTGATAGGGCAGGTCGGCAGCGGCGCCAGGCGGATCAGGTCGATTCCCGCCTGGTATCCACCCGAGGCCGGGTTGGTGCCGGTCATCGTGATGGTAATGGTGTGCACGCCCTTGGTCAGCACCATCGGGTTGTCCGAGGAGTCCTTGACCACCCCGAAGTTCACGTACTTCGGGGGGAGTCCGGTGCTCGCGGGCAGGTAGGCGTCGAAGCCGGTGAGCAGGGTCCGGGCGGTGGGCCGGCCGGCGTCGAGCGTCAGATCGTAGATGCCGTCGAGGGTGCCGGAGGTGAGGTTCGCCCCGATCTCCCAAGCTCCGGTGGCCGGGATGTTGAACGAGAACGTCGCCTTGTCGCCCTTGGCCACCTTGGTCGTGCTGTTGGTGTTACCCAGCACAGCCTGGAAGCCGTCGCCGAAGTAGACGCCGGCCTGGCTGGCTTGGCTGACGAGCACGCCGCCTGCGCTGATCTTGGTAGCCGGCGGGACCACGGTGGTGGTGCCGTCGTTGTTGGTCGCCGTCCACCCGCTGATCAGTTTCGAGCCGAAGGCGTAGGTCGGCGTGCTGGTGCCGGCGTTGAACTCGTACACCGTCTGCCCGGACGTGGAGCCGGCCGCGTCCACGGCCTTGGCGACCAGTTTGTGCGCGCCCGCGGTACGCGGCGCGAAGACTGGCGCCGCGTTGCCGTTGGTCACGACAGTGCCGGTGCCGTCCTTGTTGTCAGCCTTGGCGTAGTAGATCGTGCCGGGGTTGATCGTGGTACTGGCGGTCCATTGAGTGCCCTTGTTGTTGGCATATATCACGTTGTTCAGGTCGCCATCGAGCGTGAACAAGTAACTGGTGACGTTGTTCTTGCGGTCGTTGCCGAGCACGAAGACGCCGTTGTCGGTGAAGCCGGCACCCACTTGGTTGGGCGGGAACTGCGACGAACTGATCCTCGGAGGGCTCGGCGCAGTGGTGTCGACCGTGAAGTACATGTACGGGCCCCACGCGGGCGCCCATAGACCGTCTTGGTTCTTTGCCGTGACCCGCCACTGGTAGTCGCCGTCGGGCAGCTGGACGTTCACCCGCCAGTCGGAGCCGTTCTTGTTGTAGGTGGTGGCGCTGGGTCCGTAACCGTACGCGATCTGCTTGCCGGTGCTCCGCTGCACGACCTGGTAGTCGATCAGCAGGTTGCGCTCGTAGCCGTTGGGGAAGCGGTTGGTGGCTCGCCAGGACAACGTGGGGGTTCGGGACGTGGTGATGACCTTCCCGCCGTCGGTAATCGACGGGAACACGTGTTGCTTGCCGTCGTTGGCGTTCAGCGTGGGCGGGTAGCTGTAGTGGACGGTCAGGCTTGCGCCGCCCTTGTAGCCCAACTGTTTCCACGAATACTTGTCGTTCATGTTCTGCGCCTCGACCAGGAAATACGCGTAGTCCTTCTTGCCCTTCGCCAGCGATGCGATGTTGCCGGACACGTCGAAGGTGAAGGAGCCGGGCGAGGCGGAGGGGCTGGCCGTGCCGCAGTTCAGCTCGGTGCCGGCCTGGGTGCTCAGTTGGGCGCCGCGGCTGGGCTCCTTGCCCCAGTACAGGCTCGACGAGCTGAAGCCCGCGGGCGCGCCGGTGGCATACAGCACAGCGTTGGTCTTGTAGCAGGACGCCGACCAGCGGTGTGTGACGTACAGGTAGGCGTACTTGACGGTGGCACCCTTGACGCCCGAGATGTTCATCTTGTAATAGGTGCGCGCCTTCTCGCCGCCGCCGGTCGGCCAGTCGTCCAGGCCGATGCGGGCGCTGTTGGAGCCGCTGGTCGCGGTCGAGTTGTAGACGTTCCAGCCGTTGCTGGAGATCCGGGCCCAGGCGGACTGGCTGCCGTAGTACTTGACGCCCCAGTCCGGGTCGACGAAGACCGGGAACTTGGTGGTCTTGGCGGTCAGCAGCGTCCGGTCCAGCGTCAGCGACTGCCGTCCCTTCCCGAGACCGACCTTGACCCGAGCGTGATTGCGGCCGAGGTACGAGGCCGCGTTGTGCGCCGCCTCCGGGCTGGTCAGCGCCTTGCTCATGGCAGCCTTCTCGGCGGGTGCGTCGGTTGCCGGGGTGCTGTCCCACATCAGCGCGGTGTTGGCCTGGAACACCGTGCGGCCGGTGGCGGTGTCGGTCGCCTCGGCGCCGCCGTCGCGGGTCGTAGCGAGCTTGACCCGGGTGCCGGCCAGCCCTAGATCGAGCCGACTCACCTTCGGGTTGGCGGCCGCCTTCGCGGTCTTCACCACGAAGATCGACGAGTAGCCGGTGGCGTTCGCGGTCACCTGCAGGTCCACCTCGGGCAGCAGGCTGACGTACGTGGCGGTGTCGCCGGTGATCACCGGCTCGGGCAGCTTGCCGTTCCAGGTGAACGTCAGCGCGTTCCGGCCCTGTTTCAGCGAGACCAGGGCGGTGTTTCCACCGCCACCGAATGACACGTCGGCCGCCGCTGCCTTCGGCGCGTAGCTGCCGTCCGCCCGTTTGATCAGGGTCGTGTCGATCGGCGTCCACCTGCCGTTGCGCTGCACCCGCTCGGGCGTGACCGAGTACGTGGTGGCGAACGTCCCGTCCGGGGCCGCCGTGGTCGTCGAGAACTCGTCGGTCAGCGACGGGATCGGCACCGTGCGGCCGGTCTTGCGGGCCTCGGCGATGGCAGACGCGACCGCCTTGGCCGTGCCGGAGGCCGGCGCCGTGGTGGCCGGTTCCGGCGTGTACGGCTCCGCCGTCCGCACCGGCGGCGCGGCGGGAGGTGTGGTGGGCTGGGGTCCGGGAGCGGGGGGATCCGCTTGTGCCGGGGTGGCTGCCCCGAGCGCGATCGTGGTGAGCAACGCGGCGACAGCCGTGAAGATCGGCAGACGCCCCCGTCGCGTCGAGCGTGACGACATGGTGCCTCGGCAACCCTTCCTGGGTGATCGCGATCATCGATCGCGCGGGCGCACATTGTGACCGTCCATTCGGCTCGCTGCGACCCCGTGGCGGCGATTCCGGCTACTTATGTGTCGCACCACGCAACGGTGAATTCAAGATCGTCTCTTTTCGTCACGAACGTCGCGGTCGCTCCACGCAGTGTGGGCTTCACTCGTAGTATGTGGCCGCCCCGGTTCCAAGATCGACGGGGCGTTTGCTCACGGGGAGGGCTGTAGCATGATGCTGTCCGAAAACGGCTGGGGCCCGCGGTTGGCAGCGCCGTGGCGGCGCGCCGCGGTAACCCTGCTCGTGGTGGCAATTGGCCCCGCGCTGATGAACGCGGTAGCCGGGGAGCCGGCGTTCGGCGCGCCGAAGGTGCCCGAGCCGGTCAAGCTGGAGCGGGTCAAACTCGGCAAGCGCAAGGTTACGTCCGCGGCCAAGGCGCGCCCGAAGGTCGCCTCCTTTGACGCCTCGGCGCGCGCGTCGCTGCCCGAGGCTCAGACGGCGATCGTGCCGATCTCCGCCGAACCGGTCCGTGCCGGGTCGTTGCCGATCAGGGTGGCGAAGGCGGCCAAGGGCACCACGCCGGACCGCGTGCGGGTGCGGGCCGCCGACCAGCGGACGGCGAGCGCCACCGGGGTCCACGGTGTCCTGTTCTCCATCGGCAGCGCGGCCGGAGCCGGTACCGTGCACGTCGATGTCGATCCCTCGACGTTCGCGAACGCGTACGGCGGCAACTATGCGTCCCGGCTTCGACTGGTGCGTTTACCCGCCTGCGCGCTCACCACTCCCAACGTGCAGAGCTGCCGGACGCAAATGCCGGTGACCAGGACGGCCGGCTCGCTGCTGTCGGCGGAGGTGCCGCTGAGCGCGGCAACCGCCGACACGACGGTGCTCGCCGCGACGTCCGGCACCAGCGGGGCGGGCGGCGACTACGCCGCGACCAGCCTCTCGCCCGGCGGTACGTGGTCGACCAGCGGAAACACCGGCGCGTTCACCTACAGCTATCCGATCTCGGTACCGCCCCCGATCGGCAGCGTGGCGCCCAGCATCAATCTGTCCTACAGCTCCGCTACCCAGGACGCTCGGACCGTCGGCACGAACAGCCAGTCCTCCTGGATCGGCGACGGCTGGTCGATGGGCGACAACTTCATCGAGCGTACCTACCGCAGCTGCGACGACGTGGACGGCTCGGGCGCACCCGAGCACTCCGGCGACCTGTGCTGGGCCGGCCAGATCCTCACGCTGTCGCTCAACGGCGAGTCGACGCCGATCGTCTACGACGACAGCACCCACACCTTCCGGTCGCAGAACGACAGCTCCACGACGCAGATCGACAACCTGTTCGACACCACGAACGGCACGAAGAACAACGAGTACTTCCGGGTCACCCAGAACGGAACGCAGTACTACTTCGGTCTCCACCGCTTGCCAGGCTGGACAACGGGCGCCGAGGAGACCAACTCGGTGCAGACCGTTCCGGTCTACAAGAGCCACAGCGCGGTCGGCGCCTGCCCGGACGGATCGTTCGCCGGCACGGCCTGCACGCTGGGCTACCGGTTCAACCTCGACTATGTGGTGGACCGCAATGGCAATGCCATGGCGTACTACTACAACGAGCCGGAGACCGGCTACTACGGCGCGAACATGAAGGACATCGCGGTGTCTTACGTCCGGGCCAGCACGGTCAAGCGCATCGACTACGGCATGACGGCGTCGACGGTGTACTCGGCACCACCGCCCGAGCAGATCATCTTCACCACCGGAGAGCGGTGCATCGTCGGCCAGCCGGCCGGCAACACTTGCGCCGCCGGCGACTTCAGCGTGTCGCATCCGGAGTACTGGCCGGACGTGCCCGTCGACCTCAACTGCACCGGCGGCGCGGACTGCACCATCCACGCGCCGAGCTTCTGGTCACGGCGGATGCTCACGTCGATCGTCACGCAGGTACGGGTGGGCGGCGTGGTCAAGCAGGTCGACCGCTACGATTTGGCGCACTCGTTCCCGGACAACGGCGACCACTCGCCCACGCTGTGGCTGGGATCGGTCACCCGCACCGGCCTGGACCGGCTCGGTGGCGCCGGCGCCGACCAGTCCGCCGGCACGGTGACGTTCGACCCGATCCAGTACGCCAACCGGGTGGGAGCTCTGCCCGGTCCGAAGATGTACTACAACCGGATCCGGGCCGTCTGGTCCGAGACCGGCGCCGAGACAGTCGTCGAGTACAAGACCCCCGCCTGCTCCGGCCTGCCGCCGGCCAACCCGTCCGGCGACGACGCGATGGACAAGGCCGCGCAGGCGTTCGCCGCGGCGAACACCACCGGATGTTTCCCCGTCTACTGGGCGCCGGAGTACCAGCCTGAGCCATTGATGGACTGGTTCTACACGTACCCGGTCACGTCGGTGACCACGTACGACAGCGCCGGCAACCACATGCAGGATGGCTCCCAGCCGAAGGCGATCACCCAGTACGCCTACCGTGGCAACCCGGGCTGGCACTACGACGACAACGAGGTGGTCAAGAAGGAGAACCGGACCTGGGGACAGTTCCGCGGCTACCCCGAGGTCGACGTCACCACCGGCGACCCGAGCTACTTCCACCTCACCAACAACCAGCAGGTCTTCGACCAGAAAACGTTGACCAAGACCTACTACTTCCTCGGCATGAACGGCGATACCCTGCCGGACGGCAAGACCCGCTCGGTGCCGGCGCTGACGAGCACGGACGGCACGATCAGCGTGCCCGACCGGAACGAATACGCCGGGCAGGTCTTCGAGAAGGTCACCTACACCGGCGCCGGCAGCGGAGACACAATCGACTCGGCGACGGTCACCGTCCCGACGATTATCGGCGCGACCGCGTCGCGGGCCCGGGACGGCCTGCCGGCGTTGAAGGCGAACCTGAGCGGCATCGCGAGGACCCTCGGCCGGCAGAAGGTCTCGTACGGCTGGCGGCGGACCGAATCGGACACCTTCTACAACACCACGCTGGGCCAGGGCACGAGCGGCCGTCCGGTGCAGTCCGTCGACCGCGGCGAAGTCGGCGCGGCCGGCAACACCGCCAAATGCACCTTCACCTCGTACGTCGAGACCAGCGTCACGCTGCCCGGCGGCAAGACCGCCCCGG
Organism: Paractinoplanes rhizophilus; assembly: GCF_042664765.1. Taxonomy (NCBI): domain Bacteria; kingdom Bacillati; phylum Actinomycetota; class Actinomycetes; order Micromonosporales; family Micromonosporaceae; genus Paractinoplanes; species Paractinoplanes rhizophilus. The sequence continues at coordinate 4,331 of NZ_JBHTBJ010000044.1, read as the reverse complement.
TCGTGCAGCCCGCCGAGGTCATCACCACGGACCAGGACTGTGCCACCAGGACCTCGCCGGCCGGCACCCTGCTGTCCGACGTGAAGACCACCTACGACGGCCGCGGGAACCCCACGAAGGTGCAGCAGGCATCGGCCGCCACCGGCGTGACGGTCAGCGCTTGGCTCACCAACGCCACGACCACATACGACAGCTATGGCCGCGTCACGTCCGTGACGCGAACGCCGGACTCGAAGGCGGCCGACGGCACGACCAGCTTGGCGCAGACCGTCTACACCAAGATCTCGCCGACCGGCGGCGCTTTGCCGAGCTCGATCACCAAGATCGTACAGGTGACGCCGGGCGTCGCCTGCTCGGCGGTGATCAAATCCAGCAAGGACTGCCAGCTGGCCACCGTCACCATGGACCCCGCCCGGCAACTGCCGACCGCCACCACAGATGTCGCCGGGGCGCTGACCTCGCTGACCTATGACGCCCTGGGTCGTACGACCGCAGTGTGGCTGTCGAACAAATCCAAGGCCGCCGCGGCGCCCGCCAACGTCCTCCACAGCTACAAGCTGGCGTCCACCGGCCCCAGCGTGGTGACCACCATGTCCCTGCTGGAGGGCGATGCGGGCAGCACGACGCCTGCCTACAGCGTGAGCAAGACGCTCTACGACGCCATGTTGCGCCCGTTGGAGACCCAGCAGACCGGGGCAAACGGCAGCTCCGTCGTCTCCGACGTGCAATACGACACGCACGGCTGGACCGTCATCACCAACAACTCGTATGCGGTCTCCGGCGATCCGGTCGACACGCTGCTCACCGATCAGCTGTCGCAGGTGTCGATCCCGTCGACCACGGTCACCGATCACGATGCGATGGGGCGGGCCACGCAGACGACCGCGGAGCACAACGGCGTGGCGAGGTTCCACAGCCGGAATGCCTATACCGGCGACAAGGTCATCTCCGTGCCGCCCATCGGATCAACCGCGACCACCACGGCGACCGATGCCCGCGGCCAGCTGACCGAGCTGATCCAGCACACCACCGCGCCGACGTTGACCGGCAGCGTCACCGGCGGCTTCACCGCCACCGGTGGCGCCGGCAACAGCGTCCGGTACGGCTATACCGCGACCGGAAAGCCGGCCACCGTCACCGGCCCGGACAACGCCGTGTGGCGCGAGACGTACGACCTCCTCGGCCGGCGGACCGCCCATGCCGACCCGGACACCGGCACCAGCTACAGCGGCTTCGACGACGCCGGCAACCTCATCGCCACCAAGGACGCGCGCGGTGCCGAGCTCACCTTCACGTACGACCTGCTCGGCCGCAAACTCACCGCGGTCGACAAGACCGGTGGCAACTTCAAGTTCGCCTCCTGGACCTACGACACGCTGCGGATCGGCAAGGCCACGTCGTCGACCCGGTACGTTCCCAACGTCACCGGCGGCTACACCGTCGCCGTCACCGGCTACTCCTCGCTCGGCAGCCCGCTCGGGCAGACCATTACCCTGCCCAGCGTCGAGCGGCCGCTGCCCACCTCGTACACCACGAAGTTCACCTACACCCCGAACACCGAGCTGATGTCGACGCAGCAGGACCCGGCGGTCGGCACCCTGCCCGGCGAAACCATCACTTACGGCTACAACCTGCTGGGCGCGCCCACCCGGACGTCCGGCATCGACCTGTACCTCTCCAGCGCCGTGTACACCGATTTCGGTCAGCCGTCCCGGGTGACGATGGGTGACTCGACGAACGAGGTGCAGGCGCTCTACACCTACGACGAACACACCCTGCGGCCCACCTCGCGGTCCATCCACCGCACCCAGGCGCCGGGGTCGGAGATCGACAACACCAGCTTTACGTACGACGACTCCGGCAACCCGCTGTCGGTCGTCGACAAGCAGTCCGAGTCCGGCAACACCGTCACCGACACCCAGTGCTACCGATACGACACCCTGGCCCGGCTGGTCAACGCCTGGACCGCGGCCGGGGACTGTCCGAGCGCCGGAACCGTGGCGCCCGCAAGTGGCGGCGTGGCCAACGCCGCCGGCGCGTACTGGCAGACGTTCGCCTACAACGCGATCGGTAACCGAGAGCAATCCGTGGAGCATTCCACGAACGGCGGTGCCGACGTCACGACCACGTACGTCAACGGCACCAGCACCGGCGCCCAGCCGCACACCCTCACGGAGACCAAGGGCGGCGCCGATCCCACCAAGTTCGTCTACGACCTCGCGGGCAACCTGCTCACCCGGACCGCGAACAGCGCCAACAACCAGACGCTGAAGTGGGACAACAAGGGCCGGCTCACCCAGGTCACCACGACCGGCGCCACCCCGGGAACAACCAAGTACCTCTACGACGCCGACGGCAACCAGCTCATCCGCCGCGATCCCGGCCGCACCAGCCTGTTCGCAGGCGACACCGAGATCGTGGTCAACACCGCCGTCAGCCCCGCCGTCCTGATCGGCGCCGTCCGTTCGTACGCCGGTGCCGCCATCCGCTCGACCCTGCCCGGCGGCGGCACCCACTACCTTTTCGGTGACCCGCACGGCACAGCGAGCCTGTCCATCGACACCACCACACAGGCCGCGGCCCGGCAGCAGTACAAGCCGTACGGCGAGGACCGGGCCGGCGCGAACACCACGCTGTGGCCCGACCTGACCCGCGGCTACCTGGGCAAGCCGAAGGACACCAGCACCGGCTACACCGACGTAGGCGCCCGTAAGTACGACCCCGCCCTCGGCCGGTTCATCAGCGCCGATCCGCTGCTGCAGACAACCGACCCGGCCCAGCTCGGCGGCTACACATACTCGGGCGACAACCCGACCGGCAGCTCCGACCCGACCGGCCTCATCCAGGACCGCGACCGTCCCGGCTGCGCCGCCGGCAACGGCGGCAATTGCGGCGGGTATGTCCTTCCGGACGAGAAGGATCCCGACAGCGACAGGTACCGGGGCGGCGCTCCCAATGCAACCCGTCATAGGACCGACCCGGCCGAGATTCAGGCCGACGGCTACGGCGTGGGCAGCGTCGGCGGCGTCACCGTCACCACCGACCAGGTGGACGACATTTACGCGTTCGGCACCGTGGTCAACGCCGGCTATTACTACCACCGCAATCAGATAGCGAACTGGGACGCTCTCGACGACAATCTCAAGATCCTCAAGATGCTGGATTACGCGTGCCAGCAGATCGACAACCACTGCACGCCGATCTACGCCAATTCTGTCCACGATGCCATCAACAACTACTACGGCAAGATCCTCAACGGAGGAGACGGCGACTTCGCCGGCCGCGTTCGTCTTGCAGTGAACGAGGACGCCGGCGGCGCAGAACCCGCCGCGGCGGCCCGCATTCTCGCGTCCTCGCGTGCCTCGATGCGAAGCCTCGACATGCTGGACGAGTTGGTCGACGGTGTCGGACAGGCGTGCATCCGGGCGAACAGCTTCTCTCCCGACACCCAAGTCCTCCTGGCCGACGGCACCACCAAGCCGATCGCGGAGGTCCGGGTCGGTGACAAGGTGCTCGCCACCGAGCCGGAGACCGGCACCACACGGCCCGAGGAGGTCACCGCCCTCCACGTCAACACCGACACAATGCTGATCGACCTCACGGTGGACACCGCCGACGGCCATGCTGTCACGATCCACACCACCGATGAACACCCGTTCTGGGTCCCGGAACGCCAGCAATGGATCGATGCCGGCGACCTGGAGCCCGGCCAGTTCCTCGGCGCCGAGAAGTCCCACGGCACCGCCACTGTCGGGGACCTGCGCGCTTTCACCGGCCTGAAGACCATGTACAACCTGACGGTCGCCGACCTGCACACGTACTATGTGCTCGCCGGCAACGTGCCGGTGTTGGTCCATAACGCTGGGTGCGGGCCGTCGTCGTACTACCGTGGCGCCAGGGACGGAGCGCCGAGCTTTGTGCCGAGGCCGAACGATTACAAGGTCGACCCTGCGACTGGATTCGTGAAGGAAACACACGGTGTGTCGCTCTTCGATAACCCTGGAAGCATTTCCAGTAAGGGTTTCGAGCCGCATGGACTTGACATGGATTCGGTGCCCAGCACGCTACGTATCATCCAGCGGGGAAGGGACCTGAACCATTACGAAATCGTGCCTGCGCCGGGGGCGAACCTGACCCCAGAGAGGTATACGGAGGAGCTATCTAGTACGGCAGCCGCCATTAGCAGTCTGACCTGCTGGGATGTGGTGGGGGCGGTGTCCAACATGGACGCAGCCGCCTGTTGATCATGTGTTTGTGAGGACAACAAGATCAAAGGCGGCTGCTGCTGCCAGGATAGAGGCTGCCCGGACCGCCCGGACCGCGGGTGAGCT
>NZ_JBHTBJ010000043.1:0-59182 GCF_042664765.1 Paractinoplanes rhizophilus | reverse complement strand
CAGAACACCCCGATCGGGAAGAAACTCGCCGCTCTGGCCCGCCGGATGCGTGAACGCATCGACGACTACCTAAGGTTCGCCCACGACCCGCACCACTGCCCGTTCGACAACAATCCGGCCGAACGGGAAGTCCGCATGGTCAAGATCCGGCAGAAAATCTCCGGCGCGATGCGCACCCTGACCGGCGCCGAACACTTCTGCCACCTACGCTCGTATCTCGCCACCGCCACCAAACACGGCATCAACCTCTACGACGCCCTCGTCCAACTCACGTCCGGCCGGCCATGGATCCCCGCAATCAGCTGACCTGAGTAGTTACCCGGTTGGTATGGCCAGGGCTTTGCTCGCTCACGGGATGGTCATGGTGGGCACATTGTGGCCCGGTGAGTTCGACGAACGCACTGCCTATCGGGTTCAGAGCGAGCCTTATATGCAAGACAACGACCAGCAGCTGCTCGACCTTGCCAGCGTGATCGACGTTCCTGGCGCTTTCTCTGCTGCTGAACGCCGCCGGGCCGAGCAATTGACTGCCGATAAGCGCATTCTTGTCGCCCTACGGGCGTTCGACGCGGGGTTTACTCAGGTTCTCGCGGCAGGCCCGCAGCTGCTGCGCCGGTGGGAAAACGCAGATCCAACTGACTCCAAACAGTACTGTGGCAAGGCCGTTATCACCGCAGCGCTGGATGCAAGACGTGTCGGCGTCAATACCCCAGTCAGCGCAGCTTTACTCGCCGCGGCCGCTCCTGCTTATCTCAGCTCAGCTCAGCGAGCGACTGCGCCAGAGGATTGGTTTGAACGGGCAATCAGCTACTCCACTACCCTCATGCACGGCGCGACCGCCTGCTTGACTCCGGTCGCCGGGGGCATGGGACAGGTCGCTGGCTGGGTAACCGCTGATTATCTCTATCAATGTGCCCTTCAGATGAGAAGGACGGCACCGATTCCCGATCAAGCATGGCAGGCTCTCCTTGATCACCACGATCCTCGGGAATCAAGATTCTTGGGAGAGAGCGCAGTCAGATGGAATCGACCAGAAAAGGCCATAAAATTCTACGAAAAAGCGGCCACGGCTGGAGATGGCTGGGCAGCGTGCGAATTGGCCGATTTGCTCGACGCTGACGATCGCGCCGGCGAGGCTATCACGGTGTTGCAGATGTTCGTCGAAGGGCAACCGGGGCCTAAGGTGACTTTGTCTCCGACGAGGCAGTCTGTTCGTTCCGAACTTGTCTCGAAGTTGGCCGGTTTGCTTATCGGCGAGGACCGCATCGATGACATGCGGCGTCTGGCTGATGCGCACGGGAAATCTGCGGCTACTTGGTTCGTCGATATGTTGCTTGATCACGGGATGACGGCTGAACTGAGACAACGTGCAGACGCCGGAGATTGGGAGGCGTCTCGTTGGCTTACCACCTCGTTGCAGGCGCATGGCCGCGTCGACGAATTGGAGGAGCGGGCTGATGCCGGCGAGTCACTGGCTCAAGTCCGATTGGCCGAGTTGCTAGCAAGACAAGGTCAACTTGACCGCTTACGGCGACGTGCGGACGCGGGTGACCGGGCGTCACAACATCATCTGGCCTTCTTGTTAGCGAAGAAGGGCAGAGTGGGTGAACTGCGCAGGCGCGCTAAAGCGGGGAATCAGTCGGCTGCCAACAGGCTAGTTGAGCTCTTATCAACCCACGCCCGCACAGATGAGGCTTTGGCTTGGCTACGGCCGAACCTCGTCGATTGGCATGCTGCCAAAGAAGTGATCGAAGTGCTCGTGCAGGACCAGCGGACCACCGACGCTCTTGCGGCACTTCGCCTTTATGCCGATAGCGGCGAAATGTGGGCAGCCGTTCGCTTGAATGAGCTGCTGGTGGACCTATGTCGAGTCGATGAGCTACGGCTGAGAGCTAAAGCCGGTGACTGGGACGCCAACAAACGGCTGCTCGATCTGCTTGTTGCGCAAAACCGAGAGGACGAGCTTCGGCAGCGTGCGGATGACGGCGACGCGAAGGCTGCCGACCGCCTTGTCGATCTATTGATTGACCAAGATCGAGTTGAAGTGGCGATCACAGTGCTGCAGACACAAGCTGACGCCGGGGTCTGGGAGGCCGCCTACCGGTTGGTCGATCTGCTGGTCGAGCTAGACCGTGTCGACGAAGCGATCGCTTGGCTTCAGCCGCGGGCCGATTCGGGTGCTTGGGAGGCCGCGCACGAACGGGACAGGCAAACCCGTCTAAAGTTTTTCGTGACCCAGGACCCCGGCGTTCGGAGTTCTTTCTGCACGACGGCCCATAAACGGCTTGCCGATTTGCTCGCGGAGCATGGCCGGATCGATGAATTACGGCGGCGCGCCGATAGTGGCGATACGGTAGCCGCCTACGTACTAGTTGACCTGTTAGCCGAAACAGGACAAGCCGACGAGTTGAGTCAGATGGCAGACGCCGGCAATCTCGAAGCTGCAGATAAGCTGTCCGAGCTGCTGCTAACGCGAGGTCAAGTCGATGAGGCGATCGCAGTTTTGCGGTCGTTGATAGAAAATGGCTCTCCGTTCGCCACCTCCCGGCTTATCAACGTACTCGCTGATCACCGGAGATTAGATGAGCTAGAACAAGAGGTTAATGCCGGGACTAGCGGGGCAGCGGAGCGCTGGATGGAACTCCGCGGCTTCGTGCCCCGCCGTCGCCGCCCTGACCCGCGAGATCGTGTTTATGAGACCGGGGGATATCGGGAGACGCCTTAACTCGAGCCATTACTCAGCAACCTCCTGCATTGGGAGATCGACCCGAACGGCGAGAAATCGTTTAGGACGCGGGCTTAGATTCGAATTCTTCCACCGATCTTCGCCGATGTGCCACTCTCACCTCTATATAACCGTTCATCCAATTCGGTCGCCACAACCTGGCGAAGCCATTTCGTACAAAGACCACACGCAGTTCCGGCCGCTGGTCGTAACCGTGCCTGGGCAATATCGCAACGACGACTTCTCGTAGTCAGTCACAGCGCACTGTTCTGCCGCCGAATGCGCGGCCCGGTGGCGAGCCTGAGCGCGAGGTGCACATACGGCTGCGACTCGCGCCGGTCGAGCTGGGGTACGGTCTGCGTCCATGGACGTCGTCGTGGACATCGTGGTCGCCTTGATCGCCTTGGCCGCCCTGATCGTTGCCATCCTGGCCAACCGAAACGCCAGCCGGAGCGCTGACGCCGCCCAGGACAGTGCGCGTGAGGCAAAGCGGAGCGCGGACGCGACCGAACGCCAGGCCGCTGCCGCCGAGGCCGCGCTGCCGCCGCCGTCACCGGCCGTCGCCTGGAAGGCAGAACTGCGCAGCACCGCCCGCAAGGGCAAAGGCGCGACCTTCGTCCTGCGTAACTTCGGCACCAGCACGGCTGCCGGCGTTCGGGTGGTTGTGCCTCCCGCCTACGACGGGCTCGTGCGGTCAGAGCTAGGAAACGGCGAGGTGCCTGCCCGCGGTTCGTTCCAAGTCGTGGTCCTCGGTATCGACCAACTCCCCGATCTACACGAGCTGCTGATCGCATGGGACGGGCGTGACGAGCCGGTCCAGGTGCCGCTGCCTGCGTGGTAAGCCCTACGGGTGATCGACAAACGGCACCGGCCCAGCGCCCAGCGCCCAGCGCGAGAAAGCTATCGCCGTCAGGCCGTAACAGAGTCACGACGTAGCGGCCCTCCGGCACCTCCGTCAGGATGGTGCAGCTTTAGCTGAGGCTGGAGCTCTTGATCCGGGCCAGCACGTCATCGCCCTCGATCGCGGTGATCCGCCCACGCCAGGTGTAGCCGTCGTCGATCGCATTGCCCTGCAACGGCTCCATAATGAGCAGTGCCTCGTGCCGCTGGTCGAAGCCGTCCAGGACTGTGATCCTGCGCGTCGTGACAGTCATGCGGTGAGCGTAGAGGCCGCGATGAGCCCCGCGTGCACCCCGACCACCGCTGGCGACTCACCGACGCTCGGACTCGGGCACCTGCATATAGGGTGCCGCCGCCTGTCAGGGCGTTGGCCTGCGGTTCAGGCCCTCCGGGCGATGTGTGTCCGGCACGGAATCGCCGCCGGTGGACGATGGAACGCGGCGTGGCCGGTCCGGCTTGACCGTGCGTGCGAATGGAGCGGGGATCGGGCCCGTCCGATCCGAATCGATCATGATGTGAGGGATGATCATGACCGAACCAATCTACGATCCGCATCCGTTGACGGGTGCGCTCACAGCGATCCGAGATGCCGTCGGATGGTGCCGCCCGTTGCTCGGCAATCCTGATCCTGAAATGGTCCCGGCGATGCTCGATACTGCCGCCATGACTAGCGAGATCACGACGATCCTGCTGCATGAGGTCACGCCGCCGCCTGCCAACGACGACGAATCGGACGTTGGGGAAGCGCTGGAACGGGCGAGTGAGCTGGCCGAGGATGCCCGCCGTCACCTCTTGATCGGGCTTCAGATGACGGCTGGTGCGCAGGGCATCATCACCAAGGTCGCCGAGAGCCGATAGCTCGAGGACATGTTTCCTGGCCCGGACCCCGCCCACGGCGAGGCTGGGCCAGGAACGCTGAGACAGCGGCTCGGCCGCGTCCGTTCGACGAGGCTAGTGGTCAGGTCTTGTCCAGGCTGGTGCGCAGCTTGTTGGCCAGTTCGATGGTGTCCTCGCGGGGTTCCGCGTCCAGGTCGGCGAGGGCCTTGGTGAGAGCGCGCAGCAGGGTCCGGATGCCGTCGGCGTCGGCGAGCGCATGGCGGGCGTGCATCGCCTTGGTGTAGAGGGCCTCGTTGTAGCGGTCCAAGCCGATCGCCTTGTCGAGCAGGTCGGATGCGGACTGGGGGTCGCTGTCGAGTAGGTCCTCGGCCAGCATCAGGTGCGCTTCGGTGCTCCAGCGGCGCATCGTCTCTCGGTGCGGCTGGACCCATTCGTAGTCCTGGCCGTCGGCCAGCGGGGCGGTGCACAGCTCACAGGCGGCGGTGAGCAGTTCGCGGCGGCGCGGCTCGGTGGCGATGGTGGCCTTGCGCATCAGGTCCCGCAGGTTCCATACGTCGACGTCGACGGTTTCCGGGTCGAGCCGGTAGCGTCCGGCGACTTTGATGAGGTAAGCGTTCTTTGGCTCGGCGGTGCCGGCTCGGCCGAGAACGTGCCGCAGGTTCGAGGCGTTGGTGTGGACGCGTTGATCGGCTTGGCTGACGCGGGCGTCGGGTTCGAGGTATTCGCCGATTTCGCGGGTGCCGGCGCCGTCGGGGTGGACTGCGAGGAACACCGCCAGTTCGAGGGCCTTGGCTCGCAAAGGCCTTCCGTCTGTGGTGATGTTCTCGATCCGTGGGTTGCCGATCACGCGCAGACGCGCCCGCTGCGCCGAGCTGGGCGCAGGCGGCGTCGTGTCGGCCGCGGCGCCGTCGGTGCGGCTGGTTTGCAGAGGCACCGGAACGGCGGGACCGCCGGTTTCGTGCGTGGCAGGCGAAGGCTGCACCGGTGTCGCGCGTGTGGTGGCTGGGGCTTCCCCGGTGTGAGCTTCCCGTACGGTCTCGAGCAGGTCCCGCGTGGCGGCGACGTCGAGTACGGCGAACTGCATGCCGAGTTCGGGCTCATCCGGTTCGAGCTCTGCGGCTCCGTCGTCGGAGACCGAGATGGTTGGGCCGTGGGGCCAATGGCCTAGGACGACAGTGACGACGTCCAGGCCCTTGGTGAGGCCGAAGGTGATGCGGGCTCGGTTGCTTGCGGCGGCTTGCTCAGCGTCGGTGATTAGCAGCAGTGGCGGAAGGGCTTCTTCGCTCGGTGCTGTGTCGCGCAGAGCCTCGATGTCGTTGAGACCGTGTTCGTCGAGGATGCGGGCGCGCCGGAGCAGGTGGGTGTCGAGAAGCACGAGCGCTTGGTCGAGGGCGTCGGTGATGTGCAGCCGGGGCCACGCGCTGAGCGGGGTGTCGCCGATCAGTGTGGTGACGGTTGGCCGGTCGATGATGACTTCGGCGCGTTGCGAGGGTTCTGCGGGTGTACCTGCGGTGAGCGCGGTGATGATCAGGCCGCGGGCGGCGGCGTCGGCGCCGGAACCGATGAGGCCGACACCGCCGGACGGTAGCCGCTGAGTCTGCGCTGGCTCGGCCGGTGCCGGGGTGATCGCGTGGCGGGTGTGGCGTTGGGCGGCGAGAACCGGAGCGGGTAGCTCGTGCAGGTCGTCACCGGCGCCGGGCTGGTAGCGGCGGCGGCGCTGAAGCCAAACCAACGCGGCGGTCCCCGCGATCGCGGAGGCCAATGTCCACGGGATGATGCTCCCGCCCGGCAGGATGAGATCTCCGCTGGTCGTCTCCTGTCTGCCGTCGTCATCGGTGGAGCCGTCATTCGGAATTGCGAGGTCGGTTGGGCTCGCCACTTCGGGACTCTGGGATACCGGTGTCGGGCTGGCGGCGGAGGATCCGCGGGGTCGGGGCTGGTTTGGTGCAGCCGGTTCGGGCGGCGTCCGAGGAGGTCGGCGAGGCGTGGCTTCGGGCGGCGGGACTGCGCCCGCGGGCAGCCGAATGTCCCAGCCGGGGAAGATCAAGTCGCAGTCGGTCAGCCTCCGGCCGCCGGTGAAGTGGCGGTGCTTGTTGAGGGAGCAGATCTCCGGCCATCGGTCCGGGTTGCCCAGCCATGTCTTGGCGATGTTCGAGAGGGTGTCGCCTCGGCGGACGCGATAGGCATAGCGGGCGTGTTCAACCGTGACCGTGACCAGATCAGTGGAGACACGAGCAGCTTGTGAACCGCCGGGATCCGCTTGCTCCGGCCTTGGCGTTGCGGCTGCTGGCCGGGCCGCCGTTGCGGGAGCACTCGTCTGGAGTTGCGGAGCCGCAGCGGCATGAGCGGGCGGGGCAGCCACGGCTGCGGCGGCAGGCGTTGTGACAAGCGCGACGGTGGCGGTTCCCGTCAGCCCGACGACGAGGCGGTGCAGCGGCATCGGCAGGTGCCATCGCGGAAGTCGGCGACCCCGGAGCACCCCAGCGACGCTACCGACGAGCAGGGTCGCAAGGACGGCCCACGCCAGCCAGCCCGCCCAGATCAGTACGACTCGCAGGCCCGCTGTCGGCGACGCGGTCGTGGCGGCAGTGAACGGGCTGGTGCTCCACCAGGAGGACCACACCGTGACGGGGTTACCGAAGGCAATCCACAAGACCAAAGGCGGGCCGCCAAGTAAAACTGCGGCGGCGACTGCGGTCCGGAGCAGCTGCATCGGCCGCCGCGTCGGGCTCGGCGGCGTCGCTGTGGGCGGGTTTGGTGCGGCCCAGAGCGAGGGCTGCCGGGCATACTGCGCTGCCCGCCGGCGTGCCTGCTCCGATACGTGCTCGTCTTCCATCGGTTGATCCCCCGAGCCTCGGCCGAAATCATTCTCAGTACCGGCCGACGAACGCCGTCCGCTACGTAGCAGCATCGAACTTTCACGATGCGAAGATGTCATCGCCAGACACTGTCGGGGTCGGCGTCCTCGGTAGTGGGCGGAGGACACTGCCCGTCATGGCATCGGCGGATCTTCATCTGAGCGTCCACCTCGGAGCGCGCTGGACAGCGGCTGTCGCCACGGTTGGCGGCCGCACGTGGCCGGTCGCCTTCGACGGTCAGACCCGCTTGCCGAGTGGGGTATGGATCGACCCTCAATCCGGCAGCATCTCGGTTGCGGTGGCGGGGCTCGTGGCAGGGTCGGCCCATCCCGATGCGTATCTTCCGGACCCGACGGCCGCTCTGCGGACGGCACCGACCGAGGCTGATGCAGCGGCGGGAGCGCCGGTCTCGGCCTTGCTCGCCTACGTAGCCAACACAGCCTCGGTGCAGGCCGGCGTCGGCGTCGCCACGCTGACCGTCACCACACCGGAGCCGTGGGGACCGAAGTCGAGGCAACGCCTTCTTCAGGTTGCGTCCGCCGCCGGCCTGCCGGAACCGGCCATTGTCACTGCGGTGGCCGCCGCGGCTGCGTTGTCAGGAACCGACGAAGCACGAGGCGGGTTTGTACTCGTCTGCGTCATCGGCGATGACTACCCGCACATCGCTGTGCTGGACGCCGCGGACCGGTACACGCAGCTCGCCGCCGTCACTGTCTGCGATCCCAACGCGCCCAGGATGGACCAAGCCGTAGCGGACTCGATCCGGCTTCGATCAACCTCTGGCGTCGAACTTCCGATCGAACTGGACTGGCTGACCGGTCTCGAGATCGACCGAGCTCGCACTGCGTTGATCGGCACCCCGCGTACGGCTGTGCTGTTGCCGGGCCGCCCGGAACCGGTCGTTGTCGAGCGAGGCGACCTGGACAAGGCCGCGCGACCGCATCTCGATCAACTCGTACCGGCGCTGACCCAGGTGCTGGCCGAGGCTGACGTCGATCAGGGCGACATCGTGGCGACGGCCTTGGTGGCTTACGACGCCACGGCCCCGGCGGCTCAAAGCGCGCTTGCCGACGCCGGCCTGCCGCAGCCCGCACTCCTCACTCAGCCCGAGCAGGTCGCTGCGGGTGCCGCACGCCTGGCCGGTGCCACCCACACGGCCGAAGGTCCAACGGCCGCCACGACGCGGCTACCTCGTACCCGGCTCACCATCGGCAGCCTGACCGCGGTCGCCGTACTCGCCGTCGCCTCGGTCGTATTGCTCTTGCAGACGATCACCACTGCCGACGTCTCCGCCATCGCCGTCACCGTCGTCGGCGTTCGCCTTCCGGTCGCCAACCTCGCTCTCGCAGCGGCCATCGCCGCCACCGCCGCGACAGCAGCGGCACAGCTCGCGCCGACGACCTGGCTTTCCCCGCAAGGCCTCGACGATCCCGCCTCCACCGGCTACTTGCTGCGGCGTTCCTACCTCGCAGCGGCAGGAGCCGGCCTCGCGCTCGCCGGGCTCTGGGGCCTCGGCACGGGCGTCGGCGTCACCTGGACCGACCCGCAATATCTGCGCTGGTCCCTGATAGCCGCCGCTCCCATCGCCGCCTGCGCGATCGTCATCGCCGCCGCCTCGCCGCGCATCCCTGCTACCCGACTCGGCGACTGGCTGCCCCGCATGCGCCCACCCATCTGGCCTATCGCCGCAGCCGGCGCCGGCGTTTACCTCGTTCGGGCCGCCTACACCCTGACCTTCCCCACGGATCTCATCGGCTTTCCCGGCCTCACCGCCGCGCTTGGCGCCGCCCTGCTCGGCGTCGCCACCGCCGCCACGGTCACCCGCCACCTTGGCATCCGTATCGCCGTCATGCTCATCCTCGTCCCCGGCTACGCCCTGGTCGTCACGGTCAACACCATCGGCTACCTCACCGCGACGTACGTCGTAGCGCTCGTTTGGTGGCACCTCGCCGCAGCCGCCCACACCGTCCGCGAGGCCGCACCGGACAACCCGGTCACGCGCTGGCTCGCCCGAGCCTGAAATACGCCTCACGCGCCACCAGTCGGGCGAGTTAAGGTGTCGGACGAATCCGATCCTGATGCCAATGCGGACACTTCGGCTGGCTGGGTGGGAGCCCATGAAGGAGTTTCGGACGTGGCGTGTACCACGATGGCGACCGCGGTCCCGCACGGCGGTCGGCAGCACCGCCACCGCTGATCCCGGCGCCGAGCTACCCCGGCACCTGGTGTCCGTGGACGGCAGCATCGGCGCCCCCCGATGGAGCTGCAGCTGCGGCGACGGCGGCGACGAAAAGCCCGAAAGCACGATCGATGCTCAGATCGAGTCACATTTTGTCGTGACTGCTGTCCCGCTGCTGCCGCGGCTGAACCAGCGCCAGCTCGTGACGGCCTTACGCCGACGCGTCGCGGACCGAGCACCGGCGCAGCGTGTGGCCGTCGACCTGCTGATCACTCATTAGAGCTGGTTGTCCGACGCCAGATTCCGCACATTCCTGCGCGGCGGCTGGTCTTCCACAGGAGACCTGACCTTTTGGTCGACTGGCGACGCGTTGTCCACGCTCTCGGCGTGATCGACGAATTGCTCTTCGACGTCAAGGTGCTCGGCGCCCCGCCGTGGCTGCAGCAGCATCTCGAGACCTGGACCGGCCTGCCCGATCAGGCACCGCTGATTCGCCCGGCGGAATGCGGAATGTGGTCGCTCCGCGACGGCGGTCCTACGGGCCTGCACCGCGATCGCTGGCGCCACCACCCTGGATTTGAACCTCATCAGCGCCGAAGTCGACGAGCCCACGCGCGCCCTGATCACGAACGCGATCAGCCGGCGTATCGCCACCGCACGGCCGCCCGTGCCGGGATGAACGTCCCAACCAATCTGCCTCGCCGACGGTCCGCAGGCCAGCAGTTAGGCCGGGCGCAGAGGACTGTGCTCCTGCAGCAGGCTATGCGCGGCTGGCTTCGGTCGCGAGCTCAGGGTTCTTGTCCCGTGAAGAGTGATCGGTGTTCGCCGTGATCGATCGTTGGGCGACGGTGTGAGCACGACAATCGATCCGAGCTCGACCCCTGGCCATCCGACCCTCCAAGCCCGGCGCTGAACGCTCTCCTTGGCAGAGCGTGCGGCGTCGGGCTTCTCGTGTTTCTGGCCCCATGTACGTGGCTTGACCCCGGCCACGGATGGACCGACGGTCGACACCCCGCCCAATAAATGATCTTGAGGTGATGATCATGGCAAAACGAACCCGCACGTCCCACCGCGTCCGACAGATCATCGAAGACGCCAGCCGCCGTATCGCGATCTACCTCTTACGAAACAAAGGCAAGCGGTGCATGGGCGCCTCGCACAAAAGATTCCGATAAAGGCCTGAACTCAGCGTCGACCCGAACCGAAGGGAGAAATCCGTGAACATCGCGAGCTCGAAGTGGAATCTACAACTTTTCGATCGGAGACTTAATGACAGGACGCGAATCATCATTCCCGAATGGATCCGAAGAGATCGTAAACCCCTCCCGATCCCCAGAAATATCCGGCCGCTTGCAGCTCGTAATCGTTCCACCAGACCCGCCGGAATTCGGTCCCACCGCTGCCCGCGCCCTCCTCCACCTAATCGTTGTCATGCACCGCAAGAACTCGGGCCCAGACAACCCCTCGGGAGAAAATGAATGACACTCAATCACGACCGGCTGGAACGAGACCTAGCGGCGCAGAGCTTCGCTGCACCGAGCCTGACCTTCGCGTTCTACGGCCGTGTCTCGACGGAAGACAACCAAGACCCTGCGTCGTCGATGCACTGGCAGCTATCGCTGGCAAACACGTTGATCTTTCCGCGTGGCGGCGTGATCGTCGAGCGTTTCTTCGACGTCGGGCAGAGCCGGTCTTTGCCGTGGCAGCGGCGACCCGAAGCCAGCCGCCTGCTTGCCGCACTGCGTGACGCGCGGCGAGGCTTTGCCGCAGTGGTGATCGGTGAGCCGCACCGCGCCTTCTACGGCAACCAATTCGGTCTCACCATGCCGCTGTTCGCCCACTTCGGCGTCCAGTTGTGGGTGCCCGAAGTCGGCGGGCGGATCGACCCGGACAACGAAGGCCACGACATGGTCATGTCGGTGTTCGGCGGCATGAGCAAAGGCGAACGCAACCGCATCAAAGTTCGGGTGCGTACTGCAATGGCGTCCCAGACCCAGTTGGAGGGAAGGTATCTCGGCGGCCGCCCACCGTATGGCTACACGCTCAAAGATCTCGGCCCACACCCGAACCCTGCCAAGGCGGCCGACGGCAAGCGCCTGCGCGGCCTTACCCCCGACCCGCAGACCGCCCCGATCGTCAAGCGGATCTTCGGCATGTACCTGTCCGGTTACGGCATCTTCGCGATCGCCGAGGCGCTGACCCGCGACGGCCTCCCGTGCCCGTCGGCGCAGGATCCCGCCCGCAACCGGCACCGAGACGGGCACGCTTGGTCGAAGAGCGCCGTGCGAGTCATCCTCCGCAACCCCCGCTACACGGGTAGGCAGGTCTGGAACAAACAGCGCGCGGACGAGGTGCTGCTCGACGTCAACGACGTCGCATTAGGCCACACAGCGATCACGCGGTGGAACCAGCCCGACAAATGGGTCGAGTCCAAAGAACTGGCCCACGAGGCCTTGATAGAACAGGCGGCGTTCGACCGAGTCCAGGAGATGTTCCAGCAGCGGGCGAGGACCGGGGGAGCGCATCGTGCGCATCGCTCGCGGCACCCGTACGTCTTCAAAAGCCTGGTCTTCTGTGGCGTTTGCGGCCGGAAGATGCAGGGCACGCATTCTCACGGGGTGGCGTACTACCGCTGTCGGTACCCGCAGGAATACGCCTTGTCGACCAAGATCGAGCATCCTCGCACCGTCATACTGCGTGAAGATCTGCTCATCCGGCCGCTCGATACGTGGCTGGTGCAGGAGTTCAGTCCGCTACAGCGCCGCCACACCGTCGCAAAGCTGATCAGTCAGGCGCAGCTAGAGGCGCCTGTCCCGGCCGCCGCAGTGCCGCTCGGGCCCACGGTCGCCGAATGCGACGCCAAGCTGGCTCGCTACCGCGCGGCGCTCGAGGCCGGCGCTGACCCCGCCGTCGTCGCTGGCTGGATCGCCGAAACGCAGGCCGCCCGCAAGCTGGCGGAGCAGGGGCAGGCCAATGCCGCGCCGCCGGATAAGACCGACAGCATCAGCCACTTGAGTGAAGACGACATCATCGCGATCCTCGACGACCTCGGAGACCTGGTCACCGCTCTGGGTGACGCGGAGCCGGAGCGCAAACTCGACGTCTACCGCAACGTAGGCTTGAGCCTCATCTACCACCCGGAAACACGAACGGTGCGGGCAAGTGTTGATCTTGCCGCGCACCGTTGGGATTTGGTTTGTGTCCGGAGGGGGACTTGAACCCCCACGCCCGATAAAGGGCACTAGCACCTCAAGCTAGCGCGTCTGCCATTCCGCCACCCGGACCTGCACTGCCAACCCTACCGACCACCGCACCCCGATTTTGCACCGGGGATCGGCGTCCCGGCGGGCCGCACAGGAGAGAACTTTACACGGCCCTGAGGCGATGCTCCACGAGGGGTGGGCGGTTGGACATCTCGGTACAAATGTCCGCCGAAGAGGGGGTCCGGCTGGCGTCTCGCGCGCGTACCGGGCAGCATGGCTCGCGTGTCGCAGCCATCCCCCCTTGCGCCGGCTCGGCAGCAAGCCCACGCGCTGGCCGAAGCCGGCGATCTTGTGGGCGCCATCGCGTTGCTGGAGCGGGCGGTGGCGCTGGGGAAGGTCAACCTGGCCGAGGGCGACCCGGACGTTCTGCGCACTGCTCTGCAGCTCGGGCGTGTGCTGCAGAAGGACGACGATCCGGCCGGGGCGCGGCGGGTGCTGGAGGATGCCTACGGGGCCGGGCTGTTTCGGCTGGGTGACTCCGACGCGTTGATGCTGGAGATCTCACACGAGATCGGCGTGGTGGCCGAGGAACTGGGCAACAAGCACGAGGCACGCAAAGCCTTCAGCAGGGTCGCCGAGTGGGGGCCCGCCAAGCTGGGTGGGGGGCATCCGGCGGTCACGCGGGCGCGGGCTTATCTTGGGCAAGATCAAGAGGCTTCCGTACGGCATGAGCCCGCGGCCCAACCGCAGTCGGCCCCGCCGGCGAGTGTGCGGCCGACCCCGGCCGTCCCGCCTCCGGTCCAGCAGAGGAACATCCCGCCGGCGCCCCAGACGAGCATCCCGCCGACACCCCAGACAAGCGCCCCGCCGGCACCCCAGACGAGCGCCCCGCCGGCATATCAGCCGCCGAGCCGGCCGACGTATCAGCCGAGCGCTCCACCGGCCCACCAACCCTCCGACCAGCCGGCCGGCGAGGAGCCGACCACCGCCTTCTCGGCGCTCGAGGAGCCCACCACCGCCCTCCCGCCGATCACCCCGGCCCGGCCGGCTCAGGTGCAGCCGCCAACCCCGGCCATCCAGCAGACGTGGCAAGCCCAACCCCAACCGCGGCCACAGCCCCAGCGGCAAATCCCGCAAGTGCACCAACAGGAGCCGGAAACGCTCCAACCAACGGCGCAGCCGCAACAAATGCCACAACCCCCGCACCAAATGCCACAACCACAACAACCAGCGCCGGCTTATCCACAGGCCCGGCAAACCTGGCACGAACAGCCCCCGGCCTGGGCCCCGCCCCAGCAACCGTTCGCTCACCAGGCGCCTCCCCAGTCGTACGATCAGAAAGCGAAGCGTGGCCTCGGCATCTTCGCGGCCATAGCCGCGGTCCTGGCCGCCGTGATCGCCGTCTCGGCGCTGGTTTTCGTGCTGGCCAATCGGTCGGGTGACAAGAACGACTCGGATGTGCCAACTCTGGGCGGCAAGCCGCCGACCGATGTCGCGATCAAGGACGAGGGCACCAGCATCAAGGTGAGCTGGCAGGATCCGGCCAACGGCAGCGTGTCGTTCCTGGTCGCGATGGCGCAGCCGGGGCAGCAGCTCAAGCCGGTGGGCACGATCGGGCCGGGGCAGACGTCGTACGAGATCAATGCCTTGAGTCCGACGTTGAACTACTGCTTCGCGGTGGTGGCGGTGTATCGCGACAACAAGTTCGCGACCTCGCAGCAGTCGTGCACGGATCGGCCCAACGCCACCAAGTAGTTGATCACGCTCGGCGACCGCGGTTGTCCACAACCGTGAGTTCCGGGTATCGGCGTTCATCCACCGCCCCCTATGATGGCCTGCGTCCTTGCGGAGGGGGTCCGTCGAAGGAGGAGGATTGCCGTAGTGACCAGCGCAGATGGCGCCAGCACGGAGGGTGTGCGGGTGAACCCGCAGCGACGTCGGTGGCGCAGTCGCGGCTATCTCGTCACGATGGGGACCGTCGTCGCGCTCGCGGGTGGGCTCGGGCTGACCGTGCTCGGGCTGGGCTCGGCCGATCAGGCGGTGGCCAGCTTCGACGCGGCGTCGTGGGTGTTCAGCCGGTCCAAGTCGGAGGTCGCGCGGATCAACGGCGTGACCGCCAAGGTGGACACCCGGGTGAACGTGCCGGACGCGCGCGGGCATCAGCTCGAGATCTCGCAGACCGACCGGTTCGTGATCCTGCGCGACGTGCAGACCGGGCGCATCGGGTCGATGGATCTCACCACGCTGCACCAGTTCTGGCTGGATTCCGGCAATCCGGGATTCGGCGTGCGCGTCGCCCTGCACGACGACGCGGCCTTCGTGGTCGACACCGTGCAGGGCAAGGTGCAGCAGATCGACCCGCGCACGCTGGGGCCGATCGGCGACGAGATGCGCTTCCCGCCGGGCATCACCGGCGGCGTCTTCGACGGCAAGGGCCGGCTGTGGATCGCGGCGCCGAGCGAGGGCACGATCACCGCGATCGCCCCGGCCTCGGGGTCGAAATCGCCAGATCAAGGGCCGCATATCGTACGGACGGAAGGCGTCGCCGCGGCCAGCCACGATCTCGCGCTCTCCACGCTGGACGACGGCGTCGCGGTGCTCGACCGCACCACCAACACGCTGGCGACCGTCCACGGTGACGCCGATCCGTCAACAGTGACGCTGCCGCTGGCCGGGCCGGGCTCGCTCGCCCCGCACACCGACGGCCGGTCGGTGCCGGTGACGGTGACCGACTCGCGGCACGTCTACGTGGTCGGCGACCAGGGCATGCGGGCCGACTTCGCGGTGCCGGGCACCGGCGCCGAGCTGCAGCCGGCGGTGGCCTGGCAGGGTTACTTCTACGTGGCCGACGACGCCGGCACCGTGCACGTCTTCGACGCGGCGGGCCGGCCGCAGAAGGACATCTCGTTCGACCGGCCGGGCGGCCCGCTCGAGCTCGAGGTCCGCGAGGGCTACCTGTTCATCAACGCGCCGAGCTCCTCGGTGGCGCAGGTGGTCGACGACGCGCACAAGGTGCGGGTGGTCGACAAGTACGCCGACGACGTGCTCGGCGGCGACCCGCCCAAGACGCCGCCGCCCGACACACCGCCCCCGCCGAAGCCGCGCAAGCCGGTCGCCGCCAAGCCGGGCGCGCCGCGCAACGTGCGCGCCGCCGCCGGCAACGCCGAGGCCCGGGTGACCTGGCAGGCCGCCGCGGACAACGGCGCGGCCATCACCCGGTACGTGGTGGCGGGCGCGGGCCGTACGTTCCAGGTCGGCGCCGACCAGCGGTCGCTGACCGTGACCGGGCTGACCAACGGCGAGACGTACGAGTTCGCCGTGCACGCGGTGAACAAGAAGGGCGACGGGCCGACCCGCACGAGCAACAGCGTGAAGCCGACGGCCGAGGTGCCCGACGCGCCGACCGCGGTCACCGCCGAGGCGAAGCCGGACGGCACGGTGGCGGTGAGCTGGCCCGCGGCCAACGGGCAGGGGCTGGCGATCAAGCGCTACACGGTGACGGCGATCTCCGAGGGCGGCAGCGCCCCGATCGGCGAGGCGACCGAGACGTCGCTGACGATTCCGGCGGGCCAGCTGGCGTACGGCAAGCAGTACGCATTCACGGTGGTGGCGGTCAACGAGCGCGGCGCCGGTTCCAAGGCGTCGCCGGTCAGCGGCAGCGTCGTGCCGTTCACCACGCCCGGCCGCCCCGACGACGTCCAGGCCGCCACCCTGGGCGACCAGGCCGGCGCGGTCGGGGTCACCTGGCAGGCCCCGGCCGACAACGGGCGCCCGATCACCAAGTACGTGGTGGCGGCCGGCGGCAAGACCGTCGAGCTCACCGACGGCAGCACCGCGGCGACGCTGACCGGCTTCGACAACGGGCAGACCGTCGCCGTGGAGGTCCGCGCGGTCAACGAGGCCGGGCCGGGCGAGGCCGGCACCGCCACGGCGAAGACGCTCTCCACGCCGAAGGCCACGATCACCGGCGTCAAGCCGACCGCGGTGTCGGCGACCGTCTCGTTCACGGTGGACGCGGGCGGCGGCACGGCGACCTGTTCGGTGAGCGCGTCCGGCGCCGGCTCGGCCTCCGGCAGCTGCAGCTCGCTGACCGTCACCAAGCTGACCGCCGGCACGGCGTACACGTTCACCGTGACCGCCAAGAACAAAGCCGGCAGCGTCACGACCACCGCCAAGGCCACCACCGACAACCTTGTCGGCACGGCCACCTGCAGGAACGGCCAGGACGGCGAAACCGCGACCTACTGTGACAAGGACGTCGCCGGCCGCAACGGCAACGAGATCTTCAGCACCACCCGGCAAGACAACGACAAGCAGGTCGGCTGGGCCAAGCCGGGCACCAAGCTGACGGCGTACTGCAAGAAGTCCGGCGAAGAGGTGTACGCCTACATCTACAACAACGAGAAGCGCAGCACCTGGTGGGTCCAGGTCAACTACTCCGGCAAGAACTACATCCCGTGGGCGTGGCTCAACCTCGAGGGCGGGGACGACATCAACGACCTGAAGACCTGCTGAGGATCGGCCCACGTGCGCACCGAACCCCTGCCGCCGCAGCACATCGAGGGCTTCGCCCGGGTCGCCGCGGCACTGGCCGACCGGATCGGCGCGGTGGTGCTCGGCAAGCCCGAGGTCGTGCGGCTGGCCATCACCGCGCTGTTCGCGCAGGGGCACGTCCTGCTCGAGGACGTGCCCGGCGTGGGCAAGACGACCCTCGCCCGGGCGCTCGCCGCGTCCATCCAGGGCCAGTGGCGGCGCATCCAGTTCACGCCCGACCTGCTGCCGTCCGACGTGGCCGGCGTGACCATCTTCAACCAGGCGAGCCGCGGCTTCGAGTTCCATCCGGGCCCCGTCTTCGCCAACATCGTGATCGCCGACGAGATCAACCGGGCCTCGCCGAAGACCCAGTCGGCGCTGCTCGAGGTGATGGAGGAGCGGCGGGTCACCGTGGACGGCGTGCCGCACCCGGTGCCCCAGCCGTTCCTGGTCGTGGCCACGCAGAACCCGGTCGAGATGGACGGCACGTACCGCCTGCCCGAGGCGCAGCTCGACCGCTTCCTGGTGAAGCTGTCGGTCGGCTACCCGAGCGAGGAGGTCGAGATCGAGGTCCTGCGGGGCGCCGCGATGCGGTCGCCCGACGCGCTCGAGCCGATCACCGACACGGCGATGATCGGCGAGATGGTGCGGATGGCGATGCATGTGCACATCGCCGACCCGCTGTACGGGTACGCGGTGCGCCTGGCCGCCGCAACCCGCAACCACCCACAGGTACGGGTCGGGGTCAGCCCGCGCGGGGTGATCGCGCTGACCCGGGCGGCGTGCGCCTACGCGCTGATCCAGGGACGCGGATACGTGCTGCCCGAGGACATGAAGGACCTGCTCGGCCCGGTCTTCGCGCACCGCGTGCTGCTGTCGGCCGACGCGCAGCTGCGCGGGGTGACGGCGGCCGAGGTGCTCGACGACGCGGTCCGGTCGGTGCCGGTCCCGCTGCCCGACGGCAACCGCGTCACGGCCGGGGCGTGACCGCCTCACACGGCGCACCCGCCGAGCCGCCCCGGCCCGGCTCGCCCAGCGCCGCACCAACGGGCGCGCCTCCCGCGTCGCGACCGGGCGCGCCCTCCGCCGAGCCGCCGCTGCCGGTCGGCAGCGCTCCGCCGACCGGCAGCGGCCCGGCGTCCGGCAGCGGCCGAGCAGCGGGCAGCGGACCGGCCACGATGCGACGGGGGCGTGCGGGGCGCGTGGCCGGCCTTGGCGGCATCAGCGCGCGGGGGATCGGTCTTCTGGTCGGGGCCGTGGTGCTGCTCTTCGTCGGGTTCCGTTATGGCTATCCCGACCTGGCGCTGCTGGGCGCGGTCGCGCTCGTGGCGCTCGTCTGCGGGGTGGGGTTCGCGCTGTGGCGGCCCCGGCTCGGCGTCGAGCGGGTCGCCGACCCCGACCGGGTGGCGCGCGGCGAACCGGCCCGGATGACGCTGACCGTGCGTAACACCAGCCGGGTGCGGGCGGCCAACCTCGTCGCGACCGATCGCTGCGGGCCGGCGACCGTGCCGGTCCCGCTGCTGCGCCTGCGGCCGGGGCACGACACCACGGTGGACTACCCGGTCCCGACGAGCCGGCGCGGCGTGGTGCCGATCGGGCCGCTCAAGGTGACCCGGGGCGATCCGCTCGGGTTGATCACGCTGGCCCGAACCTACGGCGGCACCGCGTCGGTCTGGGTGCATCCGCGGATTCACCTGCTGCGGGCCGTCCCGGCCGGGATCTCGCGCAGCCTCGACGGCCGGATCGACAAGGTTCCGCACGGCACCATCACGTTCGACTCGCTGCGCGAATACGTGGTCGGCGACGAGCTGCGGCGGGTGCACTGGCGCAGCTCGGCCAAGGTCGGCGAGCTCATGGTCCGCGAACAGCTCGATACCTCCGAGCCGACGATCGTGGTGCTGCTCGACGACCGGGCCGCGGCCCACCCCGAGCTGCGCGACGGCGTCGCCGACTCGTTCGAGGCGGCCTGCGAGGCGGCGGCCTCGATCGTGGCGGCCGCCGTGCGCGAGGATTTGCCGGTCTCGCTGCACCTGGTCACGTCGACGGCGACCGGGCCGTTCCTGGACGTGCTGACCGAGGCCACCCTGGGCGAGGCGGAGCTGGCGGCCACGTTGCGGCGGCTGCGCGCGCAACGGCTGGGGGACACGCTGGTCTTCCTGACCGGGCCGGGCGGGCGGCGGGACCTCGGGGCGGTCAGCGGGCTGCGCGGGCCCTATCCGGTCGTGCTCGCCGGGTTGTTCGGCGATCGGGACGCCGCGCCGGTCTCGAGCGGCGACGGCCTGATCGTCATCGAGGCCGAGAACGGAGTCGAGTTCGCGGCCGCCTGGGACGGAGTGCGCGGATGGTGAGGTGGGCGCGCTCGCTCGTGGTGGCCGCCGCGCTGGCCGGGATGATCGCGCTGGCCGGGCTGGTGCTGGGGCGGATCTACGCGGATTCGCTGCTCGTGGTGCTCGTCGGCGGCGCGGGGCTGGGGTCGGTCGGGCTGAGCGTCGCCGTCCGGCGGCTGCCCAACTGGGCGGTGGCCCCGATTTCGGCGGTGCTGCTGACCGCGTACACCATCGGGGTCTTGAAATGGGCCGCAGGCCGCGCCGAGATGACCGGTCCGCTCGTGCAGATCGCCCGCGACTCGCTCGGGAACGGGATTCCGCGGCTGCTCACCGCCATGATCCCGGTCGAGCCCACGCCGGACACCGTGGTCGTGCCGGTGATCGCGGCGTGGCTGGCGGGGCTCGCGGCGACCGAGGTGGCGGTGCGCGCGGGACGGGTGCTGCTCGGGCTCGTGCCGGTGACGGCGCTCTATGCCGGCGCGCTGTATGTGGTCGGGCCGAACGCTTCGACGGCCGGCGGGACCACGCTCGGGTTCGCCGGGCTGGCGATACTCGCGCTGGCGACGAGCAATCGGCCGGCCCGGGCCGAAGGGCCGACCAAGGTGCGGGGGAGCGCGGCAGCGGCGGGGCTGGTGGCGGTGCTGGCGTTCGCGGCGGCGATCGGGCCCTGGATCGGCGGCCAGGTCTCAGCGACGCCGGTCGACCCGCGCCGCTATGTGCAACCGCCGCAGGTGGACAGCCTGGACGAGAGCCCGCTCAACCGGATCTCGGGGTGGATGCTGGCGCCGGAGCAGCGGCTCCTGGAGGTGTCGCCGGTGCCGGGCCGCAAGCGGATCCGCCTGCGACTGGCGGTGATGCCCGACTACGACGGCATCACCTGGCGGGTGGGAGCGACCTATCGCAACGCCGGGCGGGTGCTTCCGCAGCAGCCGCGCCTCGCGGACGCGACCGTCGACACCGTACGTCAGCAGATCACGATCGACGGCCTGACCGGCCGGCTGCTCCCCGCCGTGCCCACACCGGCCGAGATCACCGGCGCGCGCGTGGCCTTCGACGCCGCGACCGGCACCGTGATCGCCCCCGCGCAGTTGGCGGCGGGCCTGCGCTACGACGTCGTCTCCGCGGAGCAGACCCCCGACCTCGACCTGCTGCCGGCGGCGGACGTGCCCTCCGGCGGCGCGGTGGCGCGCTACCTCACGGTCGGCGACAACGTGCCCGAGCCGATCCAGCGCCTCGCCGAGCAGCTCGCCGAGGGCAACGGCGCCGCCTACGACCGGGCCGCCGCCATCGAGGAGTTCCTGTCCGAGCACTACCGCAAGGTCGCCGACGCGCCGAGCGGTCACGCGTACCCGAATCTGTCCTTCTTCCTCTTCGGCCCTCGCGATCAGGGCGGCCAGGTGGGCACCTCCGAGCAGTTCGCGGCGTCCTTCGCCGTGCTCGCGCGGCTCACCGGCCTGCCCAGCCGCGTGGTCGTGGGCTTCGACGCGCCGGCCGCGGGTGGCGCCGTGACCGGCGGCGACGCGATCGCCTGGCCCGAGGTGCTGTTCGACGGGCTCGGCTGGGTGCCGTTCGACCCGATGCCGAAGAACAAGAATCCCCGCCCGGTCGAGGAGGACTTCACCCCGAAGCCCACCAAGCCTCCGTCCCCGCCCTCGGAGCCGCCGCCCTCCGTTGCGCCGTCCTCGTCCTCGGCGCCCCCGGCCGCGCTCGCCGCCGATCCCGGCAACGGTCCGGGCGCCGTCGTGGTGGCCGGGGGAGCGTCCGGCTCGGTGCTGCTGGTGCTGGTCGCGGCCGCCCTGGTCCTGCTGGCGATGCGGCGCTCGCTGCGCAACCGGCGGCTGTTCGAGGGCACGCCCGACGCCCGGATCGCCGGGGCGTGGGCGGAGCTGAGGGATGCCTTGCGCTTGGCGGGCCGGCCCATGCCGTCCCACCTCGCGGCGACCGAGGCTGCGGCGTACGCGGCCACGCCCGCACCCCCGAAACCGGGCCGCCTGCGCCGCGCCACGCCGGAGCCGGCGCCTATTTCTGGCCCGGCGCCTGCGTCTGGCCCGGCGCCTACTTCCGGCCCGGCGCCTATTTCTGGCCCGGCGCCCATGTCCGGCCCTGTTTCCACGCCGGACCCGGCTCTCGCGTCCGGCCGGGCGCCCACGGCCGAGCGGGCGCCGTCCGTCGCGGATCCACCGTTGCCGCCGCTCGACGAATTGGTCGCGGGGATCAACACGGTGGGGTTCGCACCCGGGGCGGCCGACGACGGGCAGGCCGCGCGGGCCGGGCGGCAGGCGGTCGAGTACGCCACCGCGCTGCGAGCCCGGCGGTCCTGGTGGCGGCGGATCTGGTGGAGCCTGCACCCGGGACCGCTGCGCTGGCATCGTGATTGATCGCGCTTCCGCTGCGCCTTTGCCGCGCCTCTGCTCGGGCCTTTGCCGCGCCTCTGCTCGGGCCCTCGCCGCGCCTTCGCCGCACCTTTGCTGGGCCCTCGCCGCACCGTTGCTGAGCCGCCGCCGATGGCACCGCTTCAGCGGCCCGTTCCTCCGCGACTAATTGCCTTGTCCGGCGCGGCGGCCACCCCTACCGTGGAGAACACCACCGGCCACCACGGTTCAGGAGACCTCCGATGATGACGCAGAGCCAGCAGCTCTCCTCGTCCCGCAAGCAGATCCGGAAACGGTAGCGCCGGCACGCTCTTCCCGCCGCCGCTCCCGATCCGGGGCCGGCGGCTTTCTTCTATGTGGTCCGGCTTTCATGTGGTCCGGCCGAATCCCTTGGCCGCCGCACGAGTCGCCGTAGCTCAGCCGGTTGGAGCGCCGCCCTGATAAGGCGGAGGCCGGTGGTTCGAACCCACCCGGCGACACGAGACACAACTGCATGGAGACGCCAGCCGATGGGCGCCGGCCGCGGTCCCGAAAACCGTTGGGGGTAACACCCGTGGGCGTTCGACTCGCCCCGTCTCCGCTGCGCGCCGCTAGCTCAATTGGCAGAGCTGCTGACTCTTAATCAGTAGGTTCGGGGTTCGACTCCCCGGCGGCGCACTTCCACGCCGGGTGGGCCGACGCGCGATTGCGGGAGCCAACGGTCAGCTGCCGTAGATGCGGGTCGGGGTGATGAGGACGGCTGCGCGGCCTTGTTCGCGCATGACGCGGTCGTACTCGTCCCAGTTGTCGTGGGTGCCGCCGGCAGCGGTGAAGATCTCGCGCAGCAGCAGGCGCAGCTCCTCGGCGTCGAGCTCGTCGGGGCCGGCGATCTCGGCCCGGCCCTCGACGGTCGCGTACTGCCAGCCGTTGCGGAACGCCACCGCCAGCTGCGGGCGGGCCCGGAGGTTGGCCAGCTTGACCTTGCCGTACGTGACGAAGGCCAGGCGGTCGCCGATGATGCCGGTGTTGACCAGCGAGGACTGGATGGTCTGGTCGGCGCGCAGGGTGGAGACGATGGCCAGGCCGTGGTCGGCCCGGCTCAGCTCCCACGCCGCGGAGAGGGTGATTGCCACGCCGCCAGCCTAGGGCCTCGGTCGAAGTCGGGGCCGGAACGCCGACTTCGACACGGACCGTAGATCGGGACCAAAGTCCCTGTCGGCGGGGACCGGGGCGGGCGACGCTGGGTTCGTGGACAAAACATCACTTACCGAGCTGGCGGAAAAGAGTCTCGCCGAGGCGCGTGACACGAACAGCGGGCGCAGCGCGCACACGGTGCACGGCGGGCATGCCAGCACGTTGCGCCAGACGGTGGTCGCGCTGGTGGGCGGGCGGCGGCTGGACGAGCACGAAAGCCCGGGCGAGGCGACGCTCTACGTGCTCGCGGGGCGGGTGCGGCTGACCTCGGGCGAGGACGGTCAGGAGGCGGGCGCCGGCGACCTGGTGGTGATCCCGGACGCGCGGCACGCGCTCGAGGCCCTCGAGGACAGCGTCGTGCTGCTGACGGTGGCCAAGCTGGCCTGAATCGAACTGCCCGGAGCCGAGCTGCCCCGGATCGAGCGGCCCTGGATCGAGCTGCCCTGATTAGGGTGATGGCGTGACCCCTTCGGAGGCCCTTCGAGGGGCGGAGGCGCTCGGGCCCTACTTCATGTGGGAGCAGTGGCAGGAGGACCGCGGGTGGCGGCCGCTGAGCGAGCTGCTTGATGCCGGCGTGGTGGCGGAGCGGGTCGAGGTGGCGCGGCAGGCGCTGGTGCGCAGGTCGGGGCTGAGCGCCGAGCAGATCGGCGCGCGGGAGGTCGCGTCGATCACCTTCCTCGGGTGGGCGTCGCGGCTGGTGTCGCCGTTGCTCGGGGCGGTGGCGATCAGCGGTGTGCTGCCGCGGGCCGAGATCGGGCACCTGTGGTGGCGGCCGGGGCCGGAAAGTCCGCTGCCGATCGCGTGTTCCGAAGCGACCGAGGGCGACTTCGACCT
The DNA here is from genome assembly GCF_042664765.1 of Paractinoplanes rhizophilus. Taxonomy (NCBI): domain Bacteria; kingdom Bacillati; phylum Actinomycetota; class Actinomycetes; order Micromonosporales; family Micromonosporaceae; genus Paractinoplanes; species Paractinoplanes rhizophilus. The sequence continues at coordinate 35,241 of NZ_JBHTBJ010000043.1, read as the reverse complement.
CGACGTCGTGGGGGCGCTGCTCGAGGTGGTGAGCGAGCGGTTCGCGCTGCCGGAGCACCTGCTCTGGGGAAATGTGGCGTCGGCGCTGGGCGGCGCCGCTGGGATGATCGCCGACTCGGCGCCCGAGCATGCCGCCGAAGCTGCGGCAATTGTGGAGCGGCTGTTGCGCCGGGCGCCGCTGAAGGACACCGCGGTGCTGGCGCAACCGGACCGCACGAGGGCGCGGTGGTTTCTGGTACGGCGGAACTGCTGCCTCTACTACCGGATCCCCGGCGCCGGCAAGTGCGGGGACTGCGTGCTGACGCCGGAGGCGCTCCGGCGTCAGCACTGGGACGGCGTCCTCAGAAGTCGTCGTCGAAGCTGACCGTGCCGGTCACGCCGACCTGGTAGGCGGAGACGCGGCGCTCGAAGAAGTTGGAAAGCTCCTGCACGTCCTGCAGTTCCATGAAGGCGAACGGGTTGGCCGAGCCGTACAGCGGCTCGATGCCCAGCACGGCCAGGCGGCGGTCGGCCACATGCTCGAGGTACGAGCGCATGTCGGCCAGGGACATGCCGGAGACGCCCTGCCCGAGCAGGTCGTCGGCGAACTGGACCTCGCAATCCACCGCCTCGGCGAGCATGTCGCGCACCTGGGCCTCCATGGCGGCGTCGAAGAGGCCGGGCTCCTCGGCGCGGACCTGCTCGACGACGTCGAACGCGAAGGCCATGTGCATCGACTCGTCGCGGAAGACCCAGTTGGTGCCGCTGGCCAGCCCGTTCAGCAGCCCCCGGGACCGCAGGAAGTACACGTACGCGAAGGCGCCGTAGAAGAACAGGCCCTCGATACACGCCGCGAAACAAATGAGGTTGAGCAGGAAAGCCCGCCGGTCTTCTTTCGTCCGCAGCTCGCGGAGCTCGAAGACGGAGTCGATCCACTTGAAGCAGAACTCGGCCTTGCGGGCGATCGACGGAATGTTCTCGACCGCGGCGAACGCCTCGTTGCGCGCGGTTTCCGAGGGGACGTAGGTGTCCAGCAGGTTGAGGTAGAACTGGACGTGCACGGCCTCCTCGAAAAGTTGCCGGGAAAGATAGAGCCGGCCCTCCGGCGAGTTGACGTGCTGATAGAGGTTGAGCACCAGGTTGTTGGCGACGATGGTGTCGCCGGTCGCGAAGAAGGCCACCAGCCGCGAGACCAGATGCCGCTCGGCGGGCGAGAGGCGGGACAGGTCGGCCAGATCGGAGTGCAGGTCGACCTCCTCCACGGTCCAGGTGTTCTTGATGGCGTCCTTGAAGCGGTCGAAGAAGTGCGGATACTTCATCGGCCGCAGGGTCAGGTCCATTCCGGGATCGAGCAGCATTATTGGCAGGCCTCGCAGGACTCGGGGTTTTCCAGGGAGCAGGCGAGCGCTTCGGCGTCCGCGGCGGTCTGCACCGGGATGACCGCAGCCGGGACGACCGCAGCCGGGGCGACCGCGACTGTCGCTTGCTGGATGCGCGTCGCCGGCCGCGAGCGCAGGTAGTAGGTGGTCTTCAGGCCGGACTTCCAGGCGTGCAGGTACATCGACGAAAGGCGGCCGATGGTCGGCGCGCTCAGGAACAGGTTCAGCGACTGCGACTGGTCGATGTAGGGGGCGCGGGCGGCCGCCAGGTCGATCAGGGCACGCTGCGGGAGTTCCCACGCGGTGCGGAAAATTTCGCGTACGTCCGCGGGCAGCTCCGCGATGCCTTGCACGGAACCTTCGGCGCGCTTGATCTGCTCCCGGATCGGCGCGGTCCACAGGTCTCGCGCCTTCAATTCGCGTACCAGATAGGTGTTGATCTGGAGAAACTCACCGGACATGGTTTCGCGTTTGAACAGGTTGGACACCTGCGGCTCGATGCATTCGTAGCAGCCGGCGATCGAGGCGATGGTCGCGGTGGGCGCGATCGCGATCAGCAGCGAGTTGCGCAGCCCGGTGGCCGCGACTTTCGCTTTGAGCTCGGCCCACCTTTCCGGCTGCGCCGGCTCGGCTCCCCAGAGGTCCGGGTGCAGGTCACCCTGGGCGGCGCGGGTTTTCTCGTACGCCGGGTGGGGCCCGAATGTCGCGGAAAGTTCGGCCGACGTTTCCAGGGCGGTGAGGAAAATTTCCTCCTGGACTCGCGTCGACAGCTGGCGGGCCTCGGCGGAGTCGAACGGCAGGCGCAGCGTGAAAAACGCGTCCTGCAGGCCCATCAGACCCAGGCCGACGGGACGCCAGCGCGGGTTGGAGGCGGCCGCCTGCCGCGACGGGTAGTAGTTGATGTCGATGACCCGGTCGAGGAAGACCACCGCGGTCCGGACCGTGGCCCGCAACTTTTCCCAGTCGACCCCGGACGGCGAGACGTGGGCGCCGAGGTTGATCGAGCCGAGGTTGCAGACCGCCGTCTCGTCGTCGCTGTTCACCTCGAGAATTTCCGTGCACAGGTTGGAAAGGTGAATGGTGGCGCCGGGCGCGCCGGTCTGGTTGGACAGCGCGTTGGAGCGGTCCTTGAACGTCATCCACCCGTTGCCGGTCTGCGCCAGGGTGCGCATCATCCGCCCGTACAGGTCACGGGCCTTGATGGTTTTGACGGCCTTCTTCTCGGCGTTGCGGTAGGCGAGGTCGAACTCCTCGCCGAACAGGTCGGGAAGCTCGGGGGCGTCGGAGGGGTCGATCAGCGACCAGTCCTCGTCGGCCTCGACCCGGCGCATGAACTCGTCGGGGATCCAGTTGGCCAGGTTCAGGTTGTGCGTGCGGCGCGACTCCTCGCCGGTGTTGTCGCGCAGCTCGAGAAACTCCTCGATGTCCGGGTGCCACGGCTCGAGATAGACGCACGCCGCGCCTTTCCGGCGGCCGCCCTGGTTGACCGCCGCGACCCCGGCGTCGAGCGTTTTGAGGAACGGGACGATGCCGTTGGACTTGCCGTTGGTCCCGCGGATCAGCGCGCCGCGGCCCCGGACGCGGGTCCACGAGATGCCGATGCCGCCGGAGAACTTGGAAAGTTTCGCGACCTGGTGGTACCGCTCGTAGATGGAGTCGAGCTCGTCTTTCGGCGAATCGACCAGGAAACACGACGACATCTGGGTGTGCCGGGTGCCGGAGTTGAACAGCGTCGGCGAGCTCGGCAGATAGGCCAGCGACGACATGAGCCGATAGAAGCCGATTGCCTCGGCCGGGGTCTCGGAGAGCCCGCAGGCCACCCGGAGCAGCCAGTACTGCGGGGTTTCCACCACGGTTCGCAACTGCGGGTGGCGCAGCAGGTAGCGGTCGGCGACGGTGCGCAGCCCGAAATACTCGAAACTTTTGTCGGCGGCGACGTCGATCGCGTCGTCGAGTTTCCGGGCGTTGCGGGATACGAATTCGGCGGTCGCGTCGCCGATCAGGCCCAGGTCGTGGCCGTAGCGGATGGATTGGCTGAAGCTGGCGACGCCTTGCAGGCGAACTTCCTTGTCGACGTACGCGGAAAGCAAGCGAGCCGCGAGCCGCGAGTATTGCGGCTCCTCGCCGATCAGCTCGGCGGCCGTCTGGATGGAGAGCTTGTCGAGCTCGGCAGTGGTGGCGCCGTCGTAGAGCCCGCTGATCGTCTTGGTGGCGACCCGCATCGGATCGACCTCGTCCAGGTCGGCCGCCCACCGCTCGACCGCCCGCACGATTTTGTTGACGTCGACCGGTTCCAGGTCGCCGTTGCGTTTCCGTACCCGCATGTCCGTCCCCCTCGTGGTGAGGACGCGCAGGGGGACGCCACCGACGTACGTCAAAGCCGGCTGATGGCGTCGGCCGTCCCGCGCGGCCTTCGACCGCCGCACGCCGGGCGGCATGCGGCGCGCTGGCAGGTCTTCGGACTCGTGGGCGTGCTGCACGCGCCTACCGGCCGTCGCTTCCCAGGCCCGGGCCCAGTGCTCGTGACGGCTTTCGTTCCCACTCACCGCTGCGGGGCAGTCCCGGATTTCCACCGGGTTCCCTCTTGCCTCGACGCTCCTCATCGGAGCGCCGAACCAGCTGCGGAAGACACCATATATGGGTACGGGGGTGCCAGTGCAACCCCACATGATGTGTCGGCGTGTCGCGTGACCGAGATCGCCACACGTGTGCCATGCTCGTGCATCCGGTGATCAGGGGAGGATGCACGGTGACCGACGACAGGCCTCCGCTCAGGGATTTGCCCCGCTTCGTGGAGTGGGTACGCGCCGGCTACGGATCAACGCTGGTCGACTCCCGGCGATCCGCCGAACAGCGGGCGCGTGAGTTGCTGAACCAGTCTGCCGGCACGATGACCCTGGATCAGGCGCTGGAGTTGGGGCGACTGTTCAACACGGGCGAGTGGGACGGCGTCACGCACTACAACCGGTTCAGCCCCGCATTCGTGGGTGCGACCATGAGCCGGGTCGTCGACCCGCTCGACGAATTCAACCAATGGACCGAGCGGCTGTGGCGGCGTCCGATCGACGAGTCGCTGACGTTCGTGGACCAGATCCTGAAGAACGCGCAGGCGTTCCCGGGCGCCGGCCGGTCCTATCCGACCATGCTGATGTACCTGCGCGATCCCGATCGGTACGTCATCTGGCTCCAGGTAACCCATCAGGCCCTGGTGGGGCTGGGCCGGCTCACGGAATCGCGGGGCCGCGGGGGTGGCGTCGGGCGATACCAGCGCTATTGCGATGCGGCGCACCAATTCGCGGCCGAATTCGGGCTGGCGCCGCAGGAGATCGACGCGGTGCTCACCGCGGTCGCCCGTGCGCAGGTCGCTCCGGCGGCGCCCGTGCTCATCCCGAAAACGAGAGCGCACCCGCTCACCGAGGTCGCGGAGAACACGCATCTGCCGCTCGACCAGCTGGAGGAATGGGTTGCCCTGCTCAAGGGCGGCAAGCGCCAGGCGCTGCTCTACGGGCCGCCCGGAACCGGCAAGACCTTCGTCGCCGAGGAACTCGGCCGGCACCTCGCGGGGGCCGACGGCAAGGTTGAGACGGTGCAATTCCACCCGTCCTTCTCCTACGAGGACTTCGTCGAAGGGCTGCGGCCGACGACGAACGCCGCTGGCACCATCGGATACCGGGTGCGGCCGGGAGTGTTCAAGCAATTTTGCGAGGACGCCAGGAAATCGGAGGCGACGCACGTCTTCATCATCGATGAGATCAATCGCGCCGAGCTCGGTGCGGTCCTCGGCGAGCTGATGCTTCTGCTCGAATACCGGGTCACCAAGTCGGTGCTGCTGCCGTACTCGCAGGAGCGGTTCTCGGTTCCTCATAACGTCGTAGTGCTGGCCACCATGAACACGGCCGATCGGAGTCTCGCGCTCGTCGACTTCGCGCTGCGCCGCCGGTTCCACGCGTTCCAGTTGCTTCCGAGCCGGGAGGTGCTGAGCGCGCATCTGGGGCAGGGCGAGTCGGCCGACCTGGTGCTGCGATTCTTCGATCTCGTCCAGCTGGCGGTGGACAACCCGGACTTCGCGCCGGGACATTCATACTGGATGGGCGACGACGCCACCGCGGCGGGACTGTTCCGGATCTGGCGTTACGAACTGCTGCCGTACCTGACGGAGTACTGGTTCGAGCATCGTTCCCGCCTGGACGACCTCACCACGAGCGTCACCAAGATGCTGGCCGAGGAAGCCTGATCGTGGAGGTGGTGGAGTATCGGCCGGCCCAATTGCGGCTGGCGGCCGCTGAGCTCGACTACCTGCTCGGGTTCGTGCGGGCAGCCTCCGGATCGCGGGTCCTGCGGAGCATCACGCCGACGCGGGAGCCGGGCGTCTTCGAGGTCACGCCGGGGTCCTTCGTCGGTCGGCTGGGCCTGCCCTCGGGCCGCTGGATCGACTTCCTCAGCCGGTTTCCGCTGAGCGACGTCGTCCAGCTGATCCGGCAGTCGGGCCGCCGGCCGGTACTCGCCGGCACACTGCCCGCCGACGCCGTCGCGCGCAACTTTCTCATCGACGCCATTGCTCTCGCGTACACCCGTGAGGTCGAGCACCTGATCGGCCGAGGCCTGGTCAAGGGGTACGAGCCCAGGCGCTACGCCTGGCCGCCCTATCCCGGCCGGCTCGATGTCGCGCACCATGTCAGCAAGCTGGCCGCTCGCCCGGACCGGCTCGCCACCGTCGCCCGGCGGCTGACGGTCGACATCCGGGAGAACCGGGCGCTCGCCGCGGCCCTGGACGTGCTTGCCCGCGTCCCGCTCGGCCGCAACGCCGCGGTGCGAGTCGCAGCGCTCGGGCCGGCTTTCCACCGGGTTTCGCGCACATCGTGGCGGGCCGACGACGTCGGGCGGATCCGTCTGACGAACCTGACGGTGCCTTACCGGCAGGCGCTCGCGCTCGCCGAGACCATCCTGCGGTCGCAGTCGCTGGCACCCACATCGGCGGGACTCGCCGGTGGCTCGCTGCTCTTCCACATGCCGAAGGTCTGGGAAACCTATGTGGCCCAATGGCTGCGGCGGACGTGGCCGCAGCACGACGTGCGCGCACCCTACTCCTTCGCGCTGACGAAGGACGGGCAGACGGCGGAAGCCGACGCGACGGTCTGGGCCGGGAACCGGCTCGTCGCGCTCTACGACGCCAAGTACAAGTGGCCCGACCACGCGCCGGACCGCGCCGACGTCTACCAGATGGTCACCTACTGCGAGCGACTCGGACTGCCCGAGTGCACGCTGGTCTATCCGGTGGAGGCGGCGCGGCCGGCCGTTACCGTCGGGTCGCGGACGGTTCACGTGCTCGGGCTGATGCCGAGCCTGGACAAGGACGTCGTCAGCGGCTGATTTCGCGGAGCCGGGCGTGCACGCCCTCGTACGCGCGCACCCCGCCGAGAAATTTCTTCTGGACTTTCGCCAGCATCGTGTAGTTGGGGTCGCAGACGTTGCCGACCGGGGCGGTGCCGGCCTGGCTGATCAGCTGGTAGGCGTCGAGGGTGTCGAGGCCGGTCATCTCCGCGGTCCAGGTGATCAGGTCGTGCTGGCTCATCCGAAAGGCGTCCTCGAGCGGGCGGGCCGAGCCTGCCGACATCAGGCAGTCGTCGGTCTCGAAGCGCGGGGTCGGGGTGGCGGCGCCCTTGATGACGTCGAAGACGACGACCGTGTTCATGGCGGCCTCGACGGCGGTGCCGCAGACCTCGCCGTCGCCCTGGCGGCAATGGCCGTCGCCCAGCGCGAAAAGGGCGCCGGGCACGTTGACGCCGAAATAGGCGGTGGTGCCGGCGCGCAGTTCCGGCGTGTCCATGTTTCCGCCGTGCACGTCGGGGACGATCGTCATCCGCGACTCGAACGCGGCCGGCGCCACTCCCGCCGTACCGTGCATGGGGTCCAGCGGAAGCTCCATGCTGAAGTCGCCTCGCCGGGCGTGATAGCGCACCAAGCCGGCGTCGACGTCCACGTCGTAGCGCCAGACAACCTCGTCGAGCGGCGGATGCAAAGTTGCCGTGGTGTGCGTGCCGGTGAGCGCGCCGAAATGCGGAAATGTCGACGAAACAGCCCAGTCCCGGGCGGGCGTGATGGAGACGAAATGCACCGCGAGGGTGTCGCCGGGCTCCGCGCCCTCGACGTGGAACGGCCCGGTCACCGGGTTGAGATAGGGAAACTCGCAGACCACCGAGGGAAGGTCGTCGACGTCCCGGACAAGGCCGCCGAAACAGTCCTCGGTGTAGAGCTCCAGCACGGTGCCGGGCTTGACGCTCAGCACCGGCGAACGGCCACCGAATGTATGTGACAGCTCAGAACTGTCAGGTGTGTACTTCACGACTCGCCCCCTTGCGAGAGGCCGGCGAGCGAAGGGCGCCGGCCGCTGACGTAGAACGAGATCAGCACCAGCACGCCGATGGCCAGCCAGATGAAACCGAGCGTCTGCGCGGCGATGTTCGCGTTGATGACGACATAGAGCAGGATCAGAAAACCGATCACGGGTACGGCCAGGTGCCGGAGCCAATCGCGGCTGTGTTGCCGCACCACATAGTGCACCACCACGGCGACGTGCAGCGCCAGGAAAGCGGTCATCGCGCCGAAGTTGACGAGCGTGGAAAGCAGCGAGATGCCGTCGTCGCGGCTGGCCATGTAAAGTCCCAGCGCCAGCGAAACCGCGGCAACGAGCAACGTGGCGTTGGCGGGAACCTTGTGGCGCTCGTTGACTTTCGCGAGGAAGCGGGGCATCTGCCGGTCGCGGGCCATCGCGTAGAGCAGCCGGCTGGTGGCCGCCTGCGCGACCAGCGAGTTGGCGAAACCCCAGGCGATCGCGGTGGCCAAGGCGGTCAGGTTGGCCAGCCAGCCGCCGCCGGCCACCCGCGCCGCGTCATAGAAGGCCGTACCCTCCGGGTCGCCGTTCTCCAGCAGGCCGGGAGCATCGGGCACGAGCAGAGCGGCCACCCAGGTCTGCACGATGAACAGGGTGCCCGCCAGCAGAAGGGCGCCCACCATCGCGCGGCCGATCTGGTGCGCCTCCGCCCGGCTCTCCTCGGCCAGCATCGAGATGCCGTCGAAGCCGAGGAAGCTCAGAACCGCGATGGAGACCGCCCCGAACACGACCGACCACTCGAAAGTGTCGGCGTTGAACAGCGGACTCCAGGCGTTGCCGACGCTGACCTTGCCGGAGAACAGCGCCCCGAGACCCACCACCAGGAAGATCGCGAGGACGATCAGCTCGGCCACCAGCATGATCTTGTTGACCCGGGCGGTCATCTGGATGCCCAGATAGTTGACCACCGTGTTGAGCAGGACGAACGCGACCAGCTACAGCCAGACCGGGATCCCGGGCACCAGCGAGTGCATGGCCACGCTGGCGACCAGGTAGAGCAGGCCGGGGACCAGCACGTAGTCGAGCAGGATCACCCAGCCCGCCAGGAAACCGACGGGCGGCGCGATGCCGCGCCCCGCGTAGCTGTAGACCGACCCGGCCATCGGAAAGGCACGGACCATCTGGGCGTAGGAGAGCGCCGTGAACATCATGGCGACCATGCCGATCACGTACGCGAGGGCGACCATCCCGCCGGAGCCGCTGTAGACGCTCCCGAAGATCCCGAACGGCGCGATCGGCACCATGAAGATCAGACCGTAGATCAGCAGGTCGGTGAAGCTCAGCGATCGGCTGAGCTCCTGCCTGTAACCGAACTGCTCAAGCTCCGTCACGGTGTGAAGATTATTGCAAATGTGTCGATGGGTCACGCGTCACGAAGGCCGTTGACTCTTGAGGGATTTCGATGTTTGGATCCGTTCAGGAGGTGTGCGATGATGTTTGCACGAGTGGGAATGGTTGCTGCCCTGGTGGCGGGGTTCCTGGGAGTACCGGGTGCGTCGGCCGCGCCGAGCGCGTCGATCCTGAACCACGACGCACTGCTCGGGGACACGCCGGACAAGGCATGGTACGAGGCGAACATCCCGTTCGTGGACGTGCCGGACACGGCCATCCGCGACACCTACTACTACCGGTGGCGCACCTTCAAGGAGGCGCTGAAATACACCGGGCCGGCCGACGGCTGGATCGTGTCGGAGTTCCTCGGGCCGGTCGGCTACTCGGCGCCGTTCGGCGGGATCGACGCGGCCGCCGGGCATCACATCTACGAGGGCCGGTGGCTGCGCGACCAGCGCTATCTCGACGACTACCTGGACTACTGGCTGACCGGATCGGGGTCGGGCGCGAAGCCGGCCACCGAGGAGCTGAACAAGAACACCACCGACTGGGCGCATCAGTATTCGTTCTGGGCGGTGGACGCGGCGGTGGCGCGGGCCTCGGTCAGCGGGGACTGGAAGTTTCTCACCGATCGCCTGTCCGCGCTGCGCAAGCAGTACGAGGGATGGAAGGCCAGCTACTTCGACGGCGCGAAGGGGCTGTACTGGCAGACGCCGGTGTGGGACGCGATGGAGTTCACCGCGAGCTCCTATCAGAGCCCGGACCCCTATCACGGCGGCGACGGCTACCGGCCGACGATCAACGCTTATCAGTACGGCGACGCCCGAGCGCTGGCGGTGGTCGCCAGTAAGGCCGGATCAACTTCCGTGGCGGCGCAGTATGACGCCGAAGCCGCCCGGCTGCGTTCCGCCACGGAGAAGGCGCTCTGGAAGGGCGATTTCTACCAGCACGTGATGCGCGACGGTCGCGTCATCGCCGACCGGGAGGAGATCGGCTTCGTGCCGTGGTATTTCCACATGCCACCGGCCTCGGATGCGGTCGCCTGGGCGCAACTGACCGACCCGCAGGGTTTCGCGGCGCCGTACGGGCCGACCACCACCGAGCGGCGCAGCCCGTGGTTCATGCACGACGCGCTGAACGGCTGCTGCCGCTGGGACGGGCCGTCCTGGCCGTTCGCGACGAGCCAGACGCTGACGGCGCTGGCCAATCAGCTCCTCGATTACCCGGCGCAGAGTTATGTCGGCGTCGGCGATTACGTGAATCTGTTGCACGGGTACGCCCTGACCCAACGCAAGAACGGCCGGCCGTACGTCGCCGAGGCGCACCACCCCGACGAGGATCGCTGGATCTACGACGCCGCCGGGCACAGCGAGGACTACAACCACTCGACGTTCACCGACTTGGTTCTCTCCGGGCTGCTGGGAATTCGTCCCCAGGCCGGGGACTCGATCCGGATCGCGCCGCTGGTGCCCGCGGACTGGTCGCATTTCGCCGTGGAGAACCTCGCGTATCACGGCCACGACCTCTCGATTCGCTGGGATCGCGACGGCAGCGCGTACGGGAAGGGCAGTGGTTTTCAGGTTTTGATCGACGGCGTCGTGAAGGTCCATCGCGCGACGCTCGGCGATGTCACGGTGCCGGTGTCGTTCGTCGACCGCGGTACGCAGCCGGTGCTCGTCGACGACGCGGCGAACGTGACCGAGACCGGGTATCCGCTCGCGACCGCCTCCTACACCTGGCCCGGCGACAGCGCGGCCAACGCGATCGACGGGCAGGACTTCCACCTGGACGTGCCGTCGACGCGGTGGACGAGCTACGGATCGCCGAATCGCAGCGACTGGCTCGCGGTCGATTTCGGGGCGGCGACGGCGGTGTCCGACGTGCGGATCGATTTCTACGACGACGGCGGCGGGGTGCGGGTGCCGGACTCGTACGCGTTGCAGTACCAGGACGCGTCCGGGGCCTGGCTCGAGGTGCCGGGCCAGACGCGCGACCCGGCCACGCCGGTGGCCCGCGCCATCAATCGGATCCGGATCTCGCCCCCGCTCACGACCGACCGGCTGCGGGTGGTGATGTCGCGGGCCGACGGGGGAGCGGTGGGAATCACCGCCTTGCAGTCCTGGCGGCAGCCGGATCCGCGGGTGTCGGCCGGCTTCACGGTGCCGAGCCTCGCCGTCGACGCCGGCGAGACGGCCACGGTGCGGGCCCGCACGACCGGGCCGGTCACCCGGACAAGCCTGCAGGTGCCGCGCGGGTGGGCCGCCCGGCAGACCGGCCCGTGCACGTGGCAGGTGTCGCTCCCGGCCGGCGCGGATCCCACCGCCGGCCTGCCGATCCGGCTGCTGGCCTGGTCGCGCGACGGGGTGACGAGCGCGCTGCTGCCCACCGGCTACCAGTTCGACCCGGCCGACTACCCGGCGGTGACCTGGGACGACGACTTCTCCACCGACCGGCTGGCGGCGTACCGGATCGACCACCCGGTGGCCGAGCCGTCCCCGCGCCTCGCGGTCGGCAACGGTGTCCTGACCGCGTCCGCCGACGCCCGCGCCTTCGCCCTGCTCGCGGCCCCCGCCTCCGGCGCGGCGGTGATCGTCGAGCCGGCCCACTTCTCCGGCGCGTCGCCCGAGGACAGCCTGTTCCTCGGTTTCTCGGGCGGCGACCGGGACAACGCGCTGGCCTGGTACAACAACCACTTCGGCACATCGGGCGCGGACGTCCAGGTGAACGGGGTCTCGCAGCCGGCATCCACCGGCGGCTGCTGCGCCGCGGTCCGCTGGTCGCCGGATGATCGATTCGCCGTGCTGTCCCGGTGGGGCAAGCTGACGACCTGGGCCGAACACGACGGGAAGTGGGCGCTGATCCACACCGCGCCGGTCGCCGCGCCGGGACAGCCGGCGTTCGGATTGCGGCTGGACGGCGGGTCGATCGCCCTCGACCGGGTCACCGTCCGCGGTCGGTGACCCGCTTGCCCGGTCAGTCGCGGGTTCGGGCGATCAGCACGGGGCTTTCGGCGTGATGCAGCATGTGCAGCCGAATCGGGCCGAGCTGCAGGGCCTCGAAGTCTGCCCCGTCGCCGGCGCCGAGCACGACGAGGCCGGCCCGGCGCGATTTCTCCACCAGCACGGTGGCGGCGTCGGCGTGGACGACACCGACGGTCACCGGGATCTCGGGGAACTTGTCGCGCCAGGGCGCCAGCTGCGCCATCAGGCTGCGGCGCCGTTCGCCCGCGATGGTCCGGGGATCGCTGCCGCGCGGCGCGGTGAAGGCAGTGACGGCGTGCAGCGCCGGCGACGTACGCCGCGCCGCCTCCTCGAACGCGGCGCCGGCGGTTGTCGACGCGGCCGGGGAATCGTCGAGCCCGACCACGACCAGGTTGGTGTCCGGGTGGCCGCCCGGGCGCACGACGGCGACCGAGCACGGCGCGTACGCGGCGACCTGGCTGGTCACCACGCCGAGCATCGGGCCGGGATCGCCGCGGTCGCGGCCCCCGACGACCAGCAGGCCGGCGCCGGCGGCGGCTTCCAGCAACGCGGGCACCGGCTCGCCGACGACCGCCGAGGCCCGTACCTCGATGTCCGGGGCGCGCGAGCGCGCCTCGCTCACGGCGGCGTGCAGGATCGCGGTGGCGTGCTCGCCGGCCGTACGCACCAGTTCGCCGCGGGAGGTGAAGGTCCGGCCGGGGATCCGCCACTGGTAGGCGAGGACGACGTGCAGGTCCACGCGGCGCAGCTGGGCCTCGGCGGCCGCCCAGCGGACGGCCGCGGTGCTGCTCGCCTTTCCGTTGACGCCGACGACGATGTGTCGTCCGTTCATGACAACTCCTCCTCGGGGCAGCGGACGGCCGGATCTACCAATTGGCCGGCGGATCGCTGGCGGGGAAGGAATCCCGTCCCCAGACATCGACGATGTCGCCGTGGTCGCCGCGCGGGTCCCGGGCCGGCGTCTTGCGCGGCGCCGGTCCGGCCGCCGCGGCGGTCGCTTCGGGGTGCGTAGGTCGTTTGTGAAGTGTCACCGTGGTTGTCTCCGTTCTCTGCAGAGGGGAGCAGCTGGGGGCTGGGGCTATCCCTGGCAGGCGGTGCACCAGCGGGTCGTGGGCCGGTCCTGCATACGGTCTGTCGCTATCGTGCCGCCACATTGCTGGCAGATGCCATACGTGCCGGCCTCGATGCGCCGCAGGGCGGCCCGCATGTTCTCGACCGCGTGCCGCGCCGCGGCCACCCGCACCCGGGCGAGCTCCGCGGCACGCTCGTCCCCGCCGGCCGCGGCCGGCGCCGGGAACGCCCACCGGGCGAACGCCTGGTGCAGCTGGTGCACCGTCAGGTCCCAGGTCAGCGCGTTGAGGTCGCGCTGCTTGTCGCGCATGCCGACCGGGGGCAATGCGGTATCTGTCGACATCGGTGGTCCTCCCTCGGCTTCGGGGACGATGGGGTGGCGCGGTGTACCGGGTTATGCGGCGGGGGAGGGCACGATGGTGACCGGGCAGCCGGCGTGGTCGACGAGCGCCCGCGAGGTCGAGCCGGTGATCAGGCCGCGCAGCTCGCCGTGGCCGCGGGTGCCGACGACGATGGCGGCGCCCAGCCGGTTCGCGGTGTCGATCAAGGCGGCCGCGGCCGTGGGGGCGTCGACGGCCTCGCGCCGGTACTTGACGTCGGCGTACCGCCCGGCGAGCTCGTCGAGCTGCGCCGTGACCGGATCCGGCTCGGTCTCCGACGGCTTCCGGCCGTGCGAGATGACCACCAGCTCGGCGTCCTGCCGACCGGCCTCGGCGAACGCGATCTCGGCGGCGGCCAGCGCGTGCGGCGAGCCGTCCATGCCGAGAACTATCGCCGCGCCGTCGGTGGTCTTCGCGTCGCGGACCACGGTGACCGGGCAGTGCGCGTGACCGGCGAGCTGGGTGGCGGTGGATCCGGCGAGCAGCCCGGCGAATCCGCCGATGCCGCGATGGCCGACCACCAGCAGCTGCGCTTCCCGGGAGGCGTCGATCAGCACCGCGGCCGGCGAACCGTCGACCAGCCGGGTGGTCACCGTCAGATCCGGGAACTCGTTGTGCACCCGGGACGCGGTCCGGGCGAGCATGTCCAGCAGCGCTTCCCGCGGGCCCAGGTCGACGTTCAAGGTCGGCGGATACATCGGAGCCAGCAGCACGTACCAACCGAACGCGTGCACGATGCGCAGCTCGCTGCCACGCCGCGCGGCCTGCCGGGCGCCGTACCGGACGGCGGCGTCCGCGGCGGGCGATCCGTCGTAGCCGACAACTACAGGTGTGCTCATCGTGTCCCTCCTCCGGAAGGCTGCTCGATTAGGGGCGCGGGCAGTCCCGCGAACCGGCTGCCTCCACTGTCGCCCCATCGGCCGGAGACCGGACAGGTGTCGCAACGGTTATGGTTCGGCCCGTTGCTTGCCGGGCGTCGGCAATGCCGGAAAAGGCCGGCGTCGACGGCCGGCAGCGCTCAGGAGTGCCGCAATTGCGACAGGGCCATGCCGACCGGGATGCTGACCGCGAGCACCAGCAGCAGTGTCCGGTACGCATGGTCGACGAGCGGAGACCCCCATCCGGTGGCCGGCCGAGCGGCGGATCCCACACCGGGTCGCGCGGCGCGCCAGGCGATCACCAACGCGATGACCAGCAGCGCCGAGCCGAGATCGACCACCAGGGGCGCACCGGCCAGGGTTGCGACGATCACCAGGAGGTTACCCAGGTTCCAGCAACCGAACTGGGCCCAGCCGCGGCGCGGCATCGCCTCGGACCGCCGGAACCGGGCCTGGCCCATGGCGGCCTGCGCCACGCCACCGACCAGCACCAGATAGGCCGCGAGCCAGCTGCCGTGCGCCAGACCGAGTGGCTCGGTGACCGCGGCGACCAGACCACCGAGCACGACCGAACATATGCCGGTCGCCGTCATCGCGCCCATCACGACGTTTCGGCCGGGGCCAGATGCGCCACGCACAGATCCGGCTCGGCGAAGGGCTCGAGCCGGTCGACCGTGAGCGGCGAGGCCCAGGACTGCATCGCTCCCTGCATCAGGCCCAGGTGGACCGGGCAGACCACATCGGAACGGCCGACCGCGAGCTCGAGGAACGGGCACTGCCGCAGGCCGATCCGCGACGCGTCGCCGGCGGTGTCGCGCTCGGGCGCGAAACCCAGATCGTCGAGCAGCCGCATCAGCCGCCCGACGTCTTCGGCCGGCTCCGAAGCGTCGTCCGTTCCGGTGGCCGCGGACGCCTGGCGCCGTCCCCAGAAGCGCCCAGCCTCCAGGACCCGGGCGCCCGGATCGGGCTCGGTGGCGATCGCCTCGGCGAACACCTCGGCCAGCACCTGGAAGTGCCGCGCGCCCTGGGGATCCATCCGCCGGACCGCCCGGAACAGTTGCGGCGGGCGTCCCGGGCCGCCGGAGCCGCCCGTCGTGCGCTCGGCCTGACCGTTGCCGACCAGGCTCTCCAGGTGAAACCGGGCGGTGTTGACGTGGATCCCGAGCCGTTCGGCGATCTCGGTGATGGCCATCGGGCCGCCCGCCTCCCGCAGGAGCCGCAACACCTCGCCACGACGCCCGGAGTCCGGCCGGCTCGGCCGCGCGGTCGTCATCGCACCCCCGCTTTCCGCTGGGCAATCGCGTACGCCATGGCCTAGAGTTTACACAATATAGAGTTGTAGAAACTATCGGCAGGAGAATCCGCGATGTCGTCGCCGACCACAAGCAGCCCGGACGTGCAGGAACTGGATGTGCGCGGGATGCGCAAGCCGGACAAGCACCCAGCGATCTTCGCGACCTATGCCGCGTTGCCGGTCGGTGCGGCGTTCGTGCTGGTCAACGACCACGATCCGCAGCATCTGCGCGAGGAGTTCGAGACGGATCACGTCGGCAGC
Organism: Paractinoplanes rhizophilus; assembly: GCF_042664765.1. Taxonomy (NCBI): domain Bacteria; kingdom Bacillati; phylum Actinomycetota; class Actinomycetes; order Micromonosporales; family Micromonosporaceae; genus Paractinoplanes; species Paractinoplanes rhizophilus. The sequence goes on along the minus strand of NZ_JBHTBJ010000043.1, from coordinate 19,295 downwards.
TTCCGCTGGGAGTACCTCAACCGGGAAATGCGCGACTGGCGGATCCGGATCACCAAGCTCGCCGCCACCCCGCTCCCGCGCGTGCTGGTCGACACCACCGCGATCACCGCGGACGCGGCCGCCGATGTCACCGGGGCGGTGTGGAAGCTCCAGGTCCGTGAGCGCGACCTCGACTCCAACGTCATCGCGCTGCCGCCGGGCCGGTCGATCGACGCCCACACCGGTCCCGACCTCGACGTTCTCATCCACGTGCTGGCCGGCGGCGGCCGGCTGACCACCGAGCTCGGCACCATCGACCTCACCCCCGGGCTGCTGCTGTGGATGCCGCGCCGCTCGCGCCGGCAGCTCACCGCGGGCGCGGCCGGCCTGCGCTATCTGACTGTGCACCAGCGCCGGCAGGCCCTGCTCATCGACACCAGCCGAGCCGGCACATCGGGCTGACGGCCGGCGCGACCCCCACCTTGCCGGGCGCCGGCAAGCTGACCGGCGCCTATCTGCCCGGCCGCCGACCTGTCCGGCGCGAGGGCCGGCGGGCAGCATCGTTGGTACGACAGCGATACCAACTTCGATCAGCCGGTGTGCGGTGAGGGGAGCCGATTCACGTGAATGTGCCGACGGTTCCGGTCCCGGGCGTTGATCGGTGATGGAACAGGTCTATGCGACGCGCAGTGAGCTGCTCGCCCGCCGTGCTCGGATCAGGCTCGCGACGCAGGGCGGCGAGCTGCTGAAGGAACGCCGCGGCGCGCTGATCAAGGAGTTCGATCGGCTCGGGGCCTCGGTCCTGGCGTCGATCGAGCTGCTGGACCGCCAGATCGCGGGCGCCGGGAAGCTTCTGGGCATCGCCATCGCCGAGGAGGGCCGCGAACCGTTGAACTCGGCCGCGTTCGCCGCCGAGGAGGGCATCGGGGTGACCCTGCACACCCGAACCGTCGCCGGGGTGCCGATCGTCGAGATCGAGAAGGACGAGGTCGAGCGGGCGCGCACCGGCCGGGGATACAGCCTGGTCGCGACGAGCGCCCGGATCGATGCGGTCGCCGAGAGATTCGAGTCGGTGCTCGCCCGGCTGCTGGAGGTCGCCGCGCTCGAGTTGTCGGTCCGGCGGCTGGCCGACGAGATCGCCCGCACGACGCGGCGGATGAACGCCTTGGAGCATGTCGTGGTCCCGAGGCTCGAGGCGGAGCAGGCACATATCTCGCTCGTGCTGGAGGAGCGGGAACTGGAGGATCGGGTCCGGCTGCGGCGCATGCGCGCCCGTGGCCATAGCGGCGAGGGACAATCATGACCGGCCCGCACGAGCTGCCATACCCCGGCGCGCTGGACGCCGTCAAGAAGATCGAGAACGCCCTCGCGGAACGCGATGCCGCTCGGGAGGCGTCGGAATCCGAGCTGGACGCCGCCCGCGCCGAGGCCGGACGCCTGCTTTCCGAGGCCCGCGCGGCCGGCACGCGAGCCGGTGCGGAACGACGTCGTGCGCTGCTGGCGCGGGCCGAGTCGGACGCGGAGCTGATCCGGTCCGCCGGTGACGCCGAAGCGGAGAAAATCGGCGGGCGGATGTCGGCCGAACGCGACGCCCTGGCTGCCGCCTTCATGGCGCTCGTGCTCAACGAGGAGCCGTGATCACATGCTGGTCCCCATGGCGAAGGTGCGAATTCTCGGTCGCCGGTTCGCGGCCGACGCCGTACTCGGCGAACTGCAGCGGCTCGGGCTGGTCCAGCTCGCGGACGCGCGCGGCGCGCATGCGCTGGACGGACTGGACGGTGCGGAGGTCCGCTCGGCCCGCCGCGACGAGCTCGCCGCCGCCCGGGCCCAGACCGAGAAGCTGCTGGGCGAGTTGGCGGACGGGTCGCGCTCCGCCGCGGTGGTGGAACCGTTGCCCCGGCCGCTGGACGTCCCGGAGCTGCGGCTGAGGCTCGACCGGCTCACCGCCGGCGCCGATCGGATCCGCCGGCGGCTGGACGCGCTGCGCGACGAGCGCCTCGTCCTTCCGCGAATTCTCGAACCCCTCCGGCTGTTGCTCTCCCTCGTGCCCGTGCTGGCCACGCTCGACGTCGAGAAGCTGCGCCAGATCGGCTTGGCCACCGCCGTCGTCGTCCTCAACACCGACGAGGAGCGGCTCGTCGACGCCCTCCGGGCCGAGCTGGTGGCGGAGCTCGGCACCCGTTTCGAGCTCGCCTCGACCCGGGTCGAGGAAGGCGCCATGGGATGTCTGGTCGTGTTCCCGGCGGAGTCGTCGGACATGGTGCATTCGGTCCTCGGCGGCTCGGCCATCCGCAGCGTTTCGCTGCCGGAGCGATTCGAAGGCCTGTCGCTGAACGCGACCGTCGAGGCGATGCGGAACCGGCTCGACCAGATCCCCGCCGAGATGGGTGAAGCGGAGGCCGAGCGACGGTCGCTGTTGCGGCCCGAGGCCGCCTGGCTGGCGGCCGCGCACACGACCATCCTTGCCGAGCTCGAACTGCTGGCCGCGACCGAGGAACTGGGCGCGACGGAGCGGACCTTCCTCGCCGAGGGCTGGGTGCCCCGCACCCGGGTGGACGAGCTGCGGGCCGAGCTCGGCCGGCGGTTCGGCTCCGAGGTGCTCGTGGCAGACAGCCGGACCTCGCCGTACGACCCGCAGGCTCCGGTGCTGATGCGCAACCGGCGCCTGGCGCGTCCGTTCGAGTCGCTGGTCCGGTTCCTGGAACTGCCACGCGCGGGTTCGGTCGATCCGACGCTGCTCATGGCGATCCTGCTACCGCTGATGTTCGGCGCCATGGTCGGCGACGTCGGGTACGGCACGCTGCTGCTCGTACTCGCGATTCTCGCCGGCCGGAAGCTGGCCGCCCGGGCGGCCGGCACGCCGGAGATCGCCGGTCTGGTCCGGGTCCTGCTTCTCGGCGCGGCCTGGTCGATCGTGTTCGGCCTGCTCTACGGCGAGGTGTTCGGCGACCTGGGCACCCGGTTCCTCGGGGATTGGGCGCTGTGGAAGGAGCGACCGTCCGCCGCGGCGCTGCAGCCGCTGCTGTTGTTCGCCGTGGCGATCGGGGCGGCGCACGTCCTTCTCGGGCTCGGGCTCGGCGCGTGGCAGGCGATGCGTTTCCGCGAGTACCGCGTGATGCTGGAGAAGCTGGGCGCCATCGCCGCCCTGGCCGGATTGTCCGCGCTGGCCGGGCGGATGCTGGGCGGCCTGCCGGCGGGCGCGGTCACCCCGGCGGTCGTCCTGACCGCGGCCGGCCTGCTTCTCGTCATGTCGCTGCACGGCGCGCTCGGGGTCACCACCGGGGCGCTGGACGTGCTGGGGCGGATCGGCAACATTCTCTCCTACCTGCGGATCGCGGCGGTCGGCCTGGCATCGGCCCACCTCGCGAACGTCGCGAACGAACTGGGCTCGGTCGGCCCGATCTGGATCGGCATCCTCGTCGCGACGTTCTTCCACGCCCTCAACCTGGCCCTGGCCGCGTTCAGCCCGATGATCCAGTCGCTGCGTCTGCAGTACGTGGAGTTCTTCGGCGCGTTCTTCGTCGGCGGCGGCCGGCCGTTCACCCCGTTCGGACAGAACCCGACACGGCACCTTCAATCGACGAGCTAAGGAGTAGCTATGGAAACCGGCCTGATCGCGATCGGGGCAGGACTAGCGATTGGACTGTCCGCGCTTGCCACCGGCTATGCGCAGGCGCGTATCGGCGCGGCCTCGATGGGACTGATCGCCGAGAAGCCGGAGCTGGCCGGCCGCGCGATCCTTCTCGTGGCGATCCCGGAGACGCTGGTCATCCTGGGATTCGCCGTCGCTGCCATGATCATCGTGTTGCTCTAGGCACGCCATGGCACTCGACGACCTGCTGCGCGCCATCGAATCCGAAGCCCGCGAGGAACGCCTTCGCGCCGACCGGGAAAGGGCCGCGTCCGCGAAAGCCATCGTCGAGGCGGCCCGGCGCGAGGCGGCCGCCCTGGTGGAGCAACTCGCCATGGCGCCGGAGGCCGAGTCGCTGGCGGCGGCGGAGCGGGTACGGGCCCTGGCCCGGCTCCAGGCCGCCGACGCCGTCCGGGGTGCTCGCGAACAGGCGTACGCGTCATTGCTCGGCCAGGTCCGCGACCAGCTTTCGGCGTTGCGCCAATCGGAGCGCTATCCCGAGGTGTTCCGGGCGCTTCTCGACGAGAGCCGCGCGGCGCTGCCGGAGGCCGACGAGCTGCGCGTCGACCGGCGCGACGCCGAGCTTGCCGCCTCCATGGCCGGTGACCTGCGGGTGGTGGCCGTCCTCGACACCTGGGGAGGGCTGGAGCTCGCCGGCGACGACGGGCGGACCATCCGGAACACCCTGGAGGAGCGTCTCGCCAACGCGGACCTCGCGCTGCGGGAACGGTTCGCGCGCCGGCTGGACCAGGGCTCCGGGGCGGAGGCGGTGGAGATCTCATGATCGGGGTCCGGCACGCCGATTTCGCGTACGGGAACACCCGGCTGCGCGCTCGCAAAAGTGAGCTGTTGGACAACGCCGCCTACGAAAGGCTCGTCGGTAAGGACATCGACGGGGTGCTCGGCGGGCTCGCGGACACGCCGTATGCCCCGTCCGGCGGGCTCCACGGCCTCCACCGGGCGATCCGGCTCCGGCTGGCAGTTTCGCTGGAGGAGATGCGCTCCTTCTACTCCGGGCCGGCCCGGGAGCTGATCGATGCCCTGCTCTCCCGATTCGACGTCCAGAATGTCATCGCGGTGGTGCGCGCGCGGGCGCACCGGCAGACTCCGGATGACGACGCGCTGGCGGCCCTCGTCCCGGTCGGATGGCTCGTCGAACCGCTCGTCACCGAGATTCTCCGGCCGCGGGAGCTCGCCGGGGTCGTCGACCTGCTCGCCCGGCGAGCGCCCGACCACGAGCTGGCCGGTGTGCTGCGTACGGCGTTCGCCGAATACGAACGCACCGGTGACCTGGCCGCGCTGGAGCGGCAGATCCTGGCCTTCCATGCCGAACGGCTGGCCGGTCGGCTCGCGTCGGCGGGCAAGGACGGCGCGACCCTGCTCCGGTTCGGACAGCGGGAGATCGACGAGCGCAACCTGATGGTCGCCCTCCGGCTGCGCGACGCGATCGCGTCCGGCGCGCAGGGCACCGTGCGCCCGGCCGAGACCGTGCTCGCCGGCGGCACCCTCCCGCCGCCGGTGCTGGCCATGATCGTGTCCGCCGCCGCGCCGGCATCGATCGTCGCGACCGTGGGCCGCCTCGCGGGCGGGAAGTGGCGAGCCGCGCTCGACCGATGGACGGCGACCGGCGACCTGAACGCCCTGCAACGCGGGCTCGAGCGCGCCGCCATCGCCGACGCGATCGCGCTGTTCGGAACCGGAGACCCGCTGGGAATCGACATCCCGCTCGCCTTCACCACCGCGGTCCAGGTCGAAGCGCGGAACCTGCGGCTGATCGGCGAGGCGGCCGTCCGTGGCATCGCCCCCGAGGTCGTGCGGGCGGAGCTGATCTGGCCGGAGGGGCCGAAATGAGCCGCCTGCTCGTGCTGACGACCCGCGACCTCGCCATCGGCTACCGGCTCGCCGGTGCGGCCACCGTCGAGGTCGGATCGGCGGCGCAGACGGCGGCCACCCTCGAGGAGCTGCTGGCCGGCGAGGACGGCGTCATCGCCGTGCACGCCCCGTACTTCGACGCGCTGCCCCGCCCGCTGCGGCGGCGGCTCGACGCGCTTCGCGTCCCGCTGGTCGTGCCGCTGCCGGCGGGCACCGCGACCGAGGCCGCCGGCGACCGCAGGCAGCGGCTGCTGGAACTGCTGCGGCAGGCGATCGGCTACGAGATCACGTTCGGCGAGGAAAGGACAACACCATGACCGCCACATCGGCGCTCGACGCCGGCCGGGCCGCGCGGACCGGCGAGATACGGCGCATCGCCGGCCCGGTCGTGGTCGCGCGCGGTCTGGACCGGGTCCGGCTCTACAACGTGGTGCGGGTCGGCGAGGCGGCCCTTCCCGGCGAGGTCATCCGGCTCCGCGGCGACCTGGCCACGATCCAGGTCTACGAGAACACCGGCGGGTTGCGCGTCGGCGAGCCCGTGCTCGACACCGGCCGGCCGCTGGAGGTCGAGCTCGGGCCGGGCCTGCTCGGCCGGATCTTCGACGGCACCCAGCGCCCGCTGGACGTCCTTGCCCGCGCGGGCGACGACCCCGCCGGGCGTCCGTTGTTGCCGCGCGGAAGCTCGGTGCCGTCGCTCGACCGGGAGCGGGTCTGGACGTTCGAGCCGCGGGTCGCCCCGGGCGACCGGGTGGCCGCCGGGGACATCCTCGGCGTCGTCGCGGAGACCAGGGCGCTGGAGCATCGGATCCTCGTCCCGCCGGGCACGGGCGGGGTGGTGACGAAGGTCGGCTCCGGCCCGCGGCGGATCAAGGAGCCGGTCGCGTGGATCGACGATGTGCCGGTGCCGATGCTGAGCCGGTGGCCGGTTCGCGACCCCCGGCCGGTCGCGTCCCGGCTGGCCGCCTCGATGCCGCTGATCACGGGGCAGCGGGCGATCGATGTGCTGTTCCCGATCGCCCGCGGCGGCGCCGCGACGATTCCGGGCGGTTTCGGCACCGGCAAGACCGTGCTGCAGCAGTCCCTGGCGAAGTGGTCGCACGCCGATGTCGTCGTGTACGTCGGCTGCGGCGAGCGTGGCAACGAGCTCGCCGAGGTCCTGCAGGAGTTCCCGGAGCTGATCGACCCGCGCACGGGCGCCTCGCTGATGGAACGGACCATCCTGATCGCGAACACGTCCAACATGCCGGTCGCGGCGCGGGAGGCGTCGATCTACACCGGGGTCACGGTGGCGGAATACTTCCGCGATCAGGGCTACCACGTCGCCCTGATGGCCGACTCGACCAGCCGGTGGGGCGAGGCGCTGCGCGAGGTCTCCAGCCGGTTGGAGGAGATGCCCGCGGAGGAGGGATATCCGGCGTACCTCTCGTCGCGGCTGGCGGAGTTCTACGAGCGAGGCGCCGCGGTCCGATGCGCCGGATCCCAGCGGCGCGAGGGCTCGGTGACGATCATCGGCGCGGTGTCTCCGGCCGGCGGCGACTTCTCCGAACCGATCACCCAGCACTCGCTTCGCCTGGCCGGCACGTTCTGGGCGCTCGACACGCCGCTGGCCCGGGCGCGGCACTTCCCGGCGATCGACTGGAATCGCAGCTACACCCTGTACGACCTGGCCGGCTGGTTCGACCGCGAGATCGGCGCCGACTGGACCGAGCACCGCGCGTGGGCCGGCCAGCTGCTGCAACGCGAGGCGCAGCTCCTCGAGGTGGTGCAGCTCGTGGGCGCGGACACCCTCGCGGCGCCGGAGCGGGTCCTGCTGCGGACCGGACGGCTGCTCCGCGAGGACTTCCTGCAGCAGTCGGCCTTCGACGACCAGGACGCCTACTGCGACCCACGCAAGCAGCTCGCGATGCTGCGCGCGATCCGAGCCGCGGACTCGGCGATGCTGGCCGCCGCGGATCGCGGCGTGCCCGCCGAAGCGGCCGGCGCCGCCCCGTCGGTGACCGCGCTCGCCCAGATGCGGTTCTGGCCGGTGGACGAGGCGGAGCAGCGCGCCGCCGCCCTGGCCGACCTCATCCGTACCGAACTGGGAGGCATGGGATGACCCGCCCGCTGTACACCGTCGAGCACCGCACCGTGGACTACGTCTCCGGCCCGCTCCTGGTGGCCGAACACGCCGAGCGGGTCGCCTACGACGAGCTCGTCGACATCGTGACGCCGGGCGGCGACCTGCGCCGCGGCCAGGTGCTCGAGATCGAGGGCGACCGGATGGTGGTCCAGGTCCTCGGCGGCACCCGCGGGCTGGACGTCACCTCGACGGCCGTGCTCGCCCGCGCCCGGACCGCGCAGCTGCCGGTCGGGCGCGATCTGATCGGCCGGGTCCTCGACGGCATGGGCCGGCCCGCCGACGGTGGCCCGCCGGTCCTGCCCGCGGCCCTGCGCGACCTCAACGGCCACCCGGTCAACCCGGTCGCGCGTGCCTACCCGGCCGAGTTCATCGAGACCGGCATCTCCGCGATCGACGGACTGCACACCCTGGTCCGCGGGCAGAAGCTGCCGGTCTTCTCCGGCTACGGCCTGCCCGGCCTGGAGCTCGCGACCCGGATCGCGCAGACCGCCCGCGTGCCCGGCGCGGAGGACGGGTTCGTCGTGGTCTTCGCCGCCATCGGGGTGACCGATCGGGAGGCGGCCTTCGTGCGGACCCGCTTCGCCGAGGGAGCCGCGCTCGAGCGGTCGGTGGTCTTCGTGAACCGGGCGGACGAACCGGCGGCCGAACGGCTCGTCTGCCCCCGCGCGGCGCTGACCGCCGCCGAGTACCTCGCCTTCGAGCTCGATCTGCACGTGCTCGTCGTCCTGGTGGACATGACGAACTACTGCGAGGCGCTGCGGGAGGCCGCCGCCGCCCGCGAGGAGGTTCCCGGCCGGCGCGGGTATCCGGGCTACATGTACTCCGACCTGGCGTCGCTCTTCGAGCGCGCGGGCCGGATCCACGGCCGCGGCGGCACGGTGACCCAGCTGCCGGTCCTCTCGATGCCCGACGACGACGTGACCCACCCGATCCCCGACATCACCGGCTACATCACCGAGGGCCAGATCGTCCTGTCCCGAGAGCTCGACCGGCGCGGCATCGCGCCGCCCATCGACGTGCTGCCCTCGCTCAGCCGCCTCATGAACGTCGGGATCGGCGCCGGCCGCACCCGCGAGGACCACCGCGGCGTCGCCGACCAGCTCTCCACCTTCCTCGGCCGCGGCCAGGAGCTTCGCCGCCTCATCGCGATCGTCGGGGAGCAGGCGCTCTCCGACGACGACCGTCGCATCCTGGCCTTCGTCGAGGACTTCGAGCGCCGCTTCGTCGGACAGCGCGAGCAGCGGCGCTCGATCGAGGAGACGCTCGACCTCGCCTGGGAGCTGCTCGCGCCGTTCCCCGCCACCGAGCTGCGCCGGATCAAGCCCGAACTGGTCGAGCGCCACCACCGGCCGGCGCCGCAGGGGAGCGCTTGACTTGAGCTGAACACGTGTTTAGTGTTCTGAACATGAGTTCAGTCGTGGACGAGGGTGACCTCACCGGCAAGGCGAACATCCGCAACGCGGCGCTGCGCCTGTTCGCCGAGCGGGGGCACGACGCCGTCACGATGCGCGAGATCGCCGCCGCCGCGGGCGTGTCGCCGGCGCTGGTGGTGCATCACTTCGGCAGCAAGGACGGGTTGCGGGCCGCCGTCGACGCCTATGCCGCGCAGGCCTTCGACTCGCTGTTCGCCATGGACGAGCACGACTTGGCGGAGGCGCTGACCGGGGACAACTGGGTGTCCATCGCCGAGCTGTTCGCGCGCGCCTTCCCGCACGGGTCGCCGCTGCCCGCGTACCTTCGCCGGCTTTTGCTCGTCAACGACCCGGCCGGGGCCGCCCTCTTCGGCCGGTGGTACGCCCTCACCGGCCGCCTGCTCGATTCGATGACCGAGATGGGCCTCGTCCGTCCGGCCGGCGACCCCGCGGTCCGGGCGGCCTTCTTCCTGGTCAACGACCTCGCGCTGATCCTGCTGCGAAACCAGGTCGCCGCGGCGATCGGCGTCGACCCGCTCACTCCGGAAGGCGTCACCCGCTGGGGTCAGGAAGTCGCCGCCATCTATACGCAGGGCGCGTTCGCCGCAGCGCCCGGGGAAGAGCCTTCATGAGCCGATCCGATGTGATCCATGTCCAGCAACTGACCAAGACGTTCGGGCGGGTCCGCGCCCTCGACGGCCTGGACCTCGCGGTGCGTCCGGGCGAGGTGCACGGTTTCCTCGGCCCCAACGGCGCGGGCAAGTCCACCACCATACGCATCCTGCTCGGCCTGGTCCGGGCCACCGGCGGGCGTGCCGAGCTGTTCGGCGGCGATCCCTGGCACGACGCCGTCCGGCTTCATCACCGCCTGGCCTACGTCGCCGGCGACGTCGCGCTGTGGCCCGGCCTGACCGGCGGCCAGTGCCTCGACGTGATCGGCGCGACCCACGGCGGCGTCGACCATCGGCGCCGCGACCAGCTGATCGAGCGCTTCGACCTCGACCCCGGCAAGCGGATCCGGGAGTACTCCAAGGGCAATCGCCAGAAGGTCGCCCTGGTGGCCGCGCTGGCCGCGCGGGCGGAGCTGCTCATCCTCGACGAGCCCACCTCGGGCCTGGATCCATTGATGGAACAAGCGTTCCGGGAGTGCGTGCGCGAGCGCCGGGCGGACGGCGTCACCGTGCTGCTCTCCAGTCACCTCCTCGACGAGGTCGAGGCGCTGGCCGATCGGGTCAGCATCATCCGGCACGGCCGCACCGTCACCACCGGCAGCCTGGCCGAGCTGCGCCGGCACACCCGTACGTCGGTGCACGCCGTCACCGTCGACGAGCCCGCGGGCCTCGCCCACGCCGACGGGGTGGCCGACTGCGTCTCCACCCGGCTGGACGGGCAGGTCGACACGAGGTTCACCATCGACGCCGATCACCTGGATGCGACGATCGGCCGGCTCCATGCCGCTCGGATCCACACCCTGACCGTCGCCCCGCCGAGCCTCGACGCGTTGTTCCTGCGCACTTATGGCGACGGTCTCGACGCCCGGGAGACCGGCGAGGCCGTTGCCGAGGCCGCCCGATGAGCGCCATCACGGGTACGGGCGGGGGCGGGCTGCGGACCATGGCGGGGATCGTCTGGCGTACGCGTCGCCGCAGCATCCTCGTCTGGGTGGTCGCCCTCGCCGCCACCATGATCGGAACAGCCGCCGGGGTCGCCGGCCTCTACGACACACCGGCCGAGATCCACACGTACGCCGAGGCGGTCACCTCCGGCAACGCGCTCGCCGCGATCAACGGCCGCGTCGAGGGCATCGACAGCCTGGGCGGGGTGATCCAGGACGAGTTCGGGTTCCTCGCCTCGTTCCTGCTGCCGCTGCTCGGCATCGCGCTGGTCGCCGGCTCGACGCGACGCGAAGAGGAGTCCGGCCGGCTGGAGACACTCCTCGGCGGCCGGATCGCCCGGCATCAGCCGACCCTGGCCGCGCTCGCCGTGGCCGGCGGGGCGATCGTCGCCACGTCCGTCCTGTTCACCGCCGGGCTGGTCGTCTCGGGTGTGCCGGCCACCGGCGCGATCCTCTACAGCGCGGCGCTCGGCGCGCTGGCCTTCGTGTTCGCCGGGTTCGCGGCTCTCGTGGCGCAGCTCGTACAGCACGCCCGCGGCGTCTACACGTGGAGCCTGATCGTGCTCGCCATCGCGTACGTGCTGCGCGGGGTCGGCGACACCGCCGTCGGCTGGCTGACCTGGCTGTCGCCGTTGGGCTGGATGGAGAAGACCGCCCCGTTCGGGGACCAGCGGTGGTGGGTGCTCGCGATTCCGGCCGTGGCCGGGGTGGCGTCCGGCGCCGCCGCCGTACGGCTGGCCGCTCGCCGCGACCTGGGCAGCGCCCTGCTGCGCGGCGGCGCGGGCCCGCAGCGTGCCTCCGGGCTCCGGCGCCGGCCGTTCGGCTTCGCGGTCTGGATCCATCGTCCGGCGATCCTCGGCTGGCTGGCCGGCGGGGTGCTGCTCACCGCGATGATGGGCGCGCTGGCTCAGCAGTTCCTCGACGCGATGGCCGGCAATCCCGCCCTCACCAGCGCCATGGGCCTCGACGGTGGCCGGCCGCTGGACGGCTTCGTGGCCGTGACCCAGCTGTACCTGGCCGTCATCGGCGCCGGCTACGTCATCCAGGCGATCGGCACGCTCCGCGCCGAGGAGGCCGAGGGCCGCCTGGAGTCCCGGCTCGCCGGCACGCTCTCCCGGCTCCGGTGGCTGGCCGTCCACGGCGGCGTCGTGGTGGCCGGGCTGGCGCTGATCGTCGTCGTCTCGTCGTTGATCCTGGCTTCGTCCACCGCGTGGTCGGTCGGCGACACCGCCGAGTTCGGCGCGACCATCCGAGCCGGGCTGGCGTACCTGCCGGCGGAATTGTTGTTCGCCGGTCTCGCGCTGGCATTGTTCGGGCTGTGGCCGCGCGGATTCGGGTTCGCCTGGGCCGGGTACGCCGCGGCCACCTTCATCGCCTTCCTCGGGCCCGGGCTGGAGCTGGCCCAGTGGGTGCTCGACCTCGCTCCCACCACGCACGTGGGCAACCCGCCACTCGGAACAGCCCAGCTCGGCAGCCTGGCCGCGCTGGCCGGCGGCGCCATCGCGCTCACGCTCGCGGGGTTCATCGCCTTCCGGCGCCGCGACATACCGAGCGCCTGAGCGGCGCCAGCGGTCACCCGGACGATGTGCGTACCGGAGTGACCGCTGGTCGCGGCGTCTCGTCAGCGGTTGTGCCTCTGCTGGCAGGGGACGCAGAACCGGGCGTGCGGCAGCACTTCCAGCCGTTCGACCGGGATCGGCTTGGCGCATTTCTCGCACCGGCCGTAGCCGCCGTCGGCGATCCGGCGCAGCGCGGCGCCGATCTGCTCGAGGTTGTGCCGGGTGGCCGCCAGCATCGCGGCCCGGTTGTGCGCCTCGCCGGGGTCGCCGGTGTCGTCCGAGATCTCCGTCAGCTCCTTGAGCCGGGCCGTCTGGACGGCGAAGTCCTCGCTCAGCGACGCGCGCAGACCGGCGAGCCAGCCCTGATCGGACACTTTGATGTCGACGCTCATGTCTCGTTCCTCCCATGGGAAGTTGCTCGGGTAACAAAAAAGGGCCGAAGCTCGAACGGCTTCGCCCTCTGCGATCGCGGCAATGATCGCCCGGTCGCCGCCGGCGCGACCAGGGCGGTGGCCGGTCACGTGCGGCGTCATACCTTGCCGACGGCCGGAAACCACGGCCCGCGAACCGGCGGCGGCCCGACGCCTGTCGGCCGGGCGTAGCACTGACCGCCGCCGGAGCCGCCGGAGCACTGACCCGTGCCGGGTCAGTAGCGCAGGATGGCCGCCATCGGTGCGGTGTCCGGCATCCGGTCGCGCGAGACCGCGTACACGACACCGCCATGACGCAGGGTGGCCACCGCGGCCGCATCCCGGTGGTCCACCATGCCGGCGTGGTCGTTGAGCCGGATGACCGTGGGCGTGCTGGCGGGCGGGTCGGTGCGGACGAACAGGGTCTCGATCCGGCCCTGCTCCGCCGCGGCGCGGACCGCCGTGTCGTCGGCCGAGGTGCGCCCGGTGCCGTGCAGTTCCCGGTAGATCGCCGCCGCGGTGGTCTCGCCGGCGCGCAGCACGGGCTCGGCCAGCGGCCAGGCGGCCCGGTGCAGCTGATCGAGGCTCAGATCGCGGGGATTGCCGTCGACACCCTCGCCGATCAGCCCGGGATGGGTGTTGACCTGCCGGTACAGGGCCTGCGTCGAGCGGACGCCGGCGAGCACCAGCGGCACGTCGTCGGCGGGCAGCACGTCCCGCAACGCGCGGTCGACCCGCTGGAAGTGCTGGCGGACGAGCGGCGTGTGGTCGTCCTCGATGCCGTGGTAGACGGCATGGCCACCGGCGCCGCCACGGTCGGCGACGAAGGCGTGCACCTGCGCTCGCCGGCGGGGCATGGTGAGCCACACGGCGAGCGGCAGTCCGTCCAGGGGCATCTCGCGCAGGCTGTGGCGCGAGCCCTCCAGCAGCCGGATCTCGTCCTGGTTGAGCGCCAGGACGTAGTAGGGACCGGCCGCGCCCAGCAGGGGCAGCAGCGGCCGTACCAGGAAGCGGTCGCCGACGGCCACCGTCTCGGGCAGGCGCAGCGGCACCCGGAACTCCCGGACCCCACCCTGATCGCCGAACAGGGCCAGGCCGTCGCCGGGTTGCGCCGGGCGTCGCGGCCGCTCCAGCAGCCGGCGAGCCGGCGCCAGGACCTGTTGCGCCTCGGCGGCGGGCAGGCCGTCGGCTCGGAGCGCCTGCTCGGCCTGCCGCAGGAGGCTGTTCACCCGGGTGTCGTGGCGATCGGGCGCCTCCGCCCGCGGGGTGGGCAGAAACACCGAGACCCGGTGACCGCCACGTTGCTCGGAAAGCCCGATCAAGTCTTGCGCTCGGAGCGCATTCGCCAGTTCCATCCTCGCCTCTCCACGAAGAGCAGTCGGTGGTCATCGGCGCGAACATCCGCCGGTGACATCGCGTTACCACAAGCCTGGTCGCCGCGGCCACGGCTGGACATGGCCACCGCGAGACGATCGAGGCCGCGCAACCTGCCGACCGGCGGCAGGCTCACGCGTACGCGTGACGGCGCGTGGGTCAGGACGGCCGCTTGGCCGAGCGCGTCATGAGGCGGCCCATCACGGTCTCGGTCCAGGGGCGGTAACGGGTGTTCTGGAACGCGGTCACCGCCCACGTCGCGCCGTCGGGGCACAGGATCGTGGTGCTGGTCGAGAGGCGTTTCCGCGACGGCGTGCTCCGGCCCTTCTGCCAGCGCATGATGATGCCGGCGCGCTGGACGACCACGGCGGTGCCGGGGGCGGGGAAGTGCACGTGGCGTTCGACCATGGCCAGCCGGGAGCCCTTCATGATGCCGTCGAACAGCGGCCGGTGCCCCGCGGCGATCTCCTCGCGGCCGGTCATCAGGGTGCCGTCGAACGCCACGTAGGTCGCGTCGGGGGCGTGCAGGGCGGCGTAGGCGTCGGCGTCGCCGGCACGCCAGGTGGTCTCGAGCGCGGTCAGCGTGTCGAGGACGCCGGCCATGGCGGTGCTGGTGGTCATGTCGATCTCCTGGTTTACTTAGCCGAATCGTAGTAATTACTACGCCGAATCTAAGTATTGGCAGGGGCGGTGTCAACCAGCGGCGACGACGACGAACGTCACCTGGGTCGCGATCTCAGCGGCGCGGTGGTGCTGTTCCATCAGGCCATCGCGGCGCGCCTGGGGCTGTCGGCGGGTGATTTGAAGACGCTCGAGCTGATCGCGGTGGACGGCCCGTTCAGCGCGAGCGAACTGGCCCGGCGCACCGGGCTGACCCCGGCCGGGGTCACCAGCGTCATCGCCCGGCTCGCCGCCGGCGGCTACGTCGTCCGGGAGACCGATCCGGGTGACCGGCGGCGCGCGATCGTCCGCGCGGCGGACCGGGATCACCCGGAGCTGGCGGACGCCTTCGCCGGTCTCGGCCAGGCGCTGGGCGGCGTCATCGCGGAGTATGACGAGGCCGAGCGGGCGGCCATCGTGAGCTACCTGCGCCGCCTGATCGACATCCTTCGCGAGCAGACGATCCGGCTCGGATCCGGTTGACGTCGCGCCGCGTGCGGCGCTGTGCGACCTCAATCGTCGCGACGGGTGGTGCTGTCCTGCGACTCGCCGGAGAGCGGCCGGGCGTCGCCGCCCGCCGGCTGCGGCAGCGAGCGGCCGGGGGCATGCTCGGGATAGTGCAGGTCGAACGCGGGCCGTTCGGAGCGGATGCGCGGCATCCGATCGAAGTTGCGCAGCGGCGGTGGGCAGGATGTCGCCCATTCCAGGGACATGCCGTGGCCCCAGGGGTCGTCGACGGCGACCGCCCGGCCGAAGCGGTAGGACTTCCACACGTTCCACACGAACGGCAGCATCGACGCGCCGAGGATGAAGGAGCCGATGGTCGACACGGTGTTGAGCGTGGTGAATCCGTCGGAGGGCAGGTAGTCGGCGTAGCGGCGGGGCATGCCCTCGGTGCCCAGCCAGTGCTGGACCAGGAAGGTGGTGTGGAAGCCGATGAAGGTCAGCCAGAAGTGGACCTTGCCGAGGCGTTCGTCCATCATCCGGCCGGTCATCTTGGGGAACCAGAAGTAGACGCCGCCGAAGACGGCGAACACGATGGTGCCGAACAGCACGTAATGGAAGTGCGCGACGATGAAGTAGCTGTCGGTGACGTGCCAGTCGATGGGCGGCGAAGCGATCAGGACGCCGGACAGCCCGCCGAACAAGAACGTGACGAGAAAGCCGATGGCGAACAGCATCGGCGTCTCGAAGCTGAGCTGGCCGCGCCACATGGTGCCGATCCAGTTGAAGAACTTCATGCCGGTGGGCACGGCGATCAGGTACGACAGGAACGAGAAGAACGGCAGCAGGACCTGCCCGGTGGCGAACATGTGGTGCGCCCAGACCGACATGGACAGGCTGGCGATGGCCACCGTCGCGACGACCAGCGCCCGGTAGCCGAAGATCGGCTTGCGGGAGAACACCGGGATGATCTCGGTGACGATGCCGAAGAACGGGATCGCCACGATGTAGACCTCGGGATGGCCGAAGAACCAGAACAGGTGCTGCCAGAGCATGGGTCCGCCGGTGGCCGGGTCGAAGACGTGCGCGCCGAGCATCCGATCGGCCATCGCGGCGAGCAGCGTGGCGGCCAGCAGCGGGAACACGATGATCACCATGAGCGCGGTGACCAGGATGTTCCAGGTGAAGATCGGCATCCGGAACATGGTCATCCCCGGCGCCCGCAGGGTGAGGACGGTGGTGATCATGTTGACCGCGCCGAGGATGGTGCCGAGGCCGGACAGGACCAGGCCGACGTACCACAGGTCGCCGCCGACGCCGGGGCTGTGTTGCGTGCCGGCCAGCGGTTGATAGGCGAACCAGCCGAAGTCGGCCGCGCCGCCGGGCGTGGCGAAACCGCCGACGACCATCAGGCCGCCGAACAGGTAGAGCCAGTAGGCGAACGCGTTCAGCCGGGGGAACGCCACGTCGGGCGCGCCGATCTGCAGCGGCACGACGTAGTTGGCGAAGGCGAACACGATCGGCGTCGCGAACAGCAGCAGCATGATCGTGCCGTGCATGGTGAACAGCTGGTTGTACTGCTCCGGCGACAGGAACTGCATCCCCGGCCGGGCCAGCTCGGCCCGCATCAGCAGGGCCATCAGCCCGCCGGCGAAGAAGAACCCGAACGAGGTGACCAGGTACATCAGCCCGATCTGCTTCGCGTCGGTGGTTCGCAGCAGCCGGGCGAGCGCCGAGCCTCGAGGCGCTTGGCGTACCGGTCCCGGGTAGGCCACGATCGGCTTGGGGCGTGACACCGTCATCGCTGCGCCCTCCTCTGCTGAGATCGTCGTCCGCCGGGCGAGCGGGCAGTATGCCCGCCGATGGACACAACGGACGGCACAGCCTGCTGGCGGTCGGCAGGCGCCCGGGTCGCCGTCCCGCCTACGCCCCGGCCGCGATGAGGTCGGCCTGACACTGGCGTGGCCGCACGAACGGGGTCAGGCGCGCTTCGATCGCGGCCGGGCCGCCCTGCTCGACGAGGCCCTGCAAGAGCCCGAGGTGCACCGCGCACACGATGCCCGGATGGTCTTCCGCCAACGACCAGAAAGGGCAGGCGTGCAGCGTTATCCGCGTGTCACCACCGTCCTCGGCGACGGTGGGCTGGAAGCCCAGCTCGGTGAAGAGCGCCGCGACCGTGTTCGCCGTGGCCCGCGCGTCGCCGGGCCGGTCGCCGGCGTGCGGGCGAAGCCGCCGCGCCCAGGCCCGGCCGGCGTTCCGGGCCACCTCGCTGCCGCCGCCGGTGGTGTCCATGTGGTCGACCAGAACGGCCGCGAGAAGCGCGTATCCCGTGTCCTGCGGGCCGGCCGTGACCGGCTCGTACACGGTCCGCGGGCGGCCGCGCCGGCCCTGCCGGGCCGAGCTCTCGCGCACGAAGCCGGCCTTGATCAGCAGGTCGAGATGGAATCGGACGGTGTTGGGATGCAGGCCGGTCGCCGTCGCCAGGGTCGGCGCGTCGACCGGCTCGGCGGCCGCGCGCAGCGCCTGCAGCAACTGTCGTCTGCTCGGAACGGCGAGTGCGCCGAAGGTCACGTCGTCAGACACCCCACGAATATACACGATGTGTATGGTAAAAAAGAGAGGGGAGGAGTCATGACCTACGTGATCGCGGAGCCGTGCATCGACGTCGTCGATCGGGCCTGTGTGGAGGAATGCCCGGTCGACTGCATCTACGAGGGCCTTCGCTCCCTGTACATCCAGCCCGACGAGTGCGTCGACTGCGGCGCCTGTGAGCCCGTCTGCCCGGTCGAGGCGATCTATTACGAGGACGACCTGCCGGCGCAGTGGTCGATCTTCGCCGCCGACAACGCGCGGTTCTTCGCCGAGCCGCTGCCGGGCACGGACACGCCGATCGGATCGCCCGGTGGCGCCTCGCGTCTCGGCGCGCTGGGCCGGGACACCGCGCTGGTCACCGGGCACGGCCAGCCACCGCCGTGAACATCCGGCGCCGGGCCGGGACACAACGGGTTCGAGGTGAGGAGGCGGCACGATGATGCGAGGTGCGGGCGGCTGGACGCCGCGGCGGACGATCGTCGCCGGCGTCAACGGCTCATCCGGATCGAAGGTCGCCCTGCGGTGGGCGCTGGAGCAGGCGGAGCGAACCGGGGCCGACGTCGAGGCGGTCAACGTGTGGTCGGCACAACCGGCCTATTACGCCTGCATGCCGGTCGGGTTCGCGGTGGACGACCTCGCCGCCGTCGCCGAGACGGTGCTGCTGGACACGATGGTCGAGGTGACCCGCGACTACGGCCGGTCGGTGCCGATCCGGCCGCGCGTGGTGCGCGGCTTTCCCGCCGAGGAACTGCTTCGCGCGGCCCGCGCGGCCCAGTTGCTGGTCCTCGGCGCACCCCGGCACGGCGCCCTGGCCGGGCTGCTGTCGGGTTCGGTGAGTCATCAATGCGTCCAGCGTTCCTCCTGCCCGGTCGTGATCGCTCCGGCCGTGCCGTACCGGCCGGAACCGCGGTTGCCGCGCTGGGTCGACGTGGACCGGCAGGTCATCCCGCCCCGGAGCTGAGCGGGCCCGGAAAGGAGTCTCGATGAAGCCCAGTACGCGGCGCCCGGTGATCAGCGATGGACTGCCGAGCCAGCTTCCCGACATCGACCCCGAGGAAACCAACGAGTGGGTCGAGTCGCTCGACGGAGTCATCGACGAACGCGGCGCGAAGAGAGCCCGTTACATCATGTTGCGCCTGCTCGAGCGGGCCCGGGAGCGACAGGTCGGCGTGCCGCCACTGACCTCCACCGATTACATCAACACGATCCCGCCGGAGCAGGAGCCCTGGTTCCCCGGCGACGAGTTCGTCGAGCGCCGCATCCGGGCGTACATCCGGTGGAACGCGGCGATGCTGGTGCACCGCGCGCAGCGGCCGGAGATCGGCGTCGGCGGGCACATCTCGACGTACGCGTCGAGTGCCAGCCTGTACGAGGTCGGCATGAATCATTTCTTCCGCGGTAAGGATCATCCGGGCGGCGGGGATCATATTTTCTTCCAGGGGCACGCGTCGCCGGGGATGTATGCGCGGGCGTTTCTGGAGGGCCGGCTCGGTGAGCATGACCTGGACGGGTTCCGGCAGGAGTTGTCGCATCCGGGTGGCGGGTTGCCGTCGTATCCGCATCCGCGGTTGATGCCGAATTTCTGGGAGTTCCCGACGGTCAGTATGGGTCTGGGCCCGTTGAAC
>NZ_JBHTBJ010000042.1:0-59371 GCF_042664765.1 Paractinoplanes rhizophilus | reverse complement strand
CCCGGCCCCCCGCCCGGGCCCGCCGCCCGGGGCCGCCGACCCGGGCCGCCGACCCGGGCCGCCGACCCGGGCCGCCGACGTGGGCCGCCGACGTGGGCCGCCGACGTGGGCCGTCGACCTGGGCCGTCGACCTGGGCTGCCGACCTGGGCTGCCGACGTGGGCCGTCGACGTGGGCCGTCGACCTGGGCCGTCGACCTGGGCTGCCGACCTGGGCCGCCGACCTGGGCTGCCGACCTGGGCTGCCGACCTGGGCTGCCGACTTGGGCTGCCGACTTGGGCTGCCGACTTGGGCTGCCGACTTGGGCTGCCGACTTGGGCTGCCGACTTGGGCTGCCGACGTGGGCCGCCGACGTGGGCCGCCGACCCGGGCCGGGACGGCGGCGGTCAGGAAGTTGCGCTGGGGGACGGGACGGACGGTGGCGTGGCCGGGGTGGGGGTCGAGTTCGGGTTCGGGTTCGCGGGGTAGTGGCGGCCGGGGCCGGGCGGGAAGCCGCGGCCGTCTCGGTTGCGGGGGCCGCCGTTGTCGCGCCAGTCGCCGGGGGCGCGGTCGTGGCGGTGCATGGCGGGGCGGCCTCGGTCGTGGTGGTCGAAGTGGGAGGCGATCGCGCCTACCGCGACCACTCCGGCGCCGAGGATGCAGCCGGCCAGCAGGAGGGCCAAGGCCAGCAGGAGGGGGACGGGGCGGCTGTACCAGCGCTGCTGCCGCGCGGCGGCCGGCTGCCAGGCGGGCCGGCCGGGCGGGACCTGGCCCGGCGGGAATTGGCCGGGCGGGATCTGGCCCGGCGGGATCTGGCCGGGAGGGGATTGGCCGGGCGGCGGCACATCGGCGGGGCCGGCCTGCGCGGCGTGCGGCGTCTCGGAGGACGGCGCGGCGGGCTGGGGCTGCGTCGGGTCGGCGGGTGCGGGACCGGACGGCGCGGCGGACGCCGGCGCTGCGGAGGGTGGCGCGGCGGAGGGCGGCGCCGGCTGGCTCGGGTCGGTGGGTGTGGGACCGGGCGGCGCGGCGGACGCCGGCGGTTCGGAGGGCGCGGGGCCGGACGAAGCGGGAGAGCCGGGTATCGGCTGGGTGGGGTCGTCGGGGCGGGGGGTGTCGGTCATCGGTGACTCCCATGCGAGGGGGCTACGGGACCAAGGATCGACGCGCTTGCTGGGAAGTGGGTACCCGTACGGCTAAGAAACGGCTAAGAACCGGGCCCGCGCGGTCAGCTCAGGGCCAGCGCCTCGTCGATGCCGGGCTCGTGGCGGCCCAGGTAGACCGGGTCGCGGTGGGAGAGGGCGTCGGCGGCGGCCTTCACGATGGCGCCGCGTTCGCGGAACATCGAGTGGGCCCACGGGTCCCGGTAGATGCGGACCGAGTCGTCGCCCACGCCGGTGGCCTTGATGCCCTGGTTGCGGCACAGGGCGACGGCCCGGTCGATGTGGTAGCTCTGGGTGACCACGATGGCCTTCGAGACGCCGAAGATGCGCTTGGCCCGGGCACACGAGTCGTAGGTGTCGAAGCCGGCGTAGTCGAGGACGACCTGCTGGGCCGGCACGCCGCGGGCGACCAGGTACACCTGCATGGCGCCGGGCTCGTCGTAGTCCCAGCGGCTGTGGTCGCCGGAGACCAGGATGGCGCGCACCTTCCCGGCCTGCAGCAGGCGCCGGGCGATGTCCAGCCGGGCGGCGAGGAACGGCGACGGGGTGCCGCCGGGGTAGACCTCGGCGCCGAGAACGATCGCGACCGGCGCGGCGGGGACCGACTCCTCGTCGTACACGTGACCGGCGGCCTCGATGCGCACCCAGAGTGAGCAGGACGCCATCGCGACCACCGCCAGGGCCGTCAGCAGCGAGGCCGGGAACAAGGCGCGGCGGAGGAGGCGGATCAGCACGCGGCCGACGATGCCAGCCCGTGTCAACCACGGGCCGGCCTGATCGTCACCGGATGGTGAAGGGCGCGCGCAGCAGGTCGCGGTCGCGCGAGGACGGGCCGACCAGCAGCTCGAAGTCACCGGGCTCGACCACCCGGCGGCCGTCGGCGGTGACCAGCGAGCACGCCGAGGCGGGGAGCTCGATCGTGACCGTCACCGACTCGCCCGCGGGCACGGTGACCTGCCGGTACGCCTTCAGCTCCCGGACCGCCCAGGTGACGCTGGTGACCAGGTCGCTGACGTACGCCTGAACTGTCTCCAGCGACGGCCTCGCGCCGGTGTTCGTCAGCGTGACCTCCGCCCGGATTGTCCCGTCGACCGGGACGGATGAAGGGGCGGCCGGCGAGACGGACAGGTCGCTGTATTCGACCGTCGTGTACGACAGGCCCTCGCCGAACACGAAGAGCGGCTCCTGGGTCAGGTCGGCATAGCGCCTGCCGTGCTGGCCCCGGATCTGGTTGTAGTAGACCGGCTGCTGGCCGACGTGCCGGGGCACCGACAGCGGCATCCGCCCGCTCGGCTCGATCAGCCCCAGCACCAGCTCGGCGATCGCCCGCCCGCCGCGCATGCCGGGGTTGAACGCCTGGATGATCGCCGCCGCGTTCCGGGCGGAGCCGGGCAGGACGCACGGCTTCGAGTTCATCAGCACCACGATCATCGGCGTCCTGGTGGCCGCGATCGCGTCGAGCAGCGCGATCTGACCGCCCTGCAGCTCGAGCGTCGCCGTCGACTTGTGCTCGCCGGTGAGGTTGACCGTGTCGCCAACGACCACGATCGCGTAGTCGGCCCGGATCGCCTCGTCGCGGGCGACCGCGATCAGGTGGGCGTCGACCGGCGCGGCCTGGGAGATCGGCGGGCGCGGCTGGCCGTCGGGGTAGGTCTCGCCCTCGGGGTCGGGGACGAGCCGCTCGATGTCGGCGCCGCGGGCGTGCGTGATGTCCCAGTGGTCCGGCGCGACCGTGCGGAAGCCGTCGAGCACCGTCTCGATCAGCTCGCGCGGGTGGCCGTCCGGCATCCAGTTGACCTGACCGGAGTCGCCGGCCCAGTCGCCCAGCTGGGACTGCGGGTGGTCGGCATTCGGGCCGATCACCGCGATGCGCCGGAATTTCTCCGGGTCGATCGGAAGCGTGCCGTCGTTGCGCAACAGCACGAGCGACCGCCGGGCCACCTCGAGGTTCAGCTCGGCGTGTGCGGGGATGCCGATCACCTCCAGCTGCCGCTGCGGCGACGGCGCCCGCGGGTCCTCGAACAGGCCCATGGTGAACTTCAGGCGCAGGATCCGGCGGACCGCCGCGTCGATCTCGTCCTCGCGCAGCAGCCCGCGCGCGACCGCCTCCTGAGCGCCCTCGAAGAAGCCGGGCGTCACCATGACCAGGTCGTTGCCGGCGCGCACCGCGACCGCCGCCGCCTCGGCGTAGTCGGCGCAGACCTTCTGCTCCCAGACCATCCGGCCGACGTTGTCCCAGTCGGTGACCAGCGTGCCGGTGAAGCCCCACTCGCCCTTGAGCACGTCGTTGAGCAGCCACTTGTTCGCCGTGATCGGCACGCCGTCCATCGACTGGTAGCCGAGCATGAAGACCTCGCAGCCCTCGCGCGCGACTCGCTCGAACGGCGGCAGGAACCACGAGCGCAGCTTGCGCGGGCTGATGTCGGCCTCGCTGGCGTCCCGGCCGCCCTGCGTCTCGGAGTAGCCGGCGAAGTGCTTGGCGGTGGCCAGGATGCCGGTCGGGTCGGACAGGCCCTCGCCCTGGTAGCCGCGGACCATCGCGGCGCCGAGCTCGCCGATCAGGTACGGGTCCTCGCCGAACGTCTCGTCGACCCGGCCCCAGCG
Organism: Paractinoplanes rhizophilus; assembly: GCF_042664765.1. Taxonomy (NCBI): domain Bacteria; kingdom Bacillati; phylum Actinomycetota; class Actinomycetes; order Micromonosporales; family Micromonosporaceae; genus Paractinoplanes; species Paractinoplanes rhizophilus. Next base: position 55,629 of record NZ_JBHTBJ010000042.1, on the reverse strand, counting down.
CAGGTCGCGGGCGATGCACAGGACCGGGGAGAAGGTCTGGTGGATGCCGGTCGCGGCCACCTCCAGCGCGGTGACCCGGGCGGCCCGCTCGACCAGGGCGGCGTCCCAGGTCGCGGCCATCGCCAGCTGGGTCGGGAAGATCGTGGCGCCCGGCCAGAAGGAGTGGCCGTGGATGCAGTCCTCGGCGGTCAGCAGCGGGATCTGCAGCCGGGTCTCGGCGACCAGGTCGATCGCCTCCAGCATCTTGGCCGGCGACGTGTGCAGGATCGAGCCGGCCAGCTTCTCGCTGACGATCTCCTTGACGTCGTTGCGGGCGTCCAGCTGGAGCATCTGGCCGACCTTCTCCGGCAAGGTCATGCGGGCGAGCAGGTCTTCGACGCGCTGCTCGACGGGCAGGGCCGGATCCCGGTACGGAAGAAGATCAGCGGGCACTCGTGCCTCCGGTCGTCACGACCGCGGTGGCACGGTCTGTGGAACGCTAACAACCGGCAGTCTTCCAGTCCGGAACCGGTTCCGGCACCCCACCCCGGTTCCGGAACTGTTCACTCAGCTATCCGAATCACTCTCATCGATGCTGGGAACCTCGATGCCGGCCGCCTCCAGGGCGTCCAGGCGGGCCTCCGCCGCCTCCTTCTCGCGCTCCACGAGCGTCGCGTACTCGACCAGCACCGACGGGTCGTCGGTGTCCTCGAGCCGGTCGAAGAAGCGCTGGGTGGTGCGGACGGCCTCGGCGTACGCCGCCGAGGCCTCCCGGATCGCGATGATCGTCTTGTCTGCCATGCGGTCAGTCATACCACTCTTGCCCGTTCCGGCGGCGCGGCTGCCCCTCCGGGCAGGATCAGGCGAGGGTGCAGGCGGTGCCGTTGAGGACCGCCGAGGTGGGCGCGGCGTTGCTGGTACGCCAGCTGCCGAGCAGGCCCGCGCTCACGGTTCCGCCGCCGGCCGGGATGGTGCGGTTCCAGCTCTCGCCGGTCAGGACGACCGTCGTGCCGGACTGGGTGAAGGTCGCGTTCCACGCCTGGGCGACGGCCTGGTCGCCGCCGAAGGTCAGGACCAGCGTCCAGCCCTCGATGGCGGTCGCGCTCAGATTGGTGATCTTGACCTCGGCCACGAAGCCGCCGTTCCATTCCGAGGTCGTCTTGTAGGCCACCGTGCACAGGGTGGGCGGCGGCGGCGTCGTGGTGGTCGGCGGCGGGACCCGGACGATGGTGGAGGCGATCGAGACGTTGCCGGCGGCGTCCCGGGCCCGGACGTAGTAGTTGTGCATGCCGGTGCTGGAGGTGCCGAACGGGACGGTGATCGCCGTGCCGGTGGTGGAGCCGAGCAGCGTCGAGGTGTACCAGCCGTCGAAGTGGTAGACGTCGTACGCGGTGACGCCGACGTTGTCGGTGGCGGGGTCCCAGCCCAGGGAGGGGCCGGTCGGGTTGACCACGATCAGCCGGAAGTTGGCCGGCGTGGCCGGCGGCGTCGTGTCCCCGGTGGTGGAGGCCGGGGTGACGACCGTGACCGTGTTGCTGGAGGGCGAGTAGCCGCCGTCGTCGAGGGCGCTGACCCGGAACGAGTACTGCCGGGTCGGCAGGATGTAGCCGGTGACCGTCGCGGTGGTGACGTTGCCGACCGTCTGTGACCAGATGACGTCGTTGAAGGCCTGGTAGTAGGTGATCTGGTAGCCGGTGGCGCCCGGCGAGGCCGTCCAGGACAGCGTGACCGAGACCGGGGTGACGGCGGTGGCCTGGAGGTCGGTGGGAGTGGGTGCGGCGAGGGCCGCTGTTGCCGGTGCGGCCAGCAGGGTCGCCGCGAGGAGCGTCGCGGCGAGCCACAAACGAGGACGAGACATGCTTCGACCGTCCGATATAGATAGACGTCTGTCAACGCTTACGGCCGGGCCGGCTCGTGGGAAGCCGGCCCGGCCGCAAGCTGTCAGGGGTTGACGACCTTGCCGCCGAAGGTCACCTGCAAGGTGCCGTTGGACGCGTACGACCAGCCCAGGCTGCCGCTGTAGGTGGCGCAGCGGGAGCCATTGCCGCCCGACCAGAACTGGTTGGAGCTGTCCGAGTTGCCGATGATCCGGTCGTTGGTGCCGCTCGAGCTGCGGCACGACGTGTTGTTGCGGAACACCGACGTGCCCGCGTCGAACGAGAAGTTGCGTTCCGTGTTGTCGACGGCGACGTTGTTGGAGATCGTCATCGAGCCGGGGTTGCTGTTGTAGGTGAAGCCGTGCTTGCCGTTGCGGTAGGCGATGCTGTGCGTGACGGTGTGGTTCACCGCGATGTCCTCGCCGCCCAGCTTGTAGCCGTTGCGGTCGCCGTCGCCGGCCTGTGAGCCGTCGCTGAGCGTGCCGTTGTTGTAGGACAGCGAGTACTCGATGGTGACCGGCCCGATCGCCCCGGTGTCGTCCTTGGTGTACAGGTCCCAGCCGTCGTCGATGTTGTTGTGCGAGACGTCGTACCGGAAGATGTTGCCGCTTCCGACGGTGAGTTTCGCCGCGAAGCCGTCCGCGTCCTCGCCGTCCGAGTCGGCGTTGTCGTGCGACTCGGCGCTGACGACCAGGTTGTTGGCCGGCCATTGAGACTTCGGGGTGTCCGACGCGATCCGGGAGAGCTGCAGCCCGGTGTCGCGGTTGTAGCGGGTCACGGTCCGTTCGATGATGTTGTTGCTGCCGCCCACGAAGATCCCGTTGTCGCCGGCCCGCTCGACCACGATCCCGGAGACGCGCCAGTAGTTGCCGTTCACGGCGAGCCCGCGGTTGGCCGAGTCCTCGGTCTGGGCCGAGAAATTCAAGATCGGGACTTCATTCGGGTACGCCGAGAGTGTCTTACGCGCGCTGGAGGTGCCGTTGTTCCCGGGCGCGATGGTCAGGGTCGAGCGCAGCGCATAGGTGCCGCCGCGCAGGTAGATCGTGCCGCCCGCGGCGATCCGGGTCAGCGCGTCGGCGACCGTGGTGGGCGCCGACAGGGTGCCGGCCGCGCCCGCCGTGCCGTTCGGGGCCGCGTAGATCGCGCCGCTGGTGGGCGGGGTCGTCGGGCCGGTCGTCGGCGGCGTGGTCGGCGGGGTCGTTGGCGGGGTCGTTGGCGGCGTGGTCGGATTTGTCGTGGGCGGCGTCGTGGGCGTCGTGCCGCCCCCGTTGTCCACGACCACGTCGTCGAAGCGGCCGGCGGCGTGCTCGGTGAGCAGGCCGATCCGCCCGGCGCCGATCGTCGAGTCGGTGGCGCTGCCGACGGTGGCGCCGTTGACGCTGCCGCTGATCGAGGTCCCGTTGACGGTCAGCTTCAGCGTGTAGAACGTGCTGGTGGAGATCGTCTGACTCATGGCGCCGAGAACCGAGATGGCCGAGCCGTTCATGGTCTCGAGCTGGATCTTGTTGGCGCCGGTCAGCGACAACCGGTACATCTTGGTCGCGCCCGACGCCCGGGCGGTCAGCGCCACCACGCCCGCGGTGGAGGCGAACGAGGTGGCCTTGACCCGGGCCTGCACCGAGTAGTTGGTCCAGCTCGCGTCGCCGGCGAACTCGCGGGCCCGCTCGCTGCCGGCATCGGACTGCTGCAGGACCCGGGAGCCGTCGGAGACGACCGACCAGGTGCCGCCCGACTTGGACCAGCCGCCGGTGCTGCCGTTCTCGAAGTCGGCGCTGAAGACGGTGGCCGCCTCGGCGCTCGTGACAATGCCGGTCAGGCCGACGGTGACCAGCGTGACCAGGCCGCCGACACCGGCGAGGCGCCGCAGGCGCCGCGCGCGTGGGTGGGGTGCCATGCGCAATTCTCCTTGTTCTCAAATGCAATTCCGTTCCAAAAATCCTTGCTCCGTCATAAACGTGGGTCAATGAGTTCGGTTTGCAGATTTGTTGCATTGATCTTGGCGCCGTCTTGCCTGTCGCGCCCGGCCGGTCGTAGCATCGCCGCAATACCGCATTGACGCTCATGAAACTTTAGGCCCGGCTGTCGAAGCGCTTCGACAGACAAAGTCGCAGGTGACGCTCGTGTGGTCGGGATCTCATCGAGAGGAAGCGACATGCGTAGGCGAAAACTCGCCGGGTGCCTGGCCGCGTGCCTGGGCATCGCGGCCGGCGCCGGGGTCGTTACGGCCCTACCGGCCTCCGCGGCGGCCGGCTGCACCGTCACCTACGAGGTGAGCAGCCAATGGCCGGGCGGCTTCGGCGCCAATGTCACCATCAAGAATCTGGGCGACGCGATCGGTTCCTGGACGCTGGGGTGGTCCTTCGGCGCCGGCCAGACGGTGACCCAGTCGTGGAACACCACGCTCACCCAGAGCGGGTCGGCGGTGACCGCGAAGAATGTCGGCTACAACGGCTCGATCGCCACCAACGGCACCCAGTCGTTCGGCTTCAACGGCTCGTGGACCGGCAGCAATCCGGTGCCGACCGCGTTCACCCTCAACGGCGTGGCGTGCACCGGCGGCGTGACCAACCCGACGACCCCGCCGCCGACGACCCCGCCGACCACGCCGCCGACCGGTTCGCCGGGCGGGGTGCCGTCCGACGCGGCCTGGGTGGCGACCGGGCAGTTCGACTCGTGGACCAGCAACGGCTACACGCTCAACAACGACGTCTGGGGCGGCGGCGCGGGCTCGCAGACCATCTGGGCCCGCAGCGGCACCAACTGGGGCGTCGTGTCCAACCAGCCGCGGACCAGCGGCGTCAAGTCGTACCCGCACACCGGCCGGACGGTGAACCGCACCCTGAGCTCGCTGAGCTCGATCTCCAGCTCGTTCAACGTCTCGGTGCCCGCGGACGGCGACTACGAGACGGCCTACGACATCTGGGCCGACAATTACGCGTACGAGATCATGATCTGGACCAACCAGAAGGGCGCGGTCGGCCCGATTGCCGAGTCGTACGACGCCAACGGCGCGGTCCCGTCGGCCCGCAACGTCTCGGCCGGCGGCCACACCTGGAATGTCTACCGCGGGTCCAACGGCAGTAACCAGGTCTATTCGTTCATCCGCACCAGCCAGACCAACGCCGCCACGATCGACATCCGCGCGGTCCTGAACTGGTTGCGCACCAACGGCTGGTACGGCGACGTGACGGTTGGCGAGATCCAGTTCGGCTTCGAGATCTCGGGCACGGCCGGCCAGTCCAACTTCGTCTGCAACAGCTTCAACCTCACGTACGCCTGATCTGGGATTTTTGCTGGGTCGGTATGCCGACGGTGACCTCCTCGCCGCCGGCATGCCGGCGCTAGCTTGTCCGCATGGACGGCTTCCTGCCCTCGAAGCACGGCTTCGCGTTCACCAACACGTGGCCGTCGCAGCCGGCTGTCGTCCTGCCCACCCCGTTCGGCGACCTCCGCCTCGGCAACGCCGCCGGCGGCCTCTGCGGCGGCATGGTCTTCGCCGCCATGGACTACTTCCTCGACGGTCGCGAGCCGGCGTCCGACCGCCCGCCCGCCGGCGACCCCCGCTACAAGTTCATCGTCTGCCGGCTCATCGACTCGTGGCACGTCCCCGCCGGCGTCGCCCAGTACTACCAGTGGATGAGCCTCCCCGACGGCGACAAGACCAGGACGGTCCTTGGCCGCGAGGTCATCGTCGAGCGGGGCCTGGGTTGGCGAACCGTCCGCGTGCAATGGCCGCAGATCAAGAAGGACCTCGACCGCGGCCTGCCCGTCCCGCTGGGCGTGGTGACCGTGGCGTCGCGCAATCCCACGGACCTGGCGTTGAACCATCAGGTGCTGGCCTACGCCTACGAGACCAGCGGGAGCCACCTCACGGTCCGGGTCTACGACCCCAACCGGGGCCGCCGCGACGACACCAGCATCGAGCTGGACACGTCGGCCCCGGCGAAGCCGATCGTCATCACGCACAACCTCGGTCTGGGGCAGAAGCCGGTGCGGGGCTTCTTCCGGGTGGCGTACACGCCGCGCAAGCCTGGTTGAAGACGCAGTGAGCGCTTCGGACGCCGCGCCGGGCGATGCTGTCTCAGCATGACGACCTTGTCCCGGCGGCCGGTGGTGGCGCTGGTTGCGGTGTCGCGGCCGTGGTTCTGGCCTATGTCGGATAGCGCGCGGACCCGGACGCCGGTAGCGGAAACCGGAGCTTGAGGACGTCCGCGGCCACCGACAGTCTTATGTGGTGGCCACCTTTCTCAGCCAGTTGCCGGCGCTGCTGGGCGTCGTTGTCGGAACCGCGGGGACCATTGTCGCGACCACGATCGGGGACCGGGCGCGATGGCGGCGTAACCAGTCCGTTCGCTGGGACGAACGGCGCCTGACCGCCTACATGGAGTTCGCGAAGGCGCTCAAGGACGTTCACCAGCTGACCTTTCGCCTGGCGGCGCCGCGCCTGCCGCAGGTCCGGGCCATCCCGATCGACCCGGAGGAGGGGCTGGAGCTGTTGACGCGGGCCAAGGTGAGCCACACCAAGGCGTGGGAGGCGGTTCTCCTGCTCGGCGACTCCGCGACGGTCAGCGCGGCCCGGCGGTGGCGGGGCGCGGTCGCCGAGCTCGAACTGATCGCCCGCGGGCTGGCCGGCGACGACGTGTCGTGGGCCTCGACCGTGGGCGCGGCCAACGAGGCTCGGGACGAGTTCTATCTCGCCGCGCGGGCCGGGCTGGCTGTCGGGAGCGGCGGTGTCGCGCAAGCCGAGTGGCTGTCCGCCACGGCCGAGTTCGAGGAGACCCCCGGGGAGTCCGCTTCCCGGTAGTCACCCGAGCTCGATACGCATCACGCAGTTCCGCAAGCCCTTCGGGCGGATGTAGGCGAAACCGGCCCGCTCGAAGAGGTTGCGGGTGCCGTTGTAGAGAACCGACACCTTCTTGCCGTCGTTGTCGTGCGGGTATGCCTCCACGACACCGCCGCCGGCCTGGGCGATCAGGTCGAGGGCACCGCGGAGGGCGACCGTGCTCAGGCCCTTCCGGCGGTATTTCTTGTCGACGAACATGCAGGTGATGCGGTAATCCGGCAGCCGGTCGAGCTCGGCGTCGTACTGCTTGCGGTGGTAGATGTTCGGCAGCTCGGCCGGGCTGCCGAACTGGCACCAGGCCACCGCCTGATCGCCGTCGAAGACCAGGGCGGCGTGGGCCCGGTCGTCGTCGACCAGGCGTCGCTTCAGGGATCGGTTGTCGTCGGCGTCGAACGTCTTCTCGTCGTGCATGGTGTGGAAGTAGGTGCACCAGCAACCGCCGAACACGCCGTTGTGGCGCTCCATCATCCGCGCGTACGCGTCCCACGTCTCGGTGGTCAGCGCCTTGACCTCGTAATCGGCCGATGTCACGCCGCCGAGTGTGCCCGCTCGGCCGCCGGGCCGCCAGACCCTCGGGCGCGCCGCCGTCAGGGTAGGATCGGCGGCGAGATCCGTATTCCTGGCTCTGGAAACACGTCGCAGCATGGGCCCGGGACCCCGCCGCTGAGCGCGGGGAGGAGGTGGCGACTCGATAGTTGCCGCCTACCTTCGGGAGACGTCTCATGGAATTCGGCCTTGGGCTGCCCATCAACGACCCCGCGTGCCTGCTCGAGTGGGCCCGCCGCGCGGAAGACTGCGGATTCGGCACCATCGCGGTGCTGGATCGGCTCGCCTACGACAACCCGGAACCGCTGACGGCGCTGGCCGTGCTGGCCGGGACCACCTCGACCATCCGGCTGCAGACCGAGGTGCTGCTCGGGCCGCTGCGCGCGACGGCGCTGCTGGCCAAGCAGGTGTCCACTCTCCACCGCATGTCGGCGGGCCGGTTCGTGCTGGGCATCGGGATCGGCGGGCGCGCGGACGACCACGCCGCGGCCGGGACGCCGATCAACCGGCGCGGGCGGATGCTCGACGAGCAACTCGGGGCGCTGCGCGAGATCTGGCGCGGCGAGCCGTATCGGGGCGCGCGCATCGGGCCCCGGCTCGAGAAGGCGCCGGAGGTTCTCATCGGCGGGTTCGCCCCGGCCGCGTTGCGGCGGGTCGCGGCCCATGCCGACGGCTTCGTCTGCGCGGCGCCGGCCGCGTGGGCCGGCGGGCTCATCGACGCGGTGCGGGAGCAGTGGGCCGGCGCGGGCCGCGCCGGGCGGCCGCGGATCGTGTGCCAGGTCAACGTCGCGGCCGGCCCGCCGGAAACGGTCGAACGGGCCCGCCGGGCGGCGGCCGGCTACTACGCCTTCACCGGGCGCGAGGGCTGGGGCGAGCCGCTGAGCGACCCGGGGCGGATCGCGGCGGCCGTGGCCGAGTATCGCGAGCTGGGCGCCGACGAGGTGGTCCTGTACTGCTACGGCGACGACCCGCGACAGGTCGAGCGGCTCGCGCGGATGGTGCTCTGACCGGCGGGAGCCTGGTCATCGGCGTCGGGGCACGCGGAACTGGATAGGCTGAGCCCGATCGGGGCCCCGGATCTCGTGGCCGGGGTCGCGCGGTGGTCGAGGGGATGCCAGGTGTACGTCAAAGAGATCAGGCTGCGCAACGTGCGGGGGTTTCACGATGCCCGCAACGTCTCGATCGACCTCACGCGGCCGGACGGTTCCCTCGCCGGCTGGACGGTCATGGCGGGTCGCAACGGTTCGGGGAAGACCTCGCTTCTCCGCGCCGTCGCCCTGGCCATCGCCGGTCCCGGCGTGGCCCGGAATCTGGTGTCCGACTTCGCCAGCTGGCCCTCGGTCGGGGAGGCGGAGGCGATCGCCGCGGTATGCCTCACCTACGAGGCGGGCATCGATCGTTTCCCGGATGACGAGCGGCGGCCCGATACGCCGTTCTGGGCGGGCTTGTCCTGGACGTTCCCGCAGGATAGCCCGTTCGGCGTGCGCGATCGGCAACCGGCGATCGGGGTGCCGCGATTCGTCGAGGTCGAGGCGATCAGGGCGGGCCGCGGACCGTGGTACGACAACCCGGCCGGCTGGTTCTGCGGGGCGTACGGCCCGTTCCGGCGCCTTGCCGGCGGCTCGGGGGACGCCCAGCGGCTGATGCTCAGCCGGGGCCCGGCCGCGCGGATGGCAAGCCTGTTCCACGAGGACGCCTCGCTCGCGGAGGGCGTGAGCTGGCTCATCGAGCAGCACCTGCGCTCGCTGGAGGGGCGGGCCGGCGCGGCGCAGCTCAAGGCGGCGGCGCTGGCCGTGCTCGGCGACGGCCTGCTTCCGGACGGGTACCGCATCCGTGAGGTCAACTCGGACGGGCTCTGGGTGCAGCGGGACGGACACCTTTTCCCGCTGCGAGAGATGAGCGACGGTTATCGGACGGTCGTGGCGCTGGTGGTCGACCTGCTGAAACAGGCTCACGACGCGTACGGCGGGCTGGACGTCACGACGACCGGCGAGCACCCGGCGATCGCCGCGCCCGGTGTGGTCATCATCGATGAGATCGACGCCCATTTGCACGTCTCCTGGCAGAAGCGGATCGGCGGCTGGCTCAAGCATCATTTCCCGCGGACCCAGTTCATCGTCACCACACACAGCCCCTACATCTGCCAGGCTGCCGACGAACGCGGCCTGATCCGCCTGCCCGGCCCCGACGAGGACAACCCACCGCGGATCGTGGACCAGGATCTTTACGAGCGCATCGTTTACGGCAGCGGCGACGACGCGGTCATGTCGGAGCTGTTCGGGCTGGACACGCCGTACTCCGAACGGGCGGTGCGGTTGCGCCGGGAGCTGGTCGAGCTGGAGACCGCGGTCATCACCGGACGCGCGGACGACGCCGCGATCCGTCGCTACGAACATCTGCGTGATCTGCTGAGCAGTTCGCCCACCGCGCGCGTCGATGAGCTCGCGGCTCGTCTCGTGCCGGATGCGGAGCAGCCTCGGCCGTGATTCCGATTCCCCGGTTGCCGTTGCCTTCCGAGGTCGGCACCCGCATGACCACGTTGACCGCACGCATCCAGGCCGCTCCGCCGGGCGGGCGCACGAAGGCGGCCCGCGCACTCTGGCGTGACAAACGCACCCGCTCGACCGTGGTCGAACCGCTCCGGACAACCCTGCAGCGGATGGCTCCCGGCGTCGAACGCTGCATGTACTGCGGCGACAGCTTCGGCACAGACGTCGACCACCACGAGCCACTGGCGGTCAATCCCCTCCGGACGTTCGACTGGCTCAACCATCTGCTGGCGTGCTCCCACTGCAACAGCCATCAGAAGCGTGACGTATTCCCGGTGGACGAGCTCGGCGACGCGCTGCTGATCGACCCGACGGCGGAAGATCCGTTCGACCATATGGTGCTGTCGCTGTCCGCCGGCGAATATGCGGCTCTCACCGAGAAGGGGCGGCAAACGATCGCGGTCTGTGGCCTCAACCGATTTCCGCTGGCCCGGGCCCGGCAACAGGCCTACCGCGTGGTGCTGCTTTGCCTGCGCGAGTGGGGCCGGGCGGTGATCGGCGAGAGCGCGCACGAGCCCGCCGAGTTGTTGCACACCATTCGCGAGCAACCGTGCGCCGATGTCTGTCAGGCCATGCTGCGGCAGGTCGAGCAGCCCGGCGCCACCACGGTCTTCGCCCATGTGCCGGATGTCGTCGCGCTGCTCCGCGACAGCAACGTGCGGGAGGCGCTGCTGCTGCCGAAGGCGCTTGAGTAGGGATACCCATGGATCATCGGGCGCCGGTCCAGCAGGCTGGGCGGGTGACTGATATCGCGGCGGCCGGGTGGGTGGCTGAGCGCGCTGGTCTGGTGCGTGGTGATGGCGGTCAGCGCGACGTGGGAGCTGTTCGAGTGGGCCTCGGCGGTGGTCGGCGGGTCGGCGGCGGATGACTTCCTGGGGGCGCAGGGCGACATCTGGGACACGCAATGGGACATGTTCATGGCGGCGATCGGGGCGATCCTGAGCCTGGTGCTGCTCAGCCGGGTCCACGATCGGCAACTGAGAGATGTGACGGCCACTACGGGGGGTATGCGGTTGCCGCCCGGCGGACCGGCTTGATACGGTTCTCTGCATAGTCATGCGGAGGTTGGTATGGGAATCCGGGTTGCGGTCGTGGGGGCCAGTGGGTATGCGGGGGGCGAGCTCCTTCGCCTGCTGGCGGGGCACCCGGAGTTCGAGCTTGTGGCGGCCACCGCGCACTCGCAAGCGGGTGCGCATGTCGCCGCCGTACACCCGCAATTGTCCGGCCTCGACCTGACGCTGAGCGCGACCAGCCCGGCCGCGCTGGCCGACGCCGACCTGGTGTTTCTCGCTCTTCCGCACGGGCAGTCGGCGGCGCTCGCGGGGCAGCTGCCGGCCGGCGTGAAGGTTGTCGATCTGGGTGCCGACTTCCGGCTCCAGGACGGCGAGCTGTGGCGGCGGTATTACGGGGGCGAGCACGCGGGCACGTGGACCTACGGGCTGCCCGAGCTGCCGGGGCAGCGGGAGCTCATCGCGTCGGCCGACCGGGTGGCCAACACGGGTTGTTATGCGGCCACCGTCACACTCGCGCTCGCCCCGCTGATCGCCGGTGGGCTCGCCGACCCCGCGGACGTGGTGGTGGTCGCCGCCTCGGGCACGTCCGGCGCGGGGCGCAACGCCAAGGCGCACCTGCTGGGCAGCGAGGTGATGGGCGACCTCTCGCCGTACAAGGTGGGCGCGCACCAGCACGTGCCGGAGATCAAGCAGGCCACCGGCGCGACGTCACTGTCGATGACCCCGGTCCTGGCGCCGATGCCGCGCGGCATTCTCGCCACCGTCACCGCCCGCTTCGCGAAGCAGGGGGATCCCCGCGCGGTGCTCGTCGAGGCGTACGCGAACGAGGCTTTTGTACATGTCCTGCCCGAAGGGCAGTGGCCGCACACGGCGGCCACCTCCGGCTCCAATTCCTGCCACCTGCAGGCCACCGTCGACGCCGACTCCGGTCGCATCGTCGTGGTCAGCGCCCTGGACAACCTCGGCAAGGGCGCCGCGGGCCAGGCCGTGCAGTGCGCCAACCTCATGTCCGGCCTGCCCGAGACGACGGGCCTGTCCGTCTTCGGAGTCGCACCATGACCGTCACCACCCCCAAGGGCTTCCGGGCCGGCGGCGTCGCCGCCGGGCTCAAGCCCACCGGCAACCCGGACGTGGCGCTGGTCGTCAACGACGGGCCCGACTTCACCGCGGCCGGCGTCTTCACCGGCAACCGGGTCAAGGCCGCGCCGGTGCTGTGGAGCCAGCAGGTGCTCAAGGGCGGCATCGTCCGCGCGGTCGTGCTCAATTCGGGCGGCGCCAACGCGTGCACCGGCTCGCAGGGCTTCCGCGACACCCACTCGACCGCCGAGCACGTCGCGACCGTGCTGCGCGGCGGGTCCAAGCCGGTGATGATCGGGGCGGGCGACGTCGCGGTCTGCTCGACCGGTCTGATCGGCGAACTGCTGCCGATGGACAAGCTGCTGCCGGGTGTCACGGCCGCGGCCAAGGCGTTGGCGTACGACGGTGGCGGGCGCGCCGCCGAAGCGATCATGACGACCGACACGGTGCCGAAGAACGCCGTCGTGCGGCGGGACGGCTGGTCGGTCGGCGGGATGGCCAAGGGCGCCGGGATGCTCGCGCCGGCGCTGGCCACGATGCTGGTGGTGCTCACGACCGACGCGTCGGCCGACAACGAGGTGCTGGACGCGGCGCTGCGCGAGGCGACCCGGCTGACCTTCGACCGGATCGACTCGGACGGGTGCATGTCCACCAACGACACCGTGCTGCTGCTGGCGAGCGGGGCGTCCGACGTGCAGCCGACGCCCGAGGAGCTGACCGCGGCGGTGACCGAGGTCTGCCACGACCTGGCGCAGCAGTTGATCGCGGACGCCGAGGGGGCCACCAAGCACATCGCGATCACGGTGGAGGGCGCGGCGAGCGAGGCCGACGCGGTCGAGGTCGGCCGGGTCGTGGCGCGCAACAACCTGGTGAAGACGGCGCTGTTCGGCAACGACCCGAACTGGGGGCGGATCCTGGCGGCGGTCGGGACCACGTCGGCCGCCTTCGAGCCCGATCGCGTCGACGTGGCGATCAACGGGGTGTGGATCTGCAAGGGCGGGGCGGCGGCCGAGGACCGGTCGAAGGTCAAGCTCGACCACCGGGACGTGACGATCACGATCAACCTGCGCGAGGGGGAGATGGCGGCGACCATCTGGACGACCGATCTGTCGCACGCCTACGTGCACGAGAATTCGGCGTACTCCTCGTGACGCCGCACGACAAGGCGGCGGTGCTGATCGAGGCGCTGCCCTGGCTGGAGCGTTTCCACGGGTCGACCGTCGTGATCAAGTACGGCGGCAACGCGATGATCAACCCTTCGCTGCAGGCGGCTTTCGCCGCCGACATCGTCTTCATGCGGTATGTCGGGATCAAGCCGGTCGTGGTGCACGGGGGCGGGCCGCAGATCAGCCGGATGCTCGACCGGCTGGGGATCGAGAGCGAGTTCCGCGGCGGCCTGCGGGTCACCACGCCCGAGGCGATGGACGTCGTGCGGATGGTGCTGACCGGGCAGGTCGGCCGCGAGCTGGTCGGCCTGATCAACCAGCACGGGCCGTTCGCGGTGGGGCTGTCGGGCGAGGACGCCAAGCTCTTCACCGCGGTCAAGCGAACCACGCTGGTCGACGGCCAGGCGGTCGACCTGGGCCAGGTGGGCGACGTCGACGAGGTGGACACTTCGGCCGTCGACGACCTGATCGCCGCCGGCCGCATTCCGGTGGTGGCGACGGTCGCACCCGATCCGGACGGGGTGGTGCACAACGTCAACGCGGACTCGGCGGCCGCCGCCCTCGCCGAAGCGCTCGGGGCCCGGAAGCTGGTCGTGCTCACCGACGTGCCGGGGCTCTACACCGACTGGCCGGACACCTCGTCGCTGACCACTCGCATCGACGCCGACGCGCTCGAGAAGCTGCTGCCCCGCCTGGAGGCGGGGATGGTGCCCAAGATGGAGGCGTGCCTGCGCGCCGTCCGCGGCGGCGTGCCGGCCGCGCACGTCGTCGACGGCCGGGTCGCCCACTCCACGCTGCTCGAAGTCTTCACCTCGGAAGGGATCGGAACCATGGTGGTGCCGCAATGAGCTCGCTCGTCGATCGCTGGTCGCAGTCGATGATGAACAACTACGGGACCCCGCCGATCGCCCTCGTCCGCGGCGACGGGGCCGTCGTCACCGACGAGACCGGCAAGGAGTACGTCGACTTCCTCGGCGGCATCGCGGTGAACGCGCTCGGGCACGCCCACCCGGCGGTGGTCGCGGCCGTCACCGAGCAGATCTCGCAGCTCGGGCACGTCTCCAACCTCTACGTCGCGGAGCCGTGCGTGGCCCTGGCCGAGCTGCTGCTGGCGCTGGCCGGTCGGGCCGGCCGGGTCGTCTTCGGCAACTCGGGCGCCGAGGCCAACGAGGCCGCCTTCAAGCTCTCCCGCCTCACCGGGCGGACGCACGTGGTGGCCACGCACGGCGCCTTCCACGGCCGGACCATGGGCGCCCTCGCCCTGACCGGCCAGCCCGCGAAGGCGGAGCCCTTCCGGCCACTGCCGGGGGACGTCACCCATGTCGAGTTCGGCTCTCTCGCGGCTCTCGACGCGGCCGTGTCGGACCGCACGGCAATGATCATCCTGGAGCCCATCCAGGGGGAGAACGGCGTGGTGGTCCCGCCGGCCGGCTACCTGGCCGGGGCGCGGGAGATCGCCACGCGCCACGGCGCGCTGCTCGTGCTCGACGAGGTGCAGACCGGCATCGGCCGCACCGGCCACTGGTTCCACCACCAGAGCGAGGGCGTCGAGCCCGACGTCATCACCCTCGCCAAGGGCCTCGGCGGCGGCCTGCCGCTGGGCGCCTGCATCGCCTTCGGCCCGGCCGCCGAGCTGTTCACCCCCGGTTCGCACGGCACCACCTTCGGCGGCAACCCGGTCGCCTGCGCCGCCGGTCTCGCGGTCGTCCGCACGATCGCCGGCGAGGGCCTGCTCGACCACGTGAAGCGGGTCGGCGAGCAACTGCGGCGCGGCCTGGAGAACCACCCGCTCGTGGACCACGTGCGCGGCGCCGGCCTGCTGCTCGGCGTCGTGCTTCGCGAGCCGGTGGCCAAGGAGTGGGTCGCGGCGCTGGCCGGCCAGGGCTTCCTCGTCAACGCACCCCAGCCCGACGTCATCCGGCTCGCGCCACCCCTGATCATCAGCGCCGAGCAGGCCGACGCCCTCATCACGGCCGTGGAAGGCATCCAGTGACCCGCCACTTTCTTCGCGACGACGACCTCACCCCCACCGAGCAGGCCACGGTCCTCGACCTCGCCGCCGAGATGAAGGCCAGCCGCTTCCAGTACCGACCGCTCGAAGGCCCGCGCTCGGTGGCCGTCTTCTTCGACAAGGTCAGCCTCCGCACCCGCCTGTCGTTCGAGGCCGGGATCGCCGAGCTGGGCGGCCAGCCGATCGTCGTGGACACCCAGGCCACCCACTTCGGCCGCGGCGAGTCGCTGGCGGACGCCGGCAAGGTCGTCTCCCGCTACGTCGCCGCCATGGTCTTCCGCACCACCGGCGACGAGCGGCTCGCCGAGCTGGCCTCGGGCGTCGACGTCCCGGTCGTGAACGCGCTCACCGACGGATTTCACCCCTGCCAGTTGCTCGCCGATCTGCAGACGATCCGGGAGCGGCTGGGCAAGACCCAAGGGCACAAGCTCGCGTACGTGGGGGACGCGGCCAACAACATGGCGCACTCCTATCTGCTCGCCGGGGCGACCGCCGGCATGCACGTCCGGGTGGCCGGGCCGTCGGGGTTCGACCCGTCGCCGGCCGTGGTCTCCCGGGCCGCCGAGATCGCCGCGTACACCGGCGGCTCGGTCGACGTGCTGCGCGACCCGGTCGAGGCGGTCGACGGGGTGCACGTGGTCGCCACGGACTCCTGGACGTCGATGGGACAGGAGAACGACGGGAAGGACCGGATCACGCCGTTCCGTCCGTACCAGATAAACGCCCGCCTGCTGGCCGCCGCCGCGCCGGAAGCGTTCGTCCTGCACTGCCTGCCCGCGCATCGCGGGGAGGAGATCACCGACGAGGTGATGGACGGACCCCACAGCGCCGTCCTCGACCAGGCCGAGAACCGCTTGCACGCGCAGAAGGCGCTGCTCGCCTGGCTGTTGTCGGTGAACTCGCAATGACCGGGCCGGTGACCCGGGCCGGGCGCCACGCGCGGATCGTCGAGCTCATCCGCGAGAGGGCGGTCCGGTCGCAGACCGAGCTGGCCGAGCTGCTGGCGGGCGAGGGCGTGCAGGTCACCCAGGCCACGCTCTCCCGCGACCTGGAGGAGCTGAACGCGGTCAAGGTCGGCGGCGCCTACCTCATCCCGGAGGACGGCACCCGCCCGCTGCGCGAGGCCGAGAACGCGCCGGCCCGGCTGCTGCGGCTGCTGCGCGAGCTGCTCACCGGGGTGGACGCCAGCGGCAACATCGCGGTCCTGCGCACCCCGCCGGGGGCCGCGCAGTTCCTGGCGAGCGCCCTGGACCGCTCCGGGCTCACCGACATCGTCGGCACCATCGCCGGCGACGACACCATCCTCGTCGTGGCCCGCGACGTCACCGGCGGCAAGGCCCTGGCCGACAAGCTCGCCGACTGGGCCGGCCACACCCACGACGGCACCGAAGGGAGCCACCCGTGACGGGACGAGCGGCTGGCAGACTGACGTGGTGAGCGAACAGAAGACATCGTTGTGGGGCGGCCGGTTCTCCGGCGGTCCGGCCGACGCCCTGGCCCGGCTTTCGGTGAGCGTCCAGTTCGATTGGCGGCTGGCGCCGTACGACATCGCCGGCTCCCGGGCGCACGCCCGGGTCCTCGCCGCCGCCGGGCTGCTCGACCCGGACGAGCTGGGCCGGATGCTGGCCGCCCTGGACGACCTCGAGGCGGCCTGCGCGTCCGGCGAGTTCCGGCCCACCATCGACGACGAGGACGTGCACACGGCGCTCGAGCGGGGCCTGCTCGAACGGCTCGGCACGCTCGGCGGCAAGCTGCGCGCCGGCCGGTCCCGCAACGACCAGGTCGCCACCGACCTGCGGCTCTACCTGCGCGATCACGCCCGCGGCGTGGCCGTCGCGCTGGTCGAGCTGGCCGACGCGCTCACCGAGCAGGCGGCCCGCAACATCGACACGGCCGCGCCCGGCCTGACCCACGTGCAGCACGCCCAGCCGGTCACCTTCGGGCACTGGCTGCTCGCCCACGTGCACCCGCTGCTGCGCGACCTCGACCGGCTGCGCGACTGGGACGCGCGGGCGGCGGTCTCGCCGCTCGGCTCCGGCGCGCTGGCCGGCTCGTCGCTGCCGCTCGACCCGGCCGCGGTCGCTGTCGCGTTGGGTTTTTCGGCGCCGGCGGCCAACTCCATGGACGCGGTCTCCGATCGTGACTTCGTGGCCGAGTTCCTGTTCGTGACGGCGCTGATCGGCGTGCACCTGTCCCGCCTGGGCGAGGAGGTGGTGCTCTGGACCTCCACCGAGTTCGGCTGGGTGGAGCTGGACGACGCCTTCGCCACCGGCTCGTCGATCATGCCGCAGAAGAAGAACGCGGACATCGCCGAGCTGGCCCGCGGCAAGAGCGGCCGCCTGGTGGGCGGCCTGGTCGCGGTGCTGACCATGCTCAAGGGCCTGCCGCTGACGTACGACCGGGACATGCAGGAGGACAAGGAGCCGGCGTTCGACGCGATCGAGACGCTCGAGCTGCTGCTGCCCGCGCTGGCCGGCATGATCTCCACGATGACCGTCCGCGTCGACCGCCTGACCGCGGCCGCGCCGGTCGGCTTCTCGCTGGCCACCGAGGTCGCCGACTGGCTGGTCCGGCGGGGCGTGCCGTTCCGCGAGGCGCACGAGATCACCGGCCAGCTGGTGGCGCTGTGCTCGGTGCGCGAGTGCGAGCTGGAGGACCTGACGGACGAGGACCTCGCGAAGGTCAGCGAGCACCTCGACCCGTCGGTGCGCCAGGTCCTGTCGGTCGAGTCGGCGCTGGCCAGCCGCACCACGCCGGGCTCGACCGGGCCGGGGCCGGTGGCCGAGCAACTCGCCCTGGTGCAGCATCGCCTCGACAGCTGGCGCCAGTGGGCGGTCGAGAAGGTGGTTCCCCGCTGAGCTGCCCCGCGCCGGATCGCCCCGGAAGCTATCCTCGCCGGTCGTGGAGATCCGGCCGGCCCTTGCGATACATCGATCGAATGCGATGATGGGAGCGCTCCCATTCGATCGTACGGAGGAATCATGCGCCACCTCGTTGCGGTGCTCGCCGCCGCCGTTGTGTTCGGTTCCGTGACCGGCAGCGTGCCGGCCGGCGCGTCCGGCCAGTCCGGCGCCCCGGGCTCGCCCGGCGGCCCGGGCCTTTCCGGCGGCGCCGCGCACCACGGGTCGTGCGGGCGTGGCCTGCTGTTCTGCGAGGACTTCGAGCGGCTGCCGCTCGGCGGTCCCAGCACGCTGAACTGGGGCGTCGACACGCGCCACGGCACCCTCGCGGTCGAGCGCGGGCGCCGGGGCAACCAGGTGCTGCACCTGCACACGGTGGACAACGGGCGCGCGTTCCTGCGCGTCGACGACTTCGCCGCGCCCGGCAACCGGTTCTACGGCCGGATGTGGCTGCGGGTCGACGCCTTCCCGGTCGCCCCCGACTGGGCGCATTTCACGCTGGTCGAGGCGACCGGGACCGGCAGCCCGGAAGTGGTCCGGCCGATCGGCGGGCAGTACGCGCCGACGGTCCCGGGCGTCTTCTGGGGTGTCGGCGCGGACGGCGGGCCGACCGGCGACTGGACCAACTGGCGGGAATCGGCCCCGGCGGTCGAGGACACCTGGCAGTGCTTCGAGTGGATGCTCGACCCGGCCGACAATCGCGTCGCCGTGTGGATCGACGGCGTGGCCAACCCGGAGCTGACCGCGTCCACCGCCGACCACGGCGGCAACCAGGTGCCGTTCGTCCTGCCCGCGGTCGACACCGTCAAGATCGGTTGGCAGCTCTACCAGGGCGGGACCACGCCGGGCGCGTTCGACCTCTGGATGGACGACATCGCCCTGGCCGGCAAACGGCTCGGCTGCTGATCAGGCGCCGTAGTCGCCGAAGCCGCGCTCGAGCAGCGCGAACGCCTCCGCCGCCGAGCGTGCCAGGCGGTCGGCCAGACCGCCCGGCAGCTCGTCGGCCAGCACCGCCTCGCGGACCTGCAGCACGAGCGCTCGTTGCACCGCGATCAGGGCGTGCGCCACGACCCGTGCGGTGAGCCGGTCGCCGGGGCCGGTGCGGGCGAGGGCGGTGGCCAGCAGCTCCGCGGTGCGGGTCAGGGAGATCTGCTCGCGGCCCTGCAGGACCGGGCTCTCCGCCACCACGCGGTTGACCGTGCGCAGCCGGGCCAGCGCGTGCGGGTCGCCGTCGAGCTGCTCGACCAGGCCGCCCTGGGCCAGCAGCAGACGGTGGAACGCCGCCGTCACCGACTCGCCGGGCGGGCGCTCCAGCACGCCCTGGACCAGGCGCTCACCGTGCTCGTCCAGGCGGAAGAAGAAGATGTCCTCCTTCGTGGCGAAATAGTTGAACACCGTGGCCTCGGAGACCTCGGCGGCCCGCGCGATCCCGGCCACGGTGACCCGGGCGAACCCGTGGTCGGCGATGAGCGCCCAGGCCGTGTCGGCGATGTGCCGCCGGGTGCGCTCCTTCTTCTGTTCGCGCAGTCCCACCGCGCCTCCGCTCCGGTTCGAGGTTGTTTTTCGAGTGACTCTAAGTTTAGAGTAACTCTATGGATGCTAACAAGGTCAACGACTTGCAGGATCGAGTGAACCAGGCGCTGCTCGCCGGCGACTGGCAGACGCTGACCGATCTGGTGTCGGCGGACGCCGTCATCACCGGGCCGCGGGGGTACACGATCACCCGGGACAGCTGGATCGGGGCGCACCGCGAGGAGGCGTACGAGCAGGTTTCCCTCGAGGTCGTGGAGTCCGCCGTGCGCACGTACGACGCGACCGGCATCCGATTCGACCTGGTCGAGTCGGAGTGCCGCTACCACGGCGAGCGGATCCTCGGCCGGTTCCGGGTGAGCCAGGTCTGGGCGAGCGACCACGGCCGGTGGCAGCTCGCCTCCGTGCAATACACGACGGCGGCGTGAGCCATGGACGTGAGCATCAGCATCACCTCGTACCCGGCCGGCGACGCGGCGGCGGCGCTGACCGATCTCGGCCGGGCCGCCGACGAGCTCGGCCTGCACACCGTCTGGGCTACCGACCACCTGCTCCAGGCCGACCCGGCCGCGGCCGACACCGATCCGATGCTCGAGGCCTACGCGGTGCTCGCCTTCCTCGCCGCGGCCACCCGGCGGGTACGGCTCGGCGCCATGGTCAGCCCGGTGACGTTCCGCCCGCCGGCCCTGCTGATCAAGACCGTGACCACGCTGGACGTGCTCTCCGGCGGTCGCGCCTGGCTGGGCGTCGGCGCCGGTTACCAGCAGGAGGAGGCGCGGGACATGGGCCTGCCGCTGCCGTCGTCCGGACGCGAGCGCTACGAGCACCTGGAGGACACGATCCGGCTCGCCGCGCAGATGTGGCGGGGCGACACCGCGCCGTTCCACGGCGTCCACGCCCGCCTCGAACGCCCGGTGAGCAGCCCGGCCCCGGTGACCGCGCCACGCCCGCCGATCCTCATCGGCGGAGTGGGGGAGAAGCGGACGCTGCGCCTGGTCGCGCGGTACGCCGACGCCTGCAACCTGTTCGACATCCCGGACGGCGGCGCGACGATCCGGCACAAGCTCGCCGTGCTGCGCGACCACTGCGCCGAGATCGGCCGCGACGACGCCGAGATCGTCAAGACGGTGAGCACCGCGCTCGGCGACGGCGAGCCGGCCGAGCGGTTCGCCGAGCGCTGCGCGACGCTCAAGACGTACGGGATCGGCCACGTCGTGGTCATCGCCCGCGGCCGCCCGCTGACCGTCGCCGACGTGGAACGCCTGGCCGCCGCCACCGCCGTCTGAGAAATCCCCCGGCCGAGGATGATCGCCCGCTCGCCGTACTGACCTGTGGATCTCGACCGTCTACCGTGGCCGGAAGGCCGGAAACGACGGCGCGGGAGGTACGTCCCACGATGATCGGTCTCGAGTCCCTGCGATGGTCGCTGACGCTGGCCTTCGCGGTCGCCACCGGGTTCCACCTCGCCCGCCTGCTCCGGCCGGGCGCCGGCGCGGAACGCATCTCCGACGCGTTGCACCTGCTGATGGGCGGTTCGATGATCGTGATGATCTGGCCGTGGGGCGGCGGGGTTCCGGCCGGGGTGTGGGCGGCCGGCTTCACGGTCTCGACGGGATGGTTCGCGGCGCGGGCGGTCCGGGCCGGCGGGTGGCGGTTCGCCGAGCCGGGGGTGCGGTGGCCGGTGTGCACGGCGGCGGGGGCGGCCGCGGTGTACTTCGCCACGTCGGCGGCCGCGATGGTGTGGATGAGCGTGGCGATGCCGGCCCCGCACCAGCACCACCTCGGGACCGCCGAACCGGCTATCGGGCCGGCCACCGGACCGGACATCGGGCCGGCCGCCGCCTGGGTCAGCGCGGCCCTCGGCGGCTACCTGGTGGCCGCCGCGCTGTGGTGGGTCGCGCGCGGGATGCGGCTCGCGCCGGCCGGCCCGCACGGGGCCACGCCGCACTGGCCGGCGCTCTGCCACGCAATGATGAGCGCCGCGATGGGGCTGGCGCTGCTGGCGATGGCCTGAAAACTTGCCGAACCGGTTCACCAAGCGGTGGCATATCGTGCAAATCCCGCAAGAAGTTACGCGGCGGGTGGGCATGGCGGTCCCCGGTGATCGCGGTGGATTGCCGGCCGTTCGTAGCCGAGAACGTCGAGCGCGGTCAGCACCGCCTGCCGGGTCTCGGCGGAGACGCCGGGCCGGTCGTTGATGACGCGGGACACGGTCGCCTCGCTGACCCGGGCCTGCCGGGCGATGTCGGACATGCGAGCGCGGGACACCCTGAGGACGGGTTGCACGTCATGATTCTGCAAGGTCTTCCAAAAGATGCAAGTGCTTGCTAGCGTCCCCGCAACACGGCCGACACAAGTCGATCCATCGATGGTCGGTCGCGGCAACCCCTTTCACACGCAAACCCAGGGAGACCCCTATGCGCATCCGTGCCGCGGGTGTGGCCGGCGCCCTCACCCTCGCCCTGCTCGCCGCCGGGTGCGGTGGCAAAAGTGACAAATCCACCACCGCGACCGACAATCCGGGCGCGAAAGCGGCAGCGGGGGAACTGGTGATCTGGGCCGACGACAAGCGGGCCGCCGCCCTCAAGCCGTTCGCCGACAAGTTCGGCGCCGAGAACGGCGTGACCGTCAAGATCCAGGCGATCTCGAAGGACCAGCAGACCACCTTCGTCACCGCGTCCCAGCAGGGCAGCGGCCCGGACGTGACGGTCGGCGCGCACGACTGGATCGGCAACCTCGTGCAGAACGGCGCGATCGACCCGGTCCAGCTGTCCGCCGAGCAGAAGGCCGGCATCGCCGGGAACGCATTGAAGGCCGTCACCTTCAACGGCCAGGTCTACGGCGTCCCGTACGCGACGGAGAACCTCGCCCTGATCCGCAACACCGACCTCGCCCCGCAGGCCCCGGCGACCATCGAGGACCTGGTCGCCACCGGCCGGAAGCTGGTCAGCGGCAAGAAGGCGGCCGAGATCCTCTGCCTGCAGGTCGGCCAGACCGGCGACGCCTACCACCTCTACCCGCTGTACTCGAGTGCCGGCGGCTACCTGTTCGGCACCACCGCGACCGGCGACTACGACCCGAAGGACCTGGGCGTCGGCAAGCCGGAGAGCGTTGCCGCGTTCAAGAAGATCGCCGCCCTCGGCGAGAAGGGCAGCAAGGCCCTCAAGCGCTCGATCACCTCGGACAACTCGATCGCCACCTTCACCGGCAAGAAGTGCGCGTTCCTGGTGAGCGGCCCGTGGGCGGTCACCGACGTCAAGAAGGCCGGCATCAAGTACGACATCACGCCGGTCCCGCCGTTCGCGGGCGGGAAGCCGGCCCAGCCGTTCCTCGGCGTGCAGACCTTCTACGTCGCCGCGAAGGGCAAGAACAAGGCCCTCGCGCAGGAGTTCGTCACCAACTACGTCACCACCCCCGACCTGGCGGTGGCCCTCTATCAGGCCGAGCCCCGGCCGCCGGCGCTGACCGCCGCGTTCGACCAGGTCAAGGGCAGCGACCCGGACCTCGCCAAGTGGCAGGAGGCCGGTAAGAACGCGATCCCGCTGCCGGCCATCCCCGAGATGGCGGCGATCTGGGACCCGTTCGGCAAGGCCGAGGCCGCGGTGGTCGGCGGCGCCGACCCGGCCAAGACCATCGAGGCGGCCGGCAAGACGATCTCCGGCTCCATCACCAAGTAATGACGACGCAGCTCGGAGGGCCCGTGACCCGGGCCCTCCCCGCCCCCGAGAAGAAGCCGGAACACCGCGGAAGCGGCGTGGCCGGTAACAGCGTCAAGATCGTCCTGCTCGGACTCGTGGTGGCGATCGCGATCTGGGCCGCCTTCCCCCTGGTCGAGCACGAGTCGTGGCTCGGCCTCGGCATCCTCGTCGTCACCACGGCCGTCCTGCTCTGGCTCTACCTCACCCCCCGGCACATCCCCGCCAAGTACCTGGCCCCCGGCACCCTCCTGCTGATCGTCTTCCAGATCTTCCCGGTGCTCTACACCGCGAGCACGGCCTTCACCAACTACGGCGACGGCCACCGGGGAACGAAGGAAGAGGCCGTCGTGGCCATTCAGACCGCGTCCGTCACGCAGGTGCCGGGTTCCATCACGTACGCCCTGAGCATCGCGACCACCGGCGACGCGGCCACGGGTCCGCTCGTCTTCCTGATCACCGACCCGGCCACGAAAGTCGTGTCGGCCGGCGACGCCGACGGCCTCGAGCCACTGAATGCGGACGACGTGACCGTGACCGCGAGCGGCAAGGTCACCGCGGCCGAGGGCTACACCGTGCTCACCGCCGGCCAGGCCTCGCTGCGCAGCAAGGAGATCACCGCCCTCGCGGTCCCGGTCGACGGCGGCGCGATCCGCTCGTCCGGGCTGTCCCGGGCCTACGAGGGCAAGGCCGGGCGGGTCTACCAGCCGGAGTGCGACTGCATCCGCGACACGACCAGCGGCGAGACCTGGACGGCCGACGAGAGGGCCGGCGCCTTCATCAGCGCGCAAGACGGTGAGCGGCTTGCGCAAGGCTGGAAGGTCGATGTCGGGTTCGGCAACTTCACCCGGGTGGTCACCGACCGGGACATCTCCGGGCCGTTCCTGCGCACGCTGATCTGGAACTTCGCGTTCGCCGTCGGCTCCACCGGCGGCACGTTCCTGCTCGGCATGCTGGTCGCGGTCGCCCTGCACGGCAAGCGCGTCCGGGGCCGCAACCTCTACCGCGTGGTGCTCGTCCTCCCGTACGCGATGCCGGCCTTTGCGATGTTGCTGGTCTGGCGGGACATGTTCAACAAGGACTTCGGCCTGATCAACACGTTCTTCGGGACCGACGTCGACTGGCTGGGCCAGGCCTGGACGGCCCGCATCGCGGTGCTGCTCGTGCAGTTGTGGCTGGGATATCCGTACATGTTCCTGGTGACCACCGGCGCGCTGCAGGCGATCCCGGCCGAGCTCAGCGAGGCGTCCCGGATCGACGGCGCCGGCGCCTGGCAGAGCTTCCGGCGGATCGTGCTGCCGCTGCTGATGGTCGCGCTCACGCCGTTGCTGATCTCGTCGTTCGCCTTCAACTTCAACAACTTCAACGCGATCTACCTGACCACCGAGGGCGGCCCGTTCGCGCCGGACAACCCCGCCAACGGCGCCACCGACCTGCTGATCACTTACACCTACCGGCTCGCCTTCGGCGGTTCCGGCGCGCAATACGGCTACGCCGCCGCCATCTCCATTTTCATCTTCCTGATCGTCGGAACGGTCTCCGCCATCGCCTTCCGAAGGACCAGGGCACAAGAGGAGGTGTACGCGTGAAGCGGTGGCTGACCCGGGTCGGCTGGCGGCATCTCGTCGGCGTGCTGGCCGTGATCTTCTCGCTCGGTCCGATCCTGTTCGTGGTCTCGTCGGCGCTGAACCCGCTCGGCACCCTGTCGTCGAGTTCCCTCGTGCCCACCGACGGCATCTCGTTCGGCAACTTCGGCAAGCTGCTCCACGACACCGACTTCGGGCAGTGGTTCCTCAACTCGGTGGTCATCGCGGGCACGGCCTCGGCGGTCGCCGTCTTCATCTCGGCGCTCGCCGCGTACGCGTTCAGCCGGCGGCGCTTCCGCGGACGCCGTACCGGTCTGCTGTCCCTGCTCTTGATTCAGATGTTTCCGCAGTTCCTGGCCGTGGTGGCGATCTTCCTGATGTTCGCGACGATCACCGACTACTGGCCGGTGATCGGCTTCAACACCTGGTGGGGCTTGGTGCTGCTGTACCTCGGCGGAGCGCTGGGCGTCGGCACCTGGCTGATGAAGGGCTTCTTCGACACCGTCCCGCGCGAGCTGGACGAGTCGGCCACGATGGACGGCGCTTCGCACGTACAGGTCTTCTTCCGCATTTTGCTGCCGCTCGTGGCCCCGGTGCTCGCGGTGACCGGGCTGCTGGCCTTCATCAGCACCATCAACGAGTTCATCTTCGCCAACATCTTTCTCACCGATTCGAGCGCCAAGACCCTGTCGGTCGGCCTGTGGGGGCTGGTCGCGGCCGAGCAGCGCAACACCAACTTCGGCATCTTCTGCGCCGGCACGCTGCTCACCGCCATCCCGACCGTCCTGGTCTTCCAGATGTTGCAGCGCTACATCGTCGAGGGCCTCACCTCGGGTGCGGTCAAGGGATGAGCGCCGCCCGGCAACTCGAGCCGGGCGAGCCTTTACGGCGGCGGCAAGCCGCTGTACACAGCTACGTAAGGGGGACAGCGTGGTCCATAAGGGGGATAGTGTGGTCGCGAAACGACGGCGGCTGGCCACCGCGGTGCTCAGTTTGTTCCTTCCGTTCCTGGTCGCCGTGCCCGCCGAAGCGGGGCCGGCCGCGCCCGCGCCGCCGCTGGGCGACGCCGCGATCGCGAGCTGGGGCAGCGATCGGCTCGACACCTCCGAGCAGTACTACTTCGTCCTGCCCGACCGCTTCGCCAACGGGAACCGGGCCAACGACAAGGGCGGCCTGACCGGTGATCGGCTCAAGACCGGCTACGACCCGGCCGACAAGGGCTTCTACCACGGCGGCGACCTGCCGGGCGTGATCGACAAGCTGGACTACATCCAGGGGCTCGGCACGACCGCGATCTGGCTCGCCCCGGTTTTCAAGAACCGGCCCGTGCAGGGCAGCGGCGACGACATCTCGGCCGGCTACCACGGGTACTGGATCACCGACTTCACCCAGGTGGACCCGCACTTCGGCAGCAACGCCGACCTCAAGCGCCTGGTCCAGCTCGCGCACCGGCGGGGCATGAAGATCTACCTGGACATCATCGTCAACCACACCGCCGACGTGATCCAGTACGCCCAAAATAACCATCCAACCGCCCCGCCCACCACCCAACATTCGACTGAAGACAATCCTGTTTACATCGACAAAACGACGTCGCCCTATCGCGATAGCCAGGGCCGCGCTTTCGAGGACCGCAACTACGCCGACGGCAAGAACGGCTTCCCGCGCGTCTCCGCGGCATCGTTCCCCTACACGCCGATATTCCAGTCCAGATCGGACGCGAGCGTGAAGGTACCGTCGTGGCTCAACGACCTGACGATGTACCACAACCGCGGCAACTCGACCTTTGCCGGGGAGAACAGCGAGTACGGCGACTTCTACGGCCTGGACGACCTGTGGACCGAGCGTCCCGAGGTCGTGCGCGGGATGACCAAGATCTACGCGGACTGGATCGGCGCGACCGGCATCGACGGCTACCGGCTCGACACGGTCAAGCACACCGATCTCGACTTCTGGCCCCAGTTCAGCGCGGGGATCAAGGCGGCCGCGGGCAACCGGGACTTCTTCATGTTCGGCGAGGTCTACAGCGCCGACCAGGAGATCGAGTCGACCTACGTGCGCCGGGGCGGGCTGCCGGCCACCCTCGACTTCTCCTTCCAGGAGGCGGCGAAAGGTTTCGTGACCGGCGCCGGCTCGGCGCAAGGGCTTGCCGACGTGTACGCGAAGGACCCGCTCTACACCGCGCGCGACACCGGCGCCGACCGGCTCCCGACCTTCCTCGGCAACCACGACATGGGCCGGATCGGCTCGTTCA
Organism: Paractinoplanes rhizophilus; assembly: GCF_042664765.1. NCBI lineage: Bacteria > Bacillati > Actinomycetota > Actinomycetes > Micromonosporales > Micromonosporaceae > Paractinoplanes > Paractinoplanes rhizophilus. The sequence continues at coordinate 28,603 of NZ_JBHTBJ010000042.1, read as the reverse complement.
TCGAGTCCAGCGGCGCGGACGCCGCCAGCTATCTGAAGCGGGACCAGCTCGCGCACGAGCTGATGTTCCTCACCCGCGGCCAGCCGGTCGTCTACTCCGGCGACGAGCAGGGCTTCACCGGCCCGGGCGGCGACAAGGACGCCCGCCAGGACATGTTCGCCTCGAAGACCGCCGACTACCTCGACGACGACCTGATCGGCACCGACCGCACCCACGCCGTCGACAACTTCAACACCGCTCACCCGCTCTACCGCACGATCGCCTCGCTGGCCGCGCTGCGCAAGGCCAACCCCGGCCTGACCGACGGCGAGCAGATCACCCGGTACGCGGCCACCGGCCCCGGCGTCTTCGCGGCCTCCCGGCTTGGCAAGACCGAATACGTCGTCGCCGCCAACAGCGCGACCACCGCGCAGACCGTCACCTTCGACGTCTCGTCGGCCGGCAACTTCCGCACGATCTACGGCGGCAGCGCCGTCATCCCGTCGCGATTCGGCAAGATCACGGTGACCGTGCCGGCGCTGTCCACGCTGGTGCTGCGCGCCGGGTCGCCGACGGCCGCCCCCACGGCGAAGCCGACCGTCACGATCACCTCGCCGGCGGCCGGCGCGCTCGTGCCCACCCGCGCCGAGGTGACCGCCCAGGTCACCGGTGACCCGCTGGCCACCGTCACGCTCGCCGCCCAGGTCGGCGACGGGCCGTGGAAGCTGGTCGGCACCGCCACCCGCGCGCCGTACACGATCTACCACGACCTCGACGGGCTGGCCGGCGGCACCACGGTGCGGTACAAGGCAGTGGTGCGCGACCGCAAGGGACGCCTCGCGTCCGCCACCACCGCGATCGCCGTCGGCACCCCGGTCGTCTCGACCAGCCCCGGCTATGCGGTCGTGCACTACCAGCGCCCGGCCGGCGGGTACGACGACTACGGCCTCTACGTGTGGGGCGATGTCGACGACTCGATGGCGACCACCTGGCCGGCCGGGCAGCCGTTCGCCGGCGAGGACGCGTACGGGAAATTTGCCTTTGTGAAGTTGAAGCCCGGAGCGAAGAGCATGGGCTTCATCGTGGTCGGCAAGGACGGCGTCAAGGATGTCGACGCCGACCGGTCGCTCGACCCCTCGACGAACCCCGAGGTGTGGCTGAAGCAGGGCGATCCGGCCGTGTACACCACCATGGACACCCCGCCGCAGGACCAGAACACGGCGATCATCCACTACCGCCGGGCCGACGGCGACTACAGCGGCTGGGGGTTACACGTCTGGGACGGCGCGGCCACCGGGACCGACTGGGGATCGCCGCTGCCGCCGGCGGCGACCGACTCCTTCGGCGTCACGTTCCGGGTGCCGCTGGCGGCCGGCGCGACCGGGCTGAGCTACATCGTCCACAAGGGAGGCACCAAGGATCTGCCGGACGACCAGCGCCTCGACTTCGCCTCGGCCGGCCGGGAGATCTGGCTGCTGAGCGGCGTGGCCGACCGGCTGCTGCCGGTGGTGCGGAAGGCCGGCGCGGGCGGCGTGATCGACCTGACCAAGGAGTCGGCGGTCTGGATCGACCGGGGCACGATCGCGTGGCAGCCGTCCGATTCGACGGATGGGAAGAAGTACGCGTTGGTGTATTCGCCGTCCGGTGGGATCGGGGTGGCCGACGGCGAGCTTTCCGGGGCTTATTCCGAGATCGCCCTGTCGGCCCGCCGGGACGGATTGACCGAAGCCCAGCGCACCAAGTTCCCGCATCTGTGGCAGTACGACGCGTTTGACGTTCCCGCCGCGAACAAATCGCACATCCTGCGCGGGCAGGTGGTCGTCACCGAGCGGGATGCGGCCGGAAAGTTGCTGTCGGCCACCGGGGTGCAGACCGCGGGCGTACTCGATGATCTTTATGCCTCGGCGACCGGCGCGGCCCTCGGGCCGGTCGGCACCACGCTGTCGGTCTGGGCGCCGACCGCGCGAACCGTCGACCTGCAGCTTTACGACACGCCCCGCTCGTCGCCGTCGACCGTGGCGATGAAGCGGGACGACCGGACCGGGGTCTGGTCGGTGCGCGGGCCGTCCTCGTGGAAGGGCAGGTTCTACACCTACCGGGTCACCGCGTGGCAGCCGGCCGCCGGGACGATCGTCACCGCATCGGTCACCGACCCGTACTCGCTCGGCCTGTCGGCCGACTCCAAGCTGAGCCGGATCGTCGACCTGGCCGATCCGGCGCTGGCGCCGTCCGGCTGGGCGTCCTTGCGCAAGCCGGCCGCAACCGATCCAGCCAAGATCCAGATCTCGGAATTGTCGGTGCGCGATTTCTCGATGGCCGACAACTCGGTTCCCGCGTCCGCGCGCGGAACGTACGAGGCCTTTGCCAACCCGGACACCGTCGGGATGAAACACCTTGCCGCGCTGGCAAAGGCCGGTGTCACCCACTTGCACCTGTTGCCGGTGTTCGACTTCGCCACGATCCCGGAGAACCGGGCCGACCAGCAGCAGCCGGCGTGCGATCTGGCGGCGCTGCCGCCGGACTCCGACCAGCAGCAGGCGTGTGTCACCGCCGTGGCGGCGAATGACGGTTACAACTGGGGTTACGACCCGCTGCACTACACGACGCCCGAAGGCGGCTACGCCGTCGATCCGGCCAACCGGACCCGGGAGTTCCGCGACATGGTGGCCGGCGTCAACAAGGCCGGCCTGCGCGTGGTGATGGACGTCGTCTACAACCACACGTCGGCGGCGGGGACCGACTCGAAGTCGGTGCTCGACCAGATCGTGCCGGGCTATTACCAGCGGCTGCTCGCCGATGGGACGGTGGCGAACTCGACCTGCTGCGCCAACACCGCGCCGGAGCACGCGATGATGGGCAAGCTGGTCGTCGACTCCGTCGTGACCTGGGCGAAGGCGTACAAGGTCGACGGTTTCCGCTTCGATCTCATGGGACATCACCCGAAGGCGAACATCCTGGCCGTGCGGGCCGCGCTCGATCGGCTGACCGTCGCCCGCGACGGGGTCGACGGCAAGAACATCTACGTGTACGGCGAGGGCTGGGACTTCGGCGAGGTCGCGGGCAACGCGCGCTTCGTCCAGGCCACCCAGGCCAACATGGCCGGCACCGGGATCGGCACCTTCAACGACCGGCTGCGCGACGCCGTCCGCGGCGGCGGCCCGTTCGACGCCGACCCGCGGCTGCAAGGCTTCGCGTCGGGGCTCTACACCGATCCGAACGGCGACCCGGCCAACGGAACGGCCGCCGAGCAGAAGGCGCGGCTGCTGCACGACCAGGATCTGATCAAGGTCGGGCTCAGCGGCAATCTCGCCTCCTACAAGTTTGTCAGCTCCTCGGGCGAGACGGTCACCGGCTCGCAGGTGGACTACAACGGGTCGCCGGCGGGCTACAACTCCTCGCCGGCCGAAGCGATCACCTATGTGGACGCGCACGACAACGAGATCCTGTACGACGCGCTCGCTTACAAGCTGCCGCAAGCGACGCCGGCCGCCGATCGGGCCCGGATGCAAACCCTGGCGCTTTCCACCACCGCTCTCGGGCAAGGTGTCGGCTTCGCCGCGGCGGGCTCGTCGCGGCTGCGGTCGAAGTCGCTCGATCGTAATTCGTACAACTCGGGCGACTGGTTCAACCAGATCATCTGGGATTGCGGTTCCGGCAATGGTTTTGGCCGTGGCCTGCCGCCCGCAGCTGACAATTCCGACAAATGGGTTTTTGCGCGCCCGCTGCTCGCTGACGCCTCTTTGGTGCCGGGCTGCGACGCCATCGACCAGGCCGACCAGACCTACCAGGAGCTGCTGCGGATTCGCCGCTCCTCGCCGGTCTTCGGCCTCGCGGCCGCCGCCGAGGTGCAGAAGCGCCTGCGGTTCCCGCTCTCCGGAACGGCCGAGACCCCGGGGGTCATCGTGATGACCCTGGACGGACGGGGAATCGACCGGAACTGGCGGTCGGTGACCGTGGTCTTCAACGCCACCCCGGCGCCATCCACCCCGACCGTGGCCGCGCTGGCCGGGAAGCGGATAACCCTGCATCCCGTCCAGCGGGCCTCGGCGGATCCGGTCGTCCGCACGGCCTCCTACACGAAGTCGTCCGGCACGTTCACGGTCCCCGCCCGGACGGTCGCGGTGTTCGTCGAAAGCTGACCCTGCTCCTCGACGGGGCCCGGTCTGCCCAGGTGGTAGCCCTGGGCATACCGGGCCCCCATCCGGGTCAGCAGCCGGAGCTGGTCCGCGGTCTCCACGCCCTCGGTCACCACCTTGAGCCCGAGCGTGTGCCCGAGCTGGATCACCGCGCTGACCAGCTGCTGCTGCCGCGCGTTGCCGGCCAGGCCGTCGATGAACGAGCGGTCCACCTTCAGCACGTCGACCGGGATGTCGCGCAGGTAGCCCAGCGACGAGTAGCCGGTGCCGAAATCGTCGATCGCGATGCGCACCCCCAGCTCCCGAAGCTCCTCCAGCCGCGCCGAGGTGACCGTGACGTCGCGCATCAGCACCGTCTCGGTCAGCTCCAGCACCAGCCGGCGCGGCGAGAGCCCGGTGGTGGACAGCGCGTAGGCCACCCGGTCGGTGAGGTCGGGCAGGTCGAGGGTGGCCGCCGACAGGTTCACGCTCACCCATGTGTCCGGCCAGTCCGCCGCCGCCCGGCACGCCTCGAACAGCACCCAGCGGTCGATCTCCGCGATCAGGCCGGTCTCCTCGGCCAGCGGGATGAACGCGCCCGGCTGCTGCAGCCCGCGCTCCGGGTCGGCCCAGCGCACCAGCGCCTCCATGCCGGCGACGCCCCCGCCGGCCAGATCGACCACCGGCTGGACGTGCAGGCGCAGCTCGCCACGGTGCACGGCGTCGCGCAGCCGGGACTCGCTGTCCAGCCGGTCGAGCAGCTCCTCGTGCATCCGGCTCTCGAAGACCTGGTAGCAGCCCTTGCCCTTGGCCTTGGCCGCGTACATCGCCACGTCGGCGTCGCGCAGCACGTCGTCGGCGTCGCTGTGCTGCTCGGCGTCCGGCACGATGCCGATGCTCACCGAGACCACGGCCGTGCGGCCCCGCACCAGGAAGGGCTGATTCAGCGCGTCCAGGCAGGCCCGCGCCAGACCCCGCACGGCCGCCTCGCCGGCGTCCTCGAGCAGCACCGCGAACTCGTCCCCGCCGAGCCGGGCCACGGTGTCCTGCGGGCGCAGCGCCGCGACGAGGCGTTCGGCAGTCGTGCGCAGCAGCTGGTCGCCGGCGTTGTGCCCGAGCGAGTCGTTGACCTTCTTGAACCCGTCGAGGTCCAGGTAGAGCACCGCCACCCGGTCACCGGCCGCCCGGGCCCGGGTCATCGCGTGCGCCAGCCGATCGAGGAACAGCTTGCGGTTCGGCAACCCGGTCAGGCCGTCGTGCAGGGCCTGATGGCGAAGGTCGCGCTCGAGCGCGCGCTGGCGACTGACGTCGCGCAGCACGACCACCGCGCCCAGTCGCGCGCCGTTCTTGGTGATGGTGCTTGTCGTGTACGCCACCCGCACCGTGGTCCCGTCCGGGCGGTGCAGGGTCCCCTCGCCCTCGCCCTCGTCGGCCGCCGGCAGGATCAGCGCGGCGTCGGCCCCGAGCACCCCCGCCACCCCCAGCCCGGTGATGCGCCCGGCCGCCGCGTTGGCGAAGGTGATCCGGTTGCCGGCGTCCACCCCGCAGATGCCCTCGCCCGCGTTGGCCAGGATGCTGTCGGTGTACTCCTTGGCCAGGATCTCGCGGGCCGACCGCTCCAGCCGGCCGGCCATGTCGTCGAAGGCGTGCCCGAGGCGGGCGATGTCGTCCCGGCCCTTGAGCGCCACCCGCCGCGAGTAGTCCCCGTCCCGGATGACCTGCACCGCCCGGGTGAGCGAGGTGATCCGCCGGGTGATCGACGCCGCGATCGCCGCACCCAGCAGCGCCACCAGCAGCACGCACACCAGGACGGCCGCCATGATCGCCCGCCGGGCCGGCTTGGTGGCCGCCATCATCTGGTCGTAGAGCTGGGTATACTCGAGGATCACCGCGCCGTTGACCCGATGGGTGGGCCCGAGGATCGGCACCACCAGCTGCAGCATCGGCTCCGACGAGTCGTCGCTGCGCTCCTCGAACAGCCTGGTCCGGCCGTCCTCGATGGTGGCCGCGACCTCGCCGTCCGGGTCCTCGGCGAAGGTCGTGCCGACCTCGTCGGGCACGGCATCGGCGAGGATCCGCCCGAACCGATCCACGACGACGATGTCCCGGTTCTGCGTCTCCTGCTGGCGCAGGAGGTAGGAGGCCAGCGCCCCCGGGTTGTAGAACAGCGGCGCGGTGGTCCCGCCGATCCGGTCGGGCGGAAGACCCAGCGCCACGTCCCGCGAGATGCCCCGCGCGACCTGCTCCGCGGCACTGACCGCGGCGTCGCGCGCCGCGGCCGCGTTGGCTTGCAGCACCACCGCTCCGGTGACCGCGACCAGCGCCGCGGCGGCCAGGAAGGCACCCAGCACCTTGTGCCGTACGTCCATTCACCTGTCCCATCTCCCGCCCTGTTTCTTCGGCGGCGAACCGCGGCGCATGAGCACTCCGTCCGGCGACAAACCGCCGGCGGCCCGCGCCCGACGGCGAGCGCGGCCGGGTCGACGGCCCGCGCCCGGGTGCCGACGGCGGGCGGGAGGCGACAGCGGGCGGGAGGCGACGACGGGCGGGAGGCGACGGCGGGCGGGGGGCGACAGCGGGCGGAAGGCGACGGCGGGCCCGGGCGGCGACGCGGTTGGTAACACACTGACGCCCCAAGCCCCCGCGGGGGCGCCGGGGCTTCAGACGCCTTGCTCTGCTTCCTCACGGTAAGCGAACGCCTTGCTCTGCTTCCTCGCGGTAAGCGAACGCCTTGCTCTGCTTCCTCGCGGTAAGCGGAGGCAGGGCTGCGCGCTTCCCCACAGTAAGCAGAGCAAAGTCTGGCGAACGGGCTGGTCGTCCCGGTCGCAAAGCCGACGCCGACCCGCGTCCCGCCTCGACGGCCCCGACACGCAGACGCGGTCCGGACCCCCGCCCCCGGTTCGGCCCGGGCGAGAGCCTTGCTCCCGACGCTCTGCGCGCCATTGCCCGCCGCCGGTCGGGCGATGGTCTTCGAAGGCTTTGCTTACTGTGGGGAAGCGCGGGGGCTACGGCGTGCGCGCGGGCTGCGGCCGGCCGGTGCGGCGGAGGCGGACGGCGGGTTCCGGGGCCGCGGTCGGCTCGGTGGTTGCGGTCGGTTCGGCGGATGCGGTCGGCTCGGCGGTCGAGGCCGGCTCGGTGGTTGCGGTCGGCTCGGTGGTTGCGGTCGGCTCGGTGGTTGCGGCCGGGCGGAGCCGGCCCCACAACCCGGACGCGACGGCCACCAGGACCGCCAGCCCGGAGATGACCCCGACCGCGGCGGTGGGGACGTCGAACAGCTTCAGCGCGCTCGCCAGTAGCACGATCACCAGGGCCGAGCGGACCAGCCCGGCCGGGGCGCGGGACGAGATGCGGGAGCCGATCAGCACGCCGGGGACCGAGCCGATCAGGACCGCGGCCGCCAGGTCGAGCTTGAGGTCGCCGAACAGGGCGTGGCCCAGCGCCGCCGAGGTGACCAGCGGGATCGCCTGGACCAGGTCGGTGCCGACCAGGTCGTTGGCGCGCAGCTTCGGATACATCGCCAGCAGCACCACGATGATCAGGGAGCCGGAGCCGACCGAGGTGAGGCCGACGATCAGGCCGCCCACGGCGCCCAGCAGCACGGTGGGCAGGGGTTTCACCTTGATCTGGGGCGCGGGCTCGGACGAGGCGGGCCGGCGCCGGGACGTCCAGGACTTGATCAGCAGGCCGGCCGCGGCCAGGACGAGGGCCGCGCCCAGGCAGATCCGGATGGTCCGCTGGACGCTCGCGTCGTCGCCGAGCAGGCGGAGCAGGAGCACACCCAGGAAGGCCGCGGGCACGCTGCCGGCGCAGAGCCAGGCGACCATGGCCCAGTTCACGGTGCCGCGCCGGGCGTGCACGAAACCGCCGAACGGCTTCATCACGGCGCTGGCGGCCAGGTCGCTGGAGACGGCGGCGATCGGCGGCACGCCGAAGACCAGGACCAGGATCGGGGTCATCAAGGCGCCGCCGCCCATGCCGGTCAGGCCGACGACGATGCCTACGCCCAGACCGGCGAGCGCCAGGGTGAGATCCATCGGGCGAGTCTCGCCGACGAACACCCACCTTGTCCACTAAATCAGTGGAGATTGTCGACTTTCCTACCGGCTGGGATGACACCCAGAAGGAGGGCGATGTCGGGGCCGGGCATCGGTCTCGCGAAGTGGAAACCCTGCGCGAACCGGTACCCCATCCGGTGCAGCCGATCCGCCTGTCCGGCCGTCTCGACGCCCTCGGCGACGGCTTCGATCCGCAGGCCCCGGGTGATGACGATGAGGCCGTCGACGATCACCGCCCGCTCCGCGGCCTCGGTCACGCCGTCGGCGACCGCGGTCTGCGCCGCGGGGTCCGCCACGCCGTCGACGAAGCTCTTGTCGACCTTCAGGATCTTGACCGGGCAGTCGACCAGCAGGCTCAGCGACGACTGGCCGGTGCCGAAGTCGTCGAGGGCCACCCGCAGGCCCAGCGCGTGCAGGGCCCGGACGGCGTGCAGCCCCTCGCCGGTGCCCAGCACCGCGGTCTCGGTGACCTCGGCGACCAGTCGGTGCGGCGTCAGGCCGGAGTCGCGCAGCAGCTCGGCCACCTCGGCCGGGAAGCCGGGCTCGCGCAGCTGACGGGCCGAGATGTTGACGCTCACCTTCCCGGGCGCGTCGTCGCCGTAGGTCAGCTCCCACTCGCGTGCCTGCCGCACGACCTCGCGGAGCACCCAGCGGCCCAGCTCGACGATGTAGCCGTTGCGCTCGGCGAGCGGGATGAAGACCCCCGGCGAGACCAGGCCCTGGGTGGGGTGCCGCCAGCGGACCAGCGCCTCCACCCCGGCGAGCCGGCCGTGCGGCAGCTCGACGATCGGCTGGTAGAGCACGAACAGCTGGTCGCGGGCGATGGCCTGGCGCAGGTCGGCGGCGAGCCGGGCGTCGGCGTCGGCGATCTGATCCATGATCGGGTCGAACCAGGTGCAGCGCCCGCCGCCGGTGTTCTTGGCGGCGTACATGGCGACGTCGGCGCGGCGGACCAGCTCCTCGGGCGTGTCGCCGGCCCGCGCGGTGGTCACGCCGATGCTGACGCGGGGCGCGATGTCCTGGCCGTTGAGCGACAGCGGCTCCTGCACCCGCTCGAGGATGTCCCGCAGCAGGCGGGCCGCGTTCTCGTCGGAAAGGCCGACCAGCAGCAGCGTGAACTCGTCGCCGCCCTGCCGGGCCAGGAAGTCGCCCGGGCGCAGCTTCTCGTGCAGGCGGGAGGTGACCGCGCACAGCAGGGCGTCGCCCATGCCGTGCCCCATCCGGTCGTTGATGACCTTGAAGTCGTCCAGGTCGAGCAGCGCCACGTGGAACCACGCGCCGCCGGCGAGCCGGGACCGGACCTCCTCGGCGAAGAGCGTCCGGTTGGCAATGCCGGTGAGCGCGTCGTGGCTGATCTCGTGGTCGAGCTCGGTCTGGTACTCCTGGAGCCGGGCCAGGTTGGCGTCGACCGTCTCCAGCAGGCGCCGGTTGTCGCGCAGCGCGCTGACCTGGCGGATCACCACGAGCGCGGTGAGGGCGGCCACGCAGAGGGCGGTGCCGAACTGCTCGACGCCGTCGTCGAACTCCGCGCTGATCAGGACGGCGCTCATGGCCGCCACGGCCAGGTAGGGCAGAACGCTGATCCGCGGCGCCATCGTCGCCGGCGTGATCGGCGCGGCGCCGGTGCGGCGCTGCCGTTCGGCGGCCAGGATGGTGAACAGCGTGGCGACCGGACCGGCGATGAACGATGCGTTGAGATAGGGCCGCTCGGCCAGGGCGGGCGCCAGCGCGCCGTTCGCCGCCGACAGCACCACGCCGATCAGCAGCAGGTGCAGCGAGCGGCGGTCGATCTCGCCCGCGCCCGCGAACGCCACCTTCACGATGGCGATCATGGCGATCAGGGCGAGGCCGCAGACCGCGAGGATCGCGGTGTTCTGCGCGGTCCACCGGTCGTCGAGGCCGAGCCGATAGCGCCACAGCAGGCCACCGCTGGTGATCACGAGGACACCCGCGTCGAGCCCGAACCGGGCCCAGTCGCCGCGCGTGCGCTGCCAGGCCGGCAACCGCAGCAGTGCCCAGATCATCACGATCACCACGACGAGCAGCAGACCCATGCTGACCGGGCTGATGTCCTGCGTCGGCTCCGGGCCGGAGAGGCTGTCGTAGGCGTTGGTGATCTCGCCGATCGCGAGCACGCCCGAGGCGAGCGCGAGCGAGCGCCAGAACCGGCTGGTTGCCGCGGCGAGGCCCGGGCTCCGGGTGACGCGCCGGCACGCGTACGCGGACAGCAGCGACATCGCGACGACCGGAGGCCACCCGATGATCGGGTAGGACCACTCGTGCTCCCACCCGGCGAGCACCCAGAACGTCTCGAAACCGAACAACGCGAGCGCGAGAGCGATCACGCCGCCGGGCCGGCGGAGGAGGGTGGCGGACATGGTTGTCAATTCGGTGCGGCCGCGGCCCGGATGAGTAGTGCGCGGGGTGCGGTTCGGGTGCCGCGGCGCTCGCCCAGCCGGGTAGGCGCCGCTGCCGTTGGCTGGGTCACAATCGGCTCCGGAGATCGCCATCGGGAGTCGGGAGCGCTAGTGTACGAAACAGTTTCGTTTCGCATGGCTGTCAGGACGGGGGGAAGGCATGGCTGAGCAGACGACCGTCACCGCGGCCGGCCGTTCCCGCAAGCTCGACGGGGAACGTGAGCAGGCGATCCTGCGCGCCGCCTTCGAGCTGCTGGGCGAGACGGGCTATCAGGGGCTGCGCGTCGACGCCGTCGCCGCGCGGGCCCAGGCGAGCAAGGCGACCCTGTACCGGCACTGGCCCACCAAGGCCGGCCTGGTCGTCGACGCCGTCCAGTGCTGCAAGGTGCAGGACCCCCCGCCCCGCGACACCGGAAGCCTCCGCGGCGACCTGGTGTCGTGGTTCGGCCAGATCGGTGCGGCGGTCACCGGGGTCGAGGGTCCGCTCCTGGCCGGCCTGTTCATGGCCATGCACACCGACCCCGACCTGGCCGCCGAGCTGCGCGCCATGCGGGAGTCCAAGGTGCCGTTCGCGGAAGCCATCTGCGCACGGGCCGCCGAGCGCGGCGAGATCAGGCCCGGGTACGACGCCCGGCTGATCGACGAGATCGTGCCCGCGGTGCTGTTCATGCACTGCTTCGCCTTCGGCCGGCCGCTCGACGACGCGTTCATCGCGCACATCGTCGACGACATCATCCTGCCGCTGCTCACTCGCGAGCCGCGGCCCTAGACCCCGCTCCCGGTTTCTCCAGCCCGCGGTCCGTGGGCGATCTCCGCGTGCCCTTTTAGGGGGATTTCTGTGTCCATGTCAACTTCCGTGACCTCGCCCGCCTCCGGCCTACCCGATATACCGGAAAAATCGGGATCCAAGTGGCTGGCGCTCGCCGTCATCGCGGTCTCCCAGCTGCTGATCGTGCTCGACGCCACGATCGTCAACATCGCGCTGCCCACGGCCCAGGCCGACCTCGGCATCAGCGACGCCAACCGGCAGTGGATGATCACCGCGTACACCCTGGCGTTCGGCGGCCTGCTGCTGCTCGGCGGCCGGATCGCCGACTTCACCGGCCGCAAGCGGGCCTTCATCATCGGCCTGCTCGGCTTCGCGGCGGCCTCGGCGCTCGGCGGCCTCGCCCAGAACGCGGGCACGCTGTTCGCCGCCCGGGCCCTGCAGGGCGGGTTCGGCGCGCTGATGGCGCCGGCCGCGTTGTCGCTGCTCACGGTCACCTTCACCGAGGCCAAGGACCGGGCGCGCGCGTTCGGCGTCTACGGCGCCATCGCCGGTGGCGGCGGCGCGGTCGGCCTGCTCCTGGGCGGGGTCCTCACCGAGTACGCCTCGTGGCGCTGGACCCTGCTGGTCAGCACGCCCATCGCGATCGTCGCGGCGGTGGCCGCGCTGCGCTTCGTCGGCGAGAGCCGCGCCGCCGGCAACACCCGCTACGACCTGCCCGGCGCGATCACCTCGACCGGCGGCCTGGTCGCCCTGGTCTACGGCTTCACCAAGGCCGCCAGTGACGGCTGGGACTCGGCCACCACGATCGGCTTCCTGGTCGCCGCGGCCGTGCTGCTGGTCGCCTTCGTGGTGATCGAGGTCCGCTCGTCGCACCCGTTGCTGCCGATGCGCGTGGTCCTCGACCGCAACCGCGGCGGCTCGTATCTCTCCGCGCTGCTGATGGGCGCCGGCATGTTCGGTGTGTTCCTGTTCCTCACCTACTACCTGCAGCTGACCCTGGGGTATTCGGCGCTCGAGACCGGCGTCGCGTTCCTGCCGTTCGCGTTCGGCATCGTCCTAGGCGCCGGCTTCTCGGCCCAGATGCTCACCCGGGTTGGCCCGCGGGTCCTGATGTTCGCCGGCATGCTGCTGGCGGCGGCGGGCATGGTCCTGCTGACCCGGATCGGCCTGGACACCGGTTTCTGGACGCACGTCTTCCCGGCCGAGCTGATCATCAGCTTCGGCATGGGCGTGACGTTCGGCCCGATGTCCAACACCGCCCTGGTCGGCGTCGCCGAGCACGACGCCGGCGTGGCGAGCGCCCTGATCAACACCACCCAGCAGATCGGCGGTTCGCTGGGCACGGCCCTGCTGAACACCATCTTCACGTCGGCGGTGGCGGGCTACATCGCCGGCCACGCCGCGGACCGATCGCAGCTCCCGGCCGTGCAGGGGGCGGCGGTGGTGCACGGATACACGGTCGCGTTCTGGGTCAGCGCGGCGGTGATCGGTGCGGCGGCGCTGATCGCGCTGGCGCTGGTCAAGGCCAGTCGCCAGGAGGTCGCCTCGACCGAGGCGGTGCCCGTGGCGGCCTGACGTCGCGGCGGCGCGGCCCTGGTGCGGGGCCGCGCCGTCCCGCCGGGTCATAATGATGCCCGTCACATCGACGGGGGCCTGGCGGGGGACACATGGCGGGCGACGAGACACCGGATCCGTTCGCGCAACTGGCCGACTGGGCGCAGCAGGCCGAGCGCCGCGAGCGGCGCAAGCGACGGTGGAGCGGCATCGCGCGGAAAGGCCCGTGGGTGCTGACCGGAGTCGTGCTGGCGGGGCTGCTGGCGCTGGCGGTGCCGAGGATGTTCGCGGCCGAGCCGGGCGCCGCCGACGACACGTACCCGAAAGCCGGCGTGCCCAGCGGCATCACCGTGACCACGTCGGAAAGCGCCACCCCGACGGACCCGTTCGCCGGCACTCCGGCGGCGCGATACCCCAAGGGAGCCGCCGGCATCACGCTGCCGAAGGCCGCCGCCGTCACCGGCTTCACCGCAGCGGAGGTCGACAAGGCCCTCAAGCAGGTGCGCAAGGCGCTGATCGCGGGCCGCCTCGACGACATGATGCTGACCGGGCACGATCCGTCGCGGTTGATCGCGCTGCTGGCGCCCGGCCAGCGCAAGCCGGCCGCGGGCTGGTTCGACAACCGCAAGTTCAGCGGCGTCGCCACCTGGATCGATCCGTCGGTGCGGCTCGATCCGGGCGAGGAGCCGCGGGTGAGCGGGCGGATGACCTACAACTCCGCCGTGGTCGGCGGCCTTCGCACGCTGCGCGTGACGACAAACTTCATTTTCGTGTACGCCTTCGCGGGCCCCGACCATCCGCTGGCCGCGGCGCACGCCGAGATCACCTGGGAGTTCCCGACGGCGAAGAACCTGCGCGCCGGGGATCGCGGCATGTGGGCCGGGGACAGCAAGTCCTACTCGGCGTGGGTGGACTGCGCCGCCGCCCGGCGCGGCCTGCTCGCGCCGACCCGCCCCGAGGCGGCCCCGCGCCCGAGCGGTTCCGAAGACCCGAACGCGCTGCTGGAGGCCGACCACTCCCTCGACATCACGGACGAGTGCTGATCAGCGCGGCGCCCGGACCGGACAGCTCGGGCAGCGTGGCGGTGCGCCCCGCGATGGTCAGCAGCAACGCCGCGATGGGCCCGCCGAGCGTGGGGCCGGCGGGCACGCCCGCCGCCGTGTCGACCCGCCGGTGGGTGAGCCCGTGCATGCCGGACTCGCCGAGCACGGCGATGGCCGCGTAGTTATTCGGCCGGTGCCGGTTCGGGAGCGCGGGTGGCGGTGATGGCGTCGTCGGCCGAGCGCGGGATCAGCGCCGACAGGGCGAACATGGCCACCGAGACCAGCGCGATGCCGACGAAGACGCGGTGCACGGCCGTGGTCAGGACGGCGGGGGAGGGGTGGTCCGAGCCGATCGTGGCGTTGGCGATCGCGCCGAAGACGGCGACGCCGACGGCGCTGCCGAGCGAACGCAGGAAGATGTTGCTGGCCGTCACCACTCCGCGCTCGGCCCAGCCCACGCTCGACTGGGCGGCGATCAGCGTGGGCGACGCGGTGAGGCCCATGCCGAGGCCGATCACCAGGCAGATCGCGGCCACGGTGACCACCGCCGAGCCGGCGTCCAGCGTCAGCAGCAGCAGGCTGCCGGCCAGCACCAGGGTGGTGCCGATGGCGGCGCACCAGCGGAAGCCCAGGGTCAGGAAGATGCGGCCGGCCTGGCTCGCCGACACCGGCCACCCCAGCGTGAGCGTGGCCAGGGCGAAGCCCGCCACCAGCGGGCCGGCGCCGAGGGCGTCCTGCGCGTAGGTGGGGATGTACGAGCTCAGGCCGTAGAGGACGGCGCCGATGCCGACCGAGATCAGGCCGCTCGAGACCAGCAGCCGCCGCCGGAAGATCCACAGCGGCAGGACGGGCGCCGGGGCGGTGCGCTCGACCAGGGCGAAGCCGATCAGCGACGCGAGACCGACGCCGAGGACGGCGATGCTCGCGGGGGAGTCCCACGCCCAGGCCTGACCGCCCTCCAGCGCCCCGAGGATGACCAGGGCCAGGCCCAGCGCCAGCAGGCCGGCGCCCTTGTAGTCGATCACCGGGTGGCCGCGCTCGACCCGCTCGTGGAAGCCGCGGCCGATCATCGCGGCGGCCAGCAGGCACAGCGGGATGTTGGCGAAGAAGATCCAGCGCCAGGAGACGTACTCGCTGAAGACGCCGCCGAGGGCGGGCCCGACGACCGACGCGATGCCCCACACGCTGGCCACGTAGCCCTGGACCTGGGCGCGCTCGCGGACGTTGTAGAGATCGCCGACGATGGTGATGGTGGTCGGCAGGATCGCGCCCGCCCCGAGGCCCTGCACCACCCGGAAGGCGATCAGCGGCCAGATCGACCAGGCCACGCCGCACATGATCGAGCCGAGCAGGAACAGGCCGATGCCCCAGAGGATGACCGGCTTGCGGCCGAACAGGTCGTTGAGCTTGCCGTAGATCGGGACCGAGACCGCCTGGGCGAGCAGGTAGATCGAGAACAGCCAGGGGAACTCGGCGAACCCGCCGATGTCGTCGACGATCGAGGGCACCGCGGTCGCGATGATGGTTCCCTCGATGGCGACCAGCGCGGTGGCGAGCATGACGGCGGCGAGCACGGGGCCGCGTTCGGACCGCAGTCCGACGGAGTTACCTGGCACGTGAAGCCAAGCTACCTCCTTCCGCGGTCCCCGCCCCGCCGCGACCGGGTAAAGATCTGGACGGGATCTATTTACGACCGTCGGCGGCGGCCCATACCGTGTGCTGCAACACAGCGCGCCACCGGAGGTCCCGTGATGCAGATGCCGGCCCGGATCGGTGGGCCGCGTGATGAGTGACACCCCCGCGATCAAGCTGACCGGGCTGCGGAAGTCCTTCGGCTCGGTCGAGGCAGTCGCGGGCATCGACCTCGAGATCGCCGACGGCGAGTTCTTCTCGATGCTCGGGCCGTCCGGCTCCGGCAAGACCACGGTGCTGCGGATGATCGCCGGCTTCGAGCTGCCGACGAGCGGGACGATCGAGCTGAGCGGCCGGGACGTCACCTCCCGGGCGCCGTTCGAGCGCGACGTGAACACCGTGTTCCAGGACTATGCGCTGTTCCCGCACATGACGGTGCTGGAGAACGTCGAATACGGGCTCAAGGTCCGCAAAGTGCCGCGCCGGGACCGCCGGGAGCGGGCCGAGAGCGCGCTGGCCTCCGTACGGCTGAACGGCTTTGCCTCTCGCAAGCCCAGCGAGATGTCCGGCGGGCAGCGGCAACGCGTGGCCCTGGCCCGGGCGCTGGTGAACCGGCCGAAGGTGTTGCTGCTGGACGAGCCGCTCGGCGCGCTCGATCTCAAGCTGCGCGAGCAGATGCAGGTTGAGCTCAAGCAGATCCAGCGCGACGTCGGGATCACCTTCGTCTTCGTCACCCACGACCAGGACGAGGCGCTGACCATGAGCGACCGGGTCGCGGTCTTCGACGCCGGCCGGATCGCGCAGGTCGGCACCCCCGAGTCGGTGTACGAGCAGCCCGCCACGCCGTTCGTCGCCGGCTTCGTCGGCACCTCCAACCTCCTGACCGGAGACGTCGCGGTCGCGCTGCTGGGCCGGCGCGGGACCTTCTCGGTCCGGCCCGAGAAGATCACGCTGGCCGAGGCCGGCATTCCGGGCACGGTCGCCGAGGTGATCTACGCGGGGCCGGTCACGCGCTACGTCGTCGACCTCGACGCCGGCGCCCGGATGACGGTCGTCGAGCAGAACCAGCGCACCGGCACCGCCGCGCTGGCCGAACTGCGGGGGAAGCCGGTCCATCTGGCCTGGCGCGAGGAGCACGTCATCGAGATCCCCGGTTCAAAGGAGAACGCGGATGCGGCATAGATATTTGGTGGCAACCCTGGCAGCGGGCGTGCTGGTGCTCGCCGGCTGCGGTGGCGGCGACGACAACGGCAGCTCGGGCAGCGGGCCCGGCGGCCTGTCGGTCCCGAAGGTCGACAAGTTGTCGGCGCTCGGCGCCGGCGAGGGCTCGGTCAACATCATCTCCTGGGCCGGCTACGTCGAGGACGGCTCCACCGATCCCAAGGTCGACTGGGTGTCCGGCTTCGAGAAGGAGACCGGCTGCCAGGTCAACAACAAGGTGGCGGCCACCTCGGACGAGATGGTCACGCTGATGAAGACCGGCGAGTACGACGTGGTCTCGGCCTCCGGCGACGCGTCGCTGCGGCTGATCTACGGCGGCGACGTCGCGCCGGTCAACACCGACCTGATCGCCAACTACCAGGACGTCTTCGACGGCCTCAAGAACAAGCAGTGGAACTCGGTGGACGGTGTGCCCTACGGCGTGCCGCACGGCCGCGGCGCCAACCTGCTGATGTACCGCACCGACGTGGTCAAGCCGGCCCCGACCTCGTGGGGCGCGGTCTTCGACGCGGCCTCTCCCTACCGGGGCAAGATCACCGCGTACGACTCGCCGATCTACATCGCGGACGCGGCGCTGTACCTGATGAAGACCAAGCCGGAGCTGGGCATCAAGAACCCGTACGCGCTGGACGACACCCAGTTCAAGGCAGCCACCGACCTGCTGACCGAGCAGAACAAGATGATCGGCGAGTACTGGTCCGACTACACCAAGGAGGTGCAGGCGTTCAAGGCCGGCAACTCCGTGCTCGGCACCACCTGGCAGATCATCACCAACCTCGCCCAGGCCGACAAGGCGCCGGTCGAGGCGATCCTGCCGGCCGAGGGCGCGACCGGCTGGTCGGACACCTGGATGATCTCGTCGAAGGCCAAGCACCCGAACTGCGGCTACCTGTGGATGAACCACATCATCTCGCCCAAGGCCAACGCCGCGGTCGCCGAGTGGTTCGGCGAGGCGCCCGCCAACAAGCTGTCCTGCGCCGAAACCGCCGACAAGAACCACTGCGCGACGTTCCACGCCGAGGACGAGGCGTACTTCTCCAACGTCTGGTACTGGACCACCCCGATCGCCCAGTGCCTCGACGGGCGCAAGGACGTGACCTGCAAGGACTACTCGGCCTGGACCCAGGCCTGGACGACGATCAAGGGATGAGCCGAGGCTCCTTCCTGCACCGGCACCCCCGGGTACGGCTGGCCGCGCTGCTGTCGGCCCCGCTGCTGTGGCTTGTTGTCGCCTACCTGGGGGCGCTCGCCGTGCTGCTGATCTCCGCGTTCTGGAGTGTCAACAGCTTCACCGGCGACCTGGTCAAGGTGTTCAGCCTGGACAACTTCCGGACGCTGGTCACCGAGCACGTCTACCGCGCCGTCGCCCTGCGCAGCATCGGGGTGGCGGCCGCGGTCACCGTGATCTGCGTGGTGCTCGCCGTGCCGATGGCCTTCTTCATGGCCAAGGTTGCCTCGCCCCGGTCCCGCCGGCTCCTGGTGATCGCGATCCTCACCCCGCTGTGGGCGAGCTACCTGGTCAAGGTGTACGCGTGGCGGGTGCTGCTGGCCAACGGCGGCCCGGTGGACTGGCTGCTCGGCGGCCCCGGGCACGGACCCGGCTACGGCCTGTTCGCGGTGGTCCTGGTGTTGTCGTACCTGTGGCTGCCGTACATGATCCTGCCGGTCTACGCGGGCCTCGAGCGGCTGCCCGATTCCATGCTGGAGGCCTCGGCCGACCTGGGCGCGCGGGCCGGCCGCACGTTCCGCGCGATCGTCCTGCCGATCCTGGTGCCCTCGATCTTCGCCGGCTCGATCTTCACGTTCTCGCTGTCGCTGGGCGACTACATCACGGTCCAGATCGTCGGCGGCAAGACCCAGATGATCGGCAACCTCGTGTACGCGAACATCGGCGCCGCCAACAACCTGCCGTTCGCCGCCGCGATCGCCACCATCCCGGTAGCCGTCATGGTCATCTACCTGATCGCGGTCCGCCGCTCGGGCGCCCTGGAGGAGCTGTGACGCTGTCCCCATGGGCACGCTGGGCGCTGCGCCTGTTCATGGCCCTCGGCCTGGTGTTCATCTATGTGCCGCTGCTGCTGGTGCTGGTCAACTCGTTCAACGGCGACCGCACCTTCGGCTGGCCCCCGCACGACTTCACCACCCGCTGGTGGTCGGCCGCCTGGACCAACACCGGCGCCCGGCAGGCCCTGCTCACCTCGGTCAAAGCCGGCCTGGGCGCCACCACCATCGCGCTGGTCCTGGGCACGATGGTCAGCTTCGCCGTCCAGCGCTTCAAGTTCTTCGGCCGCGACACCCTGAGCCTGCTGATCGTGCTGCCGATCGCGCTGCCCGGCATCGTCACCGGCATCGCGCTGGACTCGGCGTGGCGCTCGATCATCGAGCCGCTGGGGATCGGCAAGGGCCTGTTCTCGGTGATCGTCGGCCACGCCACGTTCTGTGTGGTCGCCGTCTACAACAACGTGCTGGCCCGCTTGCGGCGCACCGGCACCAGCCTGGAGGACGCGTCGGCCGACCTGGGCGCAACGCCGCGCCAGACCTTCCGGTACGTGACGTTCCCGCTGATCCGCTCCGCCCTGCTGGCCGGCGGCCTGCTGGCCTTCGCCCTGTCGTTCGACGAGATCATCGTCACCACGTTCACCGCGGGCCCCGGCATCACCACCCTGCCCATCTGGATCTTCAACAACCTGTTCCGCCCCAACCAGGCCCCCGTGGTCAACGTGGTAGCGGCGATCCTGATCGTCCTGTCCGTGATACCGGTCTGGCTGGCCCAGCGCCTGGCCGGCCCCGAAGCAGGCGCCAGCCGCACGTAACGAACACCCGGCACGGGCCATTCTCACGAAAACGGCGTAACCGGCCTTTCCCGTGCCTCCCCGTCGACCACCAAATCCACTTTCTCGTTGTAGAACGCGACCAACCCCGCAATCGCCGCCACCGCCGGCAACGGAAACGCATACGACCAGGCCAAATCCGAGTAGCACCCACCCGGCGTCCGCACCGACCAGTAATCGCTGGTCCGGCCCTTGTACGGACACAGCGTCGCGGTGTCGGAATGCTCCAGCACACCCATGTCCACATCGGTGCGCGACAGGTAATACCGGGTAGGCAGCGCCGTCTCGAACAACAAGACGGGCGAGGACGACTCTCCCAGCACCACCCCATCCAGCTCGACCCGCACCCGCCGGCTCGACCGCAGCGCATCCACCCGGTGATACGGGCTGCGCGGATGTCCGAAGATCTGCTCGTCCTCCTCGAACCAGGCGTCGACCGCCTCCCACTCGAGCCGCACCAGGCCGTGCACGTGGATCTTCGCCGCCGCGGCCAGCCCCGGCTCGACGTCCTCGATCGGCAGGTAGTACTGCGGATAGGCCGGATGCTCCCAGACGTAGACGGCGCGCTGGGTGTCGACCACCACCCGCGCGCCGAGCGTCGCCCGCACCCGCCGGGCCGAGGGCACCATCTGACCGACGGTGTTGACCGAGGGTGGGTAGTCGCCGCTCATGAGGGCTTCTCCGCCTGGTAGGCCGGGAGGTTGAGGGCGGCGCGGATCTTGGCCTGCACCTCTTCCGCCGGCGGGCGGGCGTCGATGTCGTGGACGAACTCCTTGCGCCGGAAGAGCTCCAGCACCGGGCGGGTCTTCTCGTTGTAGTCCCGCAGGCGGGCGTCCAGCGCCTCGGGCGTGTCGTCGGCGCGGGTGATCAGCTCGTGGCCGCAGATGTCGCAGCGGCCTTCCTCTTCGGGGCGGTCGGCGATCAGGTTGTAGTCCATGCCGCAGTTCGGGCAGAGCCGGCGGCTCAGCACCCGCCGGCGCACCTCGTCCTCCGGCAGCTCCAGGTGGATCACGCCGTCGATGTCGTAGGACTCCATGAAGAACTCCGCCTGGCGGCCGTTGCGGGGGAAGCCGTCGATGACGAAGCCGAAGTTCCAGTCGTGCTCGTCGAGGCGGCCGCGGACGATCTGCTCGACCAGGTCGTCGCTGACCAGCTCGCCGGCGTTCATGATGCGGCGGACCTGGGCGCCGAGCTTGGTGTGATGCTGAACGTTCCAGCGGAAGATGTCGCCCACCGAGATGTGCACCAGGTCGAGGTCGTCGCAGAGCAGCTGGCTCTGCGTGCCCTTGCCGCTGCCCTGCACCCCCATGATCACGTATTTGCGCATCGGTCTGCCCTCTCTCAGTCAGGTGCGCCGAGTCGCAGCGGGCCGGGCGCCGGGCGCCCGGTCAACGTCGTCGGGTCAATGCTCCAGGCATCGGCGACCCTGAGCACGTCCTTTTCGCCCACCAGCACAACGGTGTCCTCGTCGAGCCGGGCGGGCAGGCCGGCGTCGCGCTCGGCGGGGCCGGGCTCGCCGTGCCACGAGGTCACCTCGCCGGTCTGCCCGACGTACCCGAAAGCCCGGATCAACTCCCCGCGCGACGCCCGCTGCCAGCGGTGCAGCTCGGTCACCCGGTGGGTCGCGAAGGACTGCACCTCGGTGCCGAGGGCGGCCGACAGGCCGATCACGTCGACGGCCGCCGGCTGCAGGAGCAGCCGGCGGCCGGTGGCCAGGACCCAGGCGGTGTCGCGCGCGCCGGGCAGCGGCGGGGTCACCGCCACCCGGTCGTCGGTCAGGTGCGCGAGGTCGATGCCCTCGCGCCACGGCACCGGGCCGAGATCACGCAGGCCCAGCGCCTCGAGCACGGCCACCGGCTCGGCGCCGGCCACCGCGAGCCACGCCTGCTTGCCACCGAAACCCACCATGACGCCGTCGCTCATGGCACAAAACTATCCGGCGCCGGTCAGGCCCACCCATAATCCCGGCGCAGCACGGCGGCGACGCGGTCGAAGCGGGCCCGGTCGAGGATCGCGCCCTCCCGGCGGATGCCGTCGCCGTCGATGTCGAGGACCCGGTCGAGCCGGATCCAGCTGGGCCGCTGCTCGCGGTCCCAGGCGCCGGGGCCGAGCGCCAGCCAGTTGCGCCGGCCGTCGCGCTCGCTCTGACTGGAGAGCATCAGCGCGTACACGTCGTGGCCGTTGCGGCCGACCACCAGCACCGGGCGGTCCTTGCCCTGCGCCGGGTCGTCCTCGTAGGGCACCCACGTCCAGACGATCTCGCCGGGGTCGGCGTCGCCGTCGAGGTTCGGCGAGTACTCCAGGTGCCGCCCGCTCGGCCGGGGCAAATGCCTCGGGGGCCGGGGCGTTGCCTGCTTGGGGGGTCGGGGAGTCGGGGGCTTCTTGCGGAAGAGGGACTTGAGGATGTTGGCCACCGCAGCAAACTAGTTGACGAAGTCCTGCGTCATCCAGGTGATGCCCTTGGCGTCGCGCACGATGCTCAGGCCGATGCGCTTGAAGCCCTTGTTGAGCAGGTTCTTGCGGTGCCCGTCGTTCGGCGGGACCTCGGCGAGCATGCTGTCGGTGAGGCCGTTCGCCGCCTTGATGATCTGCGCCTCGCTGGACCCGCTGGAGCCGAAGCCGATGTTCTCCCCGGCCGACGACCACTGCACGCCCTGGGCGCTGAACCGCTCGCCGAGCCCGGACTCGCCCGAGCACTGGTGCTCGAGGCCGCAGCCGTTGATCATCAGCTTGGTGTGCAGGGCGGACGCCTTCGAGAGGTCGGCGTCGAGGGTGAGCGGCGAGAGCCCTTCCCCGGCGCGGACGGCGTTGATGTGCGCGAGGACCTCGTCGAGGACGTCGTCGCCGGTCTTCGGCACGCTCGCGATCGCCTTCTTCGACGACTGGGCGGGCTTGGGCGTGGTCTTCTTCGGCGCCGGGGTGGCCTTCTTCGGCGCCCGGGTGATCGACTTCGACGGGGACGGCGTCGCGGACGGCGCCGGCTCCAGCGAGACCGGGGGCTCCTCCGTGGCCGGCGGAACCAACGGCTCCTGGGCGCCGGTGACGGTGGTGGAGGTCGCCTCGGCCTCGGCGTGGCGGCTCAGGCCGATGACTGTGAACCCGGTCCCGATCACCACGGCGGTGGCCCCGGCCACCAGCGTGTAGCGGAAACGGGCGGCAGCGGACATCGACACGGGCGGGCACCTCGGAAGTGGAACGGGCAGCGGACAACGCCGTTCACTATGGGTGCGCGCCGGGCCGCCGGCCCGGGACCTAAAGAGCCCTTAAGAAAGGGATCACGCAGACCTAATGAACCCGGTCGAACTCGCCGTCGCGCACGCCGGCCAGAAAGGAGCGCCACTGCGCGGGGCTGAAGGTCAGCGTCGCCCGGCCGCGGTCCTTGCTGTCCCGTACGGCCACGACGCCCGGAAGGTTCACCGCGACCTCGACGCAGTCGCCGCCGTTGCCGCCGCTGCGGCTGCTCTTGTGCCAGACGGCGCCGGTCAGGTCACCCAACGTCGGTCTCCCTCCTCGTGCCCGGCCTCTGGTGCCCGGCGCCGCCGGTCAGGTCACCCGACGTCGATCTCCTTGATCACGGAGCCGATGAGGTCGTCCGAATCCTCCTGGCTCAGCGCGATCGCTTCGAGCTCGGCCCAGGTCGATTCGTACGCCTCCACCTCCGGGAGCTTATCGAGGTAGAGCGCGCCGGTGAGGGTCTCGCAGTAGATGGTCGTCGGTTCGGGTGAGGCGGCCCCCGCCGCGGGGAAGTCGAGGATGGTGAACTGGCCGGAGCTCGCCGCCTTGTGCGGCCCGGCCGCGAACGGGATCACCCGGACGCAGACGTTGGGACGGGTGGAGACGTTGACGAGGTGGGCCAGTTGCTTGCGCATGCCGAGCCGGTCGGGGATCGCGCGGCGCAGCACGCCCTCGTCGACGATCGCCTCGAGGACGGGCGCCGGCGGGTCACTGCGGGTGAGGACCCGCTGCCGTTCCATGCGTACGGTCACGGCGCCGGGGCGCACGCCCGGCCAGGTGCCGAAGACGTGCTCGGCGTATTCCGGGCTCTGCAGCAGGCCGGGGATCAGGGTCGGCGCGAACGAGCGGAGGCGGCGCGCGGCCTGTTCCAGGCCGACGTACAGCTCGAACCAGGAGGGGACGACATCGCCGTACGCCTGCCACCAGCCCTTCGCCTTCGACTCCTGGGCCAGGCCGATCAGCACCTCGGTCATCCGCGGCGTGGCCCGGTACACCGTGCACATCGCGATCACGTCGTGCTTGCGGACCGCGACCTCACCGTTCTCGATCCGATACATCCGGGCGCGGGAGAACTCCAGCTCCTCGGCGGCGGCCAGCAGCGAGATGCCGGCCCGCTCGCGGAGCTGGCGCATCAGGCGGCCCACCTGGCGGCGCGGAACGGTGGAGCCGGTGCCTGGCATGCGCGCGCCCTTCGAGAATTTCTTCGCGAGATTCCCATCCGGGACACAGAGTATTCGCTTGATCGCTGTTCGTGAATGCCAAAATCGGCAAGATCCTCTTAGGCCGGTCTACATCGGCACCGGCCTGCCGACCGCCGGCAACACCCACGAGGTGGCGGTCAGCGTCGATCTTCGGGGCGGTGGGGCGAAAGCCGTAGCGAGCCGGTGTGCTTGGCTTGCGGGGTGGATTACTCCTGGCTGAGCCTGCCCGCGACCGCCGTCGACACCGCCGCCCGGGAACTGCTCGGCTGGCGGATGACCGCCAACGGGGTCACCGTGCGGCTGACCGAGGTCGAGGCGTACAGCGGGCTGGGCGCGGACCCGGCCAGCCACGCCCACCGGGGCCGCACGGCGCGCAACGCGGTGATGTTCGGTCCGGCCGGCCGGCTGTACGTCTACCAGATCTACGGCATGCACTTCTGCGCCAACATCGTCTGCGGCGAGGAGGGCCGCGCCGCCGCGGTGCTGCTGCGGGCCGGCGAGGTCGTCGACGGCCTGGAGACGGCCCGCGGGCGGCGCCCCGCGGCCCGCAAGGACAGCGACCTGGCGGCCGGGCCGGCCAAGCTGATGCAGGTCCTGGCCGTGAACCGCAGCGCCAACGCCACGTCGGTCATCGACGGCACCGGCCCGGCGACGCTCGCCCCGCCGTCGTCGCCGCGCGGCGCCATCTCGTCCGGCCCCCGCGTCGGAGTCACCTCGGCGCACGACGTGCCGTGGCGCTTCTGGATCGCCGGTGATCCCACGGTGAGCACCTACCGCAGGCACACGCCGCGGTCCCGGAAAGTGTCGGAGGCGGCCGGCGAACCGGCACCATGACGGCCCTCCTGCCCTGGTCACTCGGTGCGGCCGACCGGAGCGAAACGGCCACACGGGCGGCGGCGGGCGGCTAGCGTCCGACGTGATGATCCCGCATCGGTTGTTGGCGCTGTGCGGCGTGATGTGCTCGGTCGGCGTGGTCTGGACCGGGGTGCTCATCGCGGCGCTGCTGGCCGGGGTCCGGCTGGTCCCGTCCGTGGTCGCCGTGCTGGTCGCCGCCGCGCTCGCGCTGCCCGGCGTGATCGCCGGCGTGCTCGGCAACCGCTGGTACTACCGCACCACCAGCCCTCGCCGCGCCTGGAGCCTGACCTCCTGGGTGCCGCCGCACGTCCCGCATTGGGCGTCGATGCTCGCCGGCGCGCTGTTCTTCGGCTTCTGGCTCGCGGTGGTCGTGGCCTTCGCCGGCCTGAACGGCAACGCCGAGATGCGCGACGGCCAGTACGTCCTCGACCACAACGGCCGCATCACGGTCATCACCCAGGCCGACTACCAGCGCCAGCTCGACCACGAGCAGCAGATCTCGCTCGGCGTCCTGGGCGCCCTGGCCGTCGGCGGCACCTTCATGACCGGAGCGGTGCTCACCCACCACGCCGCCCCCGAGCCCACCCACACCCAGTCCGCCGGCCTGCCCCTCGCTTAGGGGTCTGTGTCGACCCTGGAGCCTGCGGCCGCGGCCACGGGAATCGGTAGGATGCGGGCATGAGCTCAGAGGCTGTCGGCAGGTACATGCCTGAGGTCGTGACGCTCGACGACCTCACGGCGATGATGTCCGCCGATGAGCACCACCGTTATGAGATCAGCCCAGAGGGAGTGCTCTCCGTCGTGCCGCCGCCGGGGTATGTCCATGCGATCATCGCGACCCGGCTCATGGCCTGGCTGCTTGCCGCCGGGGTTCCGGCCGAACGGATCGCTCAGGCGGTGGGGTTGCGCATTCCGGGTGCGACCGGCGTCGGCGGACGGATCCCCGACCTCGTCGTCTGGAGCAAGGCCCAGGCCGATGGCGTCTGGCTGGCGGTGGATGACGTGCTGCTGGTCGTCGAGATCATCTCGCCGGGCTCCGAAGGCACCGACACGGTGACCAAGCGGAACGAGTACGCCTCCGCGGGCATTCCGCAGTACTGGGTGGTCGACCAGGACTCGGCGCAGACCGTCACGGTTCATCGCCTGGCCGGCGACCAGTACGCGGTACAGGCGACCATGCCGCTCGCCTGGCTGCTCAACACCGTGCCGGCGGAGCACGATCTCGCCTGACCCAGCCGGTGCCCGGCCCGGCCCGATCGGTCAGAACTTCTGGCCGCGCCGGGTGAGTTCCTCCTCGATCGCGTCGCAGACCGCCTCGACCACGGCGAAGCGGGCGTAATGCTTGTTGTCGCCCGGGATCACCCGCCACCGCGCCCACGCCGGGTCGCAGCGCTCCAGCATCTCCTCGACCGCCTCCTCGTACTGCTGCCGCTTCTCGCGGTTGCGCCAGTCCTCGTCGGTCAGCTTCCAGGTGCGCAGCGGGTCGTTCGCGCGGTCCTCGAAGCGGCGCAGCTGCTCCTCGGCGGAGACGTGCATCCAGAACTTCACGATGATCATGCCTTCGGCGACCAGCGTGCGCTCGAACTCGACGATCTCGTTGTACGCGCGCTGCCACTGCTCCTTGGTCGAGAAGCCCTCGACCCGCTCGACCAGCACCCGGCCGTACCAGGAACGGTCGAACACCGTCATGCCGCCCCAGCCGGGCAGCTTCGGCCAGAACCGCCACAGGAAGTGGTGCCGCTTCTCGTCGTAGGTCGGCGCCGCGAACTGGGAGACCCGCACGTGCCGGGGGTCGAGCGGCGCCACCAGCCGCTTGATGGCCCCGCCCTTGCCGGACGCGTCCCAGCCCTCGAAGACGCAGGTGAGCGGCGGGCCGATCCGCTTCTCCTCGATCTGGCCGCCGAGAATCAGGCGTAGCCGCAGCAGGCGGTCCTGCGCCTCCTCGAGCCGGGTGACGGCCTTCTTCTTGGAGATGTCGATCGGCGCGGTGGCGCTACCCAGGCGAGTCATGCCTCCAGCATGTCGAAACCCGGTGTCCGGCGCACGGACGGGTGCGGGAGAATCGCTGTCGTGACTCTCGTAGACGACCTGCGGTGGCGGGGCTTGATCCAGGATTCGACCGACCTAGAGTCGCTGACGGCGGCCTTGAACGGCGACGGGATCACCTTCTACGTGGGCTTCGACCCGACCGCCGCCTCGTTGCACGTCGGGCACCTGATGCAGGTGATGACCGCGCGCCGGCTCCAGCTCGCCGGGCACAAGCCGCTGCTGCTGGTGGGCGGCGCCACCGGGCAGATCGGCGACCCGCGCGAGTCCAGCGAGCGCTCGCTCAACCCGCCCGAGGTGATCGCCGGCTGGGTCGACCGCATCCGTGAGCAGTTGTCCCCGTTCGTCACCTACGAGGGTGCGAACGCCGCCGAGCTGGTCAACAACCTCGACTGGACCGGACCGACCTCGGTGATCGAGTTCCTGCGCGACGTCGGCAAGCATTTCCCGGTCAACAAGATGCTGGCCCGCGACGTGGTGCGCAACCGCCTCGAGACCGGCATCAGCTTCACCGAGTTCAGCTACCAACTGCTCCAGGCCAACGATTTCTACCAACTGCACGTGCGGCACGGTTGCGCCCTGCAATACGGCGGTTCCGACCAATGGGGAAACATAACCGCGGGCGTTGATTTCGTACGCCGTCGCGGCGCCGGCCCGGTGCACGCGTTCACCACGCCGCTGGTCCTCAAGGCGGACGGCACCAAGTTCGGCAAGAGCGAGGGCGGCGCGGTCTGGCTCGACCCCGCGATGACCTCCCCCTACGCCTTCTACCAGTTCTGGATCAACGCCGACGACCGCGACGTCATGCAGTACCTGCGCTACTTCAGCTTCAAGAGCCGCGAGGAGCTCGAGGAACTGGAGAAGGCGACGGCCGAGCGCCCCCAGGCCCGGCTGGCCCAGCGGGCCCTCGCCGAGGAGATCACGACCCTGGTGCACGGCGCCGACGAGGCGTCGCAGGCGGTGACGGCGTCGCAGGCGCTGTTCGGGCGAGGTTCGCTGGACTCACTCTCCGCGGGCACGTTGCGGTCCGCGTTGGCCGAGGCCGGGCTTCTTTCCGTACGGGGTGAGCTGCCGTCCCTGTCCGCGCTGCTGAAGGAGGCGGGACTCGTCGCCTCGGCCAACGAGGCGCGACGCACCATCGCGGAGGGCGGCGCCTACCTGAACAACGAGCGGATCACGGACGGTGAGGCGGTCCCGCCCTCGTCCGCGCTCCTGCACGGTCGCTTCCTCGTGCTGCGCCGTGGCAAGAAGTCGTTCGCCGGCGTCGAGGTTTTTTACCATCCAACCGCCCCGCCCGCCACCCATGGCCGGCCTGAAGGCTCTATCTGACGGTCGGCCCGCTGTGATCTGGTTCGCAGGGGGCCGATTTGGCGTCCGGGCGGGGTGCCCTGTAATGTTTCCCGAGCCGCCAGGGAGACGGGCGAGCGAGCGGGGCCTTTACAGGGCCCGCAGCGGCCGTCCTGGGGGACCCCGAGGAATGAGCGCGGATTTCACCGTGTATTGTTTCGCGGGTCGGAACGGAAGCCCCGAGGGTGGTTTTACTTCGGGTGTGGTTGTTCTTTGAGAACTCAACAGGGTGCTTGTAAAGCCAGTGCCAAATGTAGTTTTTTCCCTGGCCGGTTTGATCCGGCTTGGATTCCTTTGGCAACT
>NZ_JBHTBJ010000041.1:0-59682 GCF_042664765.1 Paractinoplanes rhizophilus | reverse complement strand
GACCACGACACCCACTGGCGCAACTGGCGCCGCCGCCACCAAGCCCGAGCACGCTGGTTCCACCAACGCGCACGTCTCCGACGAGACTATGTCCTGGCCAGCTAGCAAATGGCGGCTGCCGTACTAGGATCCAATGCATGTGCGGTGGAGGCGGGTGACCGTGGCAAAGTCGTATGACATCAAATTTCCTGAGTACCTCGATGGCTATGAGGCCGAGACTGAGGCGAAAGGATACTTGGTGGGAGTGGCAGTCATCGCGAATGGTCGGAGGTTCGACCTAACGATCTATGACCGAGCCCGCTTGGTTCAGGAACTCGATGACGAACTGAGCTCTGATCGTGCCTATTTTGCAGTGTCTAATCTACTCGTCGTTGCGTCTGTAACTAAGGCTGAGATTTCAATGGCAGTAGAGGCTCTGGCGAAGGGGCAATTTCGGGAGTTGATGCCGAGCCTGGCGGAATAGTCACCCGGCGCAG
The DNA here is from genome assembly GCF_042664765.1 of Paractinoplanes rhizophilus. Taxonomy (NCBI): domain Bacteria; kingdom Bacillati; phylum Actinomycetota; class Actinomycetes; order Micromonosporales; family Micromonosporaceae; genus Paractinoplanes; species Paractinoplanes rhizophilus. The sequence goes on along the minus strand of NZ_JBHTBJ010000041.1, from coordinate 59,206 downwards.
CCGGGGCCATCGGCGATCACGCTTCGTAGCGGTTGATCGCCGTGGCCTCTGGCTGTCTCTGTGGGTTGCCGTCACGGTTGCCGTCACCGATCCCGGTGGTATCCAAGAACTTCGATTAGTCTTATTCGCGCTTGTCGACATCGGCATCCTCTTGGTGGCGTGCCGCGTAGCGGTGCGGTGTCGATGCCCGGAACCAGTTGCCGGGACGATTGGTGCCGGGATAGTCCCTGCCTCGGCTGATGGGGTCGGCGATGGTCGAATTAGACGAATGCTCGGTGTTGGAGGCGTGGGCTGTTCGCGGTGATACTTGGGTGGAGCGCAGTCATTCCCTTCTCTCGGACGTTGCGCACGGTGCTGCCCGACCACCCTCGAGACGTTTTCGGAGGCCCTGTCGGTATCCCGACGACGATCCTGCGTGATGTCTTCCGGCGGGCGCCGACTCGGGACTGACATCCGCCGATGCGTGAGTTTCCGCGGCGAGCCCAGACACGGATCAAGTGCGGTTGGCCGAGGCCGGCGAAGGATGATGAGAACGGGCTTACGGGAAGCGGTAACTCATCAAGGTCGTGAGGCAAGCGAGGGGCCAAAGGAAACGCGCGAGGCATGGCAAGCCGTCAGCTCAGCCACCCGTCCACCGTAACCGGCGGCGTCGGCGGCCGACCGGATTGCCGTGACGCATAGGCGGTCCGTCGTGGACTGGCGTCGTGGTGGCACGCAGAATGGCGCGATGACGACGGTCGATTCGGGGCGGAAGGTCGGACGGGGCGAGCTGGCCCCAGGCTGTCCCGTCCATGCGGGGGATGACGGGGTCTGGCGGATCCAGGACTACGCCACAGCGCGCGAGTTTCTGCGGCACCACGACACCCGGCAAGCCGGCTTCGGGATCGAAGGGGTCAAGCGCTTCGCCAAGGGGATGCGGCTCGCGGTGCTCTACCGGGACGGGCCGGAGCATCGCGAGCATCGGCGGCAGACGGCCAAGTACTTCACGCCCAAGCGGGTGGACGCCGCCTACCGGGAGCTGATGCATCGGCTGGCCGACGAGCAGTGTGCGGTGCTGCGCAAAAAAGGGCGGGCGGACCTGTCGGAGCTGTCGTTTCAGCTGGCGGTGGCGGTCGCGGGTGAGGTGGTGGGGCTGACCGAGAGCCGGGGGAGCATGGCGTTGCGGCTTCAGCGGTTCTTCAACCTGGTGCCGGACGGGGACGCGAAAGGGCTGCGGGCGCTGGAACAGGGGATCCATCAGCTGTTCACGATGGGGGCGTTCTACTGGCGGGACGTGCGGCCGGCCGTCGCGGTGCGGCGGAAACGGCGGCGGGACGATGTGATCTCGCATCTGATCGACGAAGGGTGCAACGCGCGGGAGATTCTTGGCGAATGCGTGACGTTCGCGGCCGCGGGGATGATTACCACGCGGGAGTTCATCTCGGTGGCGGCGTGGCATCTGTTCGGGGACGACGAGTTGCGGGCGCGCTATCTGGCGGCGGGCGAGAAGGAGCGGTTTCTCGTGCTGCACGAGATTCTGCGGCTCGAGCCGGTGGTGGCCGATCTGATGCGGTGGACCACTTCGGACGTACGCGTCAATGGCGTGACGATCCCGGCCGGCGCCCTCGTGGATGTGGGTGTGGCGGCGGCGAATGCCGACGCCGAAGCGGTCGGCGCGGAGCCGGAGCGGGTGTGCCCGGGGCGGAAGCTGGCCGACGGGGTGGGTGACATGGGGCTGTCGTTCGGCGATGGCGCGCATCGATGTCCGGGGGCCTACATCGCGATTCAGGAGACGGACATCTTTCTCACCGGACTGCTTTCCCTGCCCGGGGTACGGATGGTGCGCGAACCCGAGGTGCGGATCCGGCCCGAGATCGCGGCCTACGAGCTGGCCGGGCTGGTCGTGGAGGTGCCGGCCTGACCGAGATCGAGGCCCAGGGCCGCGGTCAGGGGTGGGGGATCTCGCCGGACCGCTCGCGCTCCTCGCCGCGGCGGCGGAGCAGGCGCAGGCCGGGGATGCCGGCGATGGCGAGGTGCAGGTCTTCGGTGACCTCGAGGAGCTTGTGGATGTCGGGGCCGACCTGGTCGAGCTTGCCGAGCAGCGGCATCACGTCGTTCACCAGGTGGTCGCGCAGCTGGGGCAAGGTGTCGACCATGCGGATGGCGGCGGTCACCTCGGTGGGGGACAACTCGTCGACGAAACGGGCCGCGAGCGGAGCGCCTTTGCGCAGCGCCGGGGCGTACGCGTCAAGAAGCTCGGTCGCGTCGCCCGCCGCCGACTCGGCCTGCCGGACCACCGCGGTGGCGTCGGCGGTGATGCCGCCGGCCGAAGCGATCACGTCCTCGACGGCCCGGCTGAGCGCGGACGCCTGGGTGACCACCCCGGCGGCCGTGTCGGTGATGCCGGCCGCCTCGCCGACGATGGCCGACGCGGCGTGGGTGATCCCGCCCGCCTGGCCGACCACGGCCGACGCCGCCTCGGTGATGCCGGTGGCCTGGCCGATCACCACCGACGCCGCCTCGGTGATGCCGTCCGCCCGCGCGACGACCGCGGTGGCGGCGGCGGTGATCTCCCGTGCCTCGGTCACCACCCCCTCGGCGTCGGTGACGATCGTGTTGACCCGGCGGATGAGGGCCTCGGCCTCGTCGGCCAGCACGGTGATGCGGCTGACCAGCAGCTCGGTCTGGCCGAGCACGCCCAGCACCCGCAGCGGCAGGGTGACCGCGGCGGCGGCGGTCTCGACCGCCTGCCCGATCGCGGCGCGGGCGAGGTCGGTGAGCGGTGACACCAGGGGGATGCGCATGCCACCATCATGCGCCCGCGTGACACGCCGGGCGATTGCTCACGCCAGGTGATCGTGGCTGTTCCGTCGGTCGAAAGTACCGGTCGATTTCCGGTGCCCGGGGGGCGGGACGGGCGGCGGTGGCGTAAGCACGGCACTATGGCGCAGTGCGTACTCGAAGTTGGATCTTGGCTGTGGCGGCTGTGGGGATCCTGGGGGGTGGCGGATTGGTCGGCGTGGGCATGACTCGCGGCGACGGGGGCGGCGTGCTGCCGCTGGCCGGCAGCTTCATCTCGACGGCGGCGCCCACCCCGACCGGGCCCAGCCCCGAGGAACTGGCCGCGCAGGAGCGGGCCAAGCGGGCGAAGAACCTGGACGCGGCGCTCACGAAATACGCGGCCACGGTGCCCGAGTTCTCGGTCGCGGTGCTCGACAACAAGACCGGTCAGCGGTATTCGTACCGCGGCGCCGAGAAGTACGAGACCGCGAGCGTGGTGAAGGTTCAGGTGCTGGCCTGCCTGCTGCTCACCGCGCAGGACAAGGACCGCGATCTCACCTCGACCGAGCTGGCCCTGGCCAAACGGATGATCACCCTGAGCGACAACGACGCGACGACCTCGCTGTTCGCGCGGCTCGGCCGGGCCAAGGCGATCACCAAGTGCAACAAGCGCCTCGGCCTGACCCGGACCACCGTCAGCGGCTCCTGGGGGCTGACCAAGACCACGGTCGACGACCAGGTGCGGCTGCTCGCCGAGCTGGTCGACCCCGAGGGGCCGCTCGACGACGAATCCCGCGACCTGGCGCACCGGCTGATGAGCTCGGTGGACGAGGCGCAGGACTGGGGCGTGCCCGCCGCGGCCAAGGCGGGGGAGGACTTCACCGTCAAGAACGGGTGGCTGCCCCGCTCGACCGAGAACAACCGCTGGATCATCAACTCGGTCGGCCGCATCACCGGCGACGGCACGGACGTGTCGATCGCCGTCCTGTCGCACGGGCACGCGACGATGTCGGGCGGGATCAAGGTGGTCGAGAAGGCCGCCAAGCTGACCCGGCAGTACCTCAGATATTGATCAGCGGGTGGCTCAGGCCTCGGACGGGGAGGCGTCGGCGGCGCGGGCCTCGCGCCGCCTGGTGATCCAGGAAACCGTCTGGTTGACCACCAGGATGAGGATCACCGCGGCCACCACGCCCTCCCACGGGCGCGGGAAGATCGACCCGCCGGCCACCCCGATGCCGGCGTAGACGCCCGACCACAGCGCGCAGGCGGGCAGGTTGGCCACGATGAAGATGCGCCACGACAGGCCGGCGAAGGCGGCGGCCAGCAGGACCGGGACGCGGCCGCCGGGGATCAGGCGGGACACCAGCAGGACCGGGATCGGGGACTTCTCCAGGCGCACCTTGACCGACGCCAGGTGCTCCTCGTCGCGCAGCCAGCGCAGCCGCCGGGCCAGTTGCTCGCCGCCCAGCAGGCACATCGCGTACATCACCAGGTCGCCGCAGTAGGCGCCGGCGGCGCCGAAGACGATGACCAGGGCGATGGTGATCGGGTGCTTCTCGTGGAAGGCCAGCGCGGCGGCGCCGCTCACCGCGGCGCCGGTCGGGACGACCGGGATGATCGCGCCGAACGCGACCACGCCGAGCAGCCAGAACAGGGCGCCCAGGTACGACATCATGGGGCGCGCTCCACGGTCAGGGACTCGCCCTGGGACAGGACGCGGACGCGGCTGTCGGGCGCCGCCCGGGCGGCCAGCTCGGCGAAGCGGGCGCCGGGGTCGCGGAACATGTGCGAGCGGACGCGGGAGATGCCGATCGGCCACAGGGTGCCGTAGTGGATCGGCACGGCCCAGTCGGCCCGGACCCGGCGCAGGGCCTCGGCGGCGTCGGCGGCGTCGAGGTGGCCGTGCGCGCCGAGGGTGGGCCCCCAGCCGCCGACCGGGATGAGGGCCAGGTCGAGCGGGCCGATCCCGTTCATCTCGTCGAACAGGCCGGTGTCGCCGGCGTACCAGGTGCGGGCGGCGCCCTCGACGACGAAGCCGATGGCGAGCGCCCGCGAGCGGGACCACGGGCCGCGGCCGCCGTCGTGCGCGGCGGGGACGGCGCGGACCCGGACGGCGCCGACCGTGGTCTCGTCGCCGGGGGCCAGCTCGACGCAGCGGGCGGCGGAGGACGGGCCGAGCGTCTTGGCGACGAACGACGCGGCCCCGCGCGGGACGATCAGGACGGGGTCGCCGGGCACCAGGCGCAGCGACGCCAGGTGGAAGTGGTCGGCGTGCAGGTGCGAGAGCAGCACGGCGTCGGGCGGGCCGGGCAGCGTGGGGGTGGGGCCGGCCAGCCGCTTGAGGTGGGCCACCCGATCGGTGAGGACCGGGTCGGTGAGCAGGGTGACCTCCGAGTCGGCGAGCCACACGGTGCTGTGCCCCGACCAGGTCACCGATGTCGCGCTCACCCGTTCACGGTACCGAGCCGTCTCAGCGCGCGGCCCAGCAGGCGGGCGTACGCGTGCTGGAACACAACGGGAATCGGGCCGCCGAGCCGCATCAGCAGCCGCGCGGGCCGGCTGTACGAGGTCACCGTGAACCACACCCGGTCGTGGGGCTCGAGCGTGACAAGGAAGGCCTCCTCACCCGAGGCGGGGTGACCGGGTAATGTCCCATACGCAAATCCCGCCTTTTGATCGGATTTTTCCGCCCAAATCACCTCACACGGCGCTCGCAGCGGCCCGAATCCGACGGTGACCCGGACGCCGGGAGTGGCAACCGGGGCGGAGGCGGCAACTGACGCTCCGGTCGCCCGATGCATGGCGAAGGAGAGCACGGCCTGCGACGCACGGGCGTAAAGATCGTCCCCGGAGCCCAGGAAGACCCGGTAGGAGAGGTGCCGGAAGCCGGGCGGCCGAAGCCCGGACAAAGTGCCACCCACCGGGGAGTAGGTCAAGTCGCTCACCCCCTCATGATTCCCGAGTCGCCCCGAGCCCATCCCTCCGGCACACTGACGTCGTGACAGGACCCCGGAGCGCCGTGGTGGTCAACCCGGCCAAGGCCCCTGCCGAGCTGCGCCAGACCGTCGGGCGGATGCTGGCCGAGGCCGGCTGGCCGCGCCCCTCGTGGCACGAGACCACGCCCGAGGACCCGGGCCGCGGCCAGGCGAAGAAGGCGATGGCCGACGGCGCCGAGCTGATCTTCGTGTGCGGCGGCGACGGCACGGTGATGGCGGTGGTCGGCGCGCTGGCCGGCACCGACGTGGCGATGGCCGTGCTGCCGGCCGGCACCGGCAACCTGCTCGCCGCCAACCTCGGCCTGGTCGGCGAGCTGCCGGCGGCCGTGCAGGTCGCGCTGGACGGCGGGCGCCGCCGGATCGACGTGGGGGTGGCCGGTGACCGCTGCTTCGCGGTGATGGCGGGCATGGGCTTCGACGCCCAGATGCTGGCCGGCACGTCGGAGCGGGCCAAGAAGCGGATCGGCTGGCTCGCGTACGTCGTCGGCGCCGCCAAGCACCTGCGGGACCGGCCGATGCGGGCGCGGATCGTGATCGACAACCGCCCGCCGATGCCGCGCCGCCCGCGTACCGTCATCGTCGGCAACGTCGGCCGCCTCCAGGGCGGGGTGCGCCTGCTGAGCCGCGCGGATCCGGCCGACGGCAAGCTCGACGTGGCGATCCTGAGCCCCAACAACCTCGGTCACTGGGCCCGGCTGTCGTGGGCGGTGCTGCGCCGGCGCGAGCGGGTGCCGCTGATGGAGACGTTCACCGCCGAGCGCGTCGAGATCCACACCAGGCGGATCGAGCCCCGCCAGCTGGACGGCGATCTCATCGAGCCCGGCCGGAGCCTGAAGATCACCATCAAACCCCGGGCCCTTCTGCTCTGCGTTCCGCTTCCGGACGGCGACCCCGATTTGGCGTACGACGTGAGCGCCGCGGCCCGCCGGGCATCGTCCTGAGTGCACCCCCGCCGGCCGCGGCGCGGTGTACGCGACGTCCGCTCCGGGTAAGACCGCCCGCGTGAGCGTTGCCGAGAAGAGAGCGGGATGGTACTTCGCCGAGCGCAGTGTGCTCGGCCTGGCCGCGGTGGTCGCCGCCGGGCTGGGTTTCGGGACGTTGCTGCTGCTCGTGCGGTACAGCTGGACGCCGATGCTGCGACTCGACCAGCATCTCGACGACCGGCTCAACGCGCTGATCGCGCCGCACCCGGCCGCGGTGGCGGTGTTCAAGGGCATCTCCGCGGCCGGCGGCCGCGGCTGGCTGGTTCCGCTGGTCGTGCTGGTGGTCGTGCTGCTGCTGATCCGGCGTCGGCCGCGACTGGCGTTCTATCTGGCGGTCACCGGCCTCGGCGCGGTGCTGCTCGACCCGTCGCTCAAGGCCCTGGTCGGCCGGGTCCGGCCGGTGGTGGCCGACCCGATCGCGGTCGGCGGCGGCAACAGCTTCCCGAGCGGGCACACGCTCAGCGCGACCGTCGTCTACGGGGCGCTCACGCTGGTCTTCCTGTCGCTGGCTCGGGGCAAGTGGCGCTGGTGGCTGGTCGGGGCGGCGGCGCTGCTGGTCTTCGCGATCGGGGTGAGCCGCCTCGCGCTCGGCGTGCACTTCCTCTCCGACGTGATCGGCGGATGGCTGCTCGGCCTGGCGTGGATCAGCGTCACCGCGTACGCGTTCCGGGTCTGGCGCCGCGAAGCGGGGCAACCCGCCGCGCCGCTGGCGGAGGGCCTCGAACCGGAAGCCGCCGCCGACCTCGCCCCCGCCCCGGACGAGACGGCGATCCTGCCGCATCCGTGGGCGAAGGGCGCCGAGATCCTGGTCGGCTGGGTGTTCACGTTCGGCGTGCTCTACTTCGTCGGGTACGCGGTGACGCGCTGGTCCCCGCCGTTCGACGACGCCTTCCCGCGCTGGCTGCAGACCTTCCGCACGCCGGCCCTCGACGACGTGAGCTGGCTGTGGAGCAAGGCCGGCGACACGCACGCCATCCTCGCCGTCTCGCTGATCTTCTGCCCGATCGCGCTGGCCGTGTGGCGGCAGTGGCGGCCGGTGCTGTTCATCGTGCTGGCCATGTTCGGCGAGCTGACGCTCTTCCTGGTCACCGCGGCCGCGACCGGCCGTCCCCGCCCGCAGGCCGAGCACCTGGACGGGACGCTGCCGACGTCGTCGTTCCCCTCCGGCCACATCGCCGCCACCATGTGTCTGTGGACGGCGATCGCGCTGATCTGCATCGGCCGCATCGAACGCTGGTGGCGCTGGCTGTTCCTGGTTCCGGTCGTCGTGATGCCGGTCGGTGTGGCAGTGTCCCGGATGTACCGCGGCATGCACCACCCGACCGACGTGCTGGGCGCCCTGCTGCTGACCGTGTGCTGGCTGTCGGTGCTGTGGTGGACCGTCCGTCCCAATGCGGAGGCTCTCGGTGCGCATGCTGACCTGGAACATCCTGACCGGCGGCCGGAACGGCCGGCTCGACCGGGTGGTGACGGTGCTCCGGCGCGAGTCCCCCGACCTCGTGGCGTTGCAGGAGCTGGGCGGCTTCGACCGGCGGCGGATCGCGACGCTGGCTGACTCGCTCGGCATGGTGGCGCACCTGGCGCCGTCGGTCTTCGGCCAGCCGGTGGCGGTGCTGGTGCGCCCGCCGCTGCCGATCGTCCGGCGCGAATCGGTGACCTGGCGGCTGCATCACGCGGCGGCCGCGGTGACGGCCGGGACGCTGACGGTGGTGAGCACCCACCTGCACGCGGACTCGCCGCGCCGCCGCTACCGCGAGGCGACCTGGCTGGCGCACCGCTACCGGCGCCGCGGCGAAGTGCTCATCGCCGGCGACATGAACGCGCTCAGCGGGTTCGAGCCGATGCCCTCGACCGGGCGATTCTCGGTGGGCAGCCGGTCGGATCCCGCGGCGATCGCCGCGTTCGAGAAGGCCGGCCTGGTGGACCTGTGGAAGGTGGCCGGTACCGGCTCGGGACTCACCGTGCCGACGGCGGCCGGGGTCGGGGACCCCTTCGACCCGATGCGCCTCGACTACGTCTTCGGCACCCCGGCGGTGGCCGCGCGCGTGCGTGCGGTGTGGGTGCTGCGGGGCGACGAGATCGAGTACGCCTCGGACCACCACCCGCTGCTGGTGGAGATCGCCCCCGCGTGAGTCGCGGCCGCCGGCGGTGTCTGCAAAGGAGCCCCCTCGATCCATGGAGAGGGCTCGATGCTAGTGGGCGCGCGGATGAAGGGAAACGTGTGGATCTTCGCGGCGGGTCGCGAGCACGTCGGCGACCGCGGCGGCCAGGGCGATCAGCACGAACCCGACCGTCACCCACAGCGAGTCGCGGAACGCCAGATCCCAGCTGCCGTGGAACGCGAGCCGGTTGAAGAACATCGAGCCGACCGCGGCGATCCCGACGGCCGTGCCGATCCGCTGGCCGGTCTGCAGCACCGCGCCCGCGCTGCCGGCCCGGCGCACCGGCACCTCGGCCAGCGTCAGCGTCTGGTTGGGCGCGATCACGAACCCGCTGCCCAGGCCCGCGACCAGCAGCGGCAGCGCGGTCGCCCATCCCGCGCCGCGCCCGGGCACGAAGTGCAGCGCCAGCACGACGCATGCCAACCCGGCCGCCACCAGCACCAGGCCGATGGCGACCAGCGGGCGGCCGTACCGGATGACCACGCGCCCGCCGATCGCCGAGGTGACCGCCGAGCCGATCGCGAACGGGGTGATCGCGATGCCGGCCTCCAGCGCGGTGTAGTGCAAGCCGCTCTGCAGCAGCAGCGTGTAGGTGAAGAAGATCGAGGTGAAACCGCCGAAGTAGAGCAGGCCGACCAGCGCCCCGAGGCCGTACGACCGGACCCGGAACAGCGACAGGTCGACCAGCGAGGTCGCCCGCCGGGCGTACGCCCGCTCCCACCACCCGAAACCGGCCAGCACCAGCGCCCCGGCCACCGCGAGCAGCCACTTGGCCGAGCCGTGCCATTCGCGCTCCTGCACCAGCGGCAGGAGCAGCAGCACCACGCCCACGCCGAGCAGGAGCACGCCGACCGGGTCGAGACTCTCCTGCTCGCGCCGCTCCGGCGGCCGGCTCGGGATCCACCGGTAGCCCAGTACGATCGCCACCAGCCCGATCGGCACGTTGATGTAGAAGATCCAGCGCCACCCGTCGGCGGTGCCGAAGACCTGGATCAGCAACCCGCCCAGCAGCGGCCCGATCGCGGTGGAGATCCCGATGGTCGCGCCGAGCAGCCCGAACGGCCGGCCCCGCTCGCGCGGCTCGAACAGCTGCTGGATCAGCCCCGACACCTGCGGGTTCACCACGCCGGCCGCGGCGCCCTGCACCAGCCGGGCGATCACCAGCCACAGCGCGCCGGTCGCCATCCCGGCGGCCGCGCTGGCCAGCGTGAACGCCGCCAGGCCGAAGATGAACACGTTCCGCCGGCCGCGGGCGTCGCCGAACCGCCCGGCCGGCACCAGGATGAGCCCGAAGGTCAGCGCGTACCCCGACAGCACCCACTGCAGCTCGCCCGGGCCGAGGTGCAGATCGGAGCGGATGGACGGCAGCGCGACGTTGACGATGCTGACGTCGAGAAGGGTCATGAAACCCGCGACCAGGGCCACGCTCATGGCGTGCCAGCGATTTACCACCACGCCGCAGTTTCCCGCGCCGGTGCCGGGCAAACCAGGCCCTTGAGTGCGCAAGGTAACTTCCGCGCATGCGCGTCACCCGCTCCGCATCCATCGCCGTCGCTCTGCCCGTCGCCCTTCTCGTGCTCGCCGCGGCCGGGCTCTGGCTCGTGCTCGGGGCCGGGGGCGGGACGCGCACCGGGCACGTCGTGATCGGCGGCGTGCCGATGGTCGAGGTGCATCCGCGGGTCGCGCCGGGGGAGCGGCGTCCGGGGGTCGTGGTGGCGCACGGGTTCGCCGGGTCGGCGCGGCTGATGCGGCCGTTCGCGGACACGCTCGCCGCCCACGGGTATGTGGTCGTGCTGCCGGATTTCGACGGGCACGGCGCCAGCCGCCGCCCGCTGCCCCGCGACGACGCGGCCGACACCGTGGCTCTCCAGCGGGACCTCGACCTGGCGATGACGCTCCTGCGGGTGCAGCCGGACGTGGATCCGGCACGGATCGCGCTGGTCGGCCACTCGATGGGCGCCGCCGCGGTCACGCGTTACGCGGCCGCGCATCCCGAGGTCGGCGCGACCGTGGCGATCTCGCTGCCCGGCGGCGCGACCGGGCCGGTCGACAACCTGTTGCTGCTGGTGGGCGGGCTGGAGTTGCCCGGCTTCCACGCCGCGGCCGCGGCGGCCGGCGAGCGCGGCGGCCGGCATGACGCGGTGGTGACGGTGCCCGGGGTGGAGCACATCTCGATCCTGTTCGCGCCGCGCACCCATCGGGAAACGGCCGGCTGGCTGGACGAGGCATTCGGCGGGCCGCCGCAACCCGGCCCGCTTCCGTTTCCGGCCCGGCGCGTTCTCGGCGCGGCCGTATTGATGGCGGCGCTGGCGATCGGCGTGATTCCGCTGGCCCGGTTGTTGTTCGGCCCGCCCGCCGGAAAATGGCCGCGGTTCGACCGGCCGCTGATCGGCCGGGCGGGTGGCGTCGCCGGGGTCGCCGCCATTCTGGGCGCGCTGATCGCGCCATTCCTGCCGAGCGCGCGTCTTCCGCTTTCGCTCGGCGGTTACGTCGTCGGGCTCGCGTCGGTCACCGGCGCGGTCGTCATCGCGTACACCTGGCGGAACCGGAAACCGGAAACGTTCCGCCATGCGTTCGCCGCGCCGGTTCTCGCCGTTTACGCGGCGATCGCGGTCGCGATCCCGCTGCATCTCGGCCTCACCTATGCGATTCCGGGTGGGTCGCGCTGGGTGCTGTTGGTCGCGGTCTGGGCGGGCTTCGCCATTCTCGCGTACGGCGGGGAAAGGCTCGCCTATGGAAACAGTTTCGGGGTACTCGCGGTTTCGGCCGTCACGGTGGTGGCCCTGACCGCCGCCGCTGTCGCCGGCCTGACCTCGGGTTTCGTGCTGCTCGTCGGGCCACTGCTCGCCGTCCTGCTGCTGTGGCAGGCACTGTGGAGCGCGGTGCTCAATCGTTTCGCGGCCCCTCGGTGGCTGATCGCCGCGGCCGGCTCGCTGCTGGTCGCGTGGCCCATCGCCACCGCCCTGCCGACGCTTTGACGACGCTTCCAAGACGCTTTAGAACAGCGCCACCCCGGTCGCGATCAGCGCGACCACCTTGATGATTTCCAGCCCGACGTACGCGTAATGCGCGCGCGACCGCGGCGCGTCCTGCCCCTCGAGAACCGCGTTCGATCGGCGGGTCAGCGCGGGCCGTACGGCGAAAAGCTGAACGACCAGCGCGACCGCCGCGACCAGAAAGGCCACCCACCCGGCGTCGCCCACCACAAGCGCGACGGCAATGCCGGCCGCGAGCACCACTTCGACGGCGTTGAGCGCACGGAACACCAGCCGCCCGATACTCAGCCCGATCGGCAGCGTCACGCCCGGCGCGCGAAACTTGAGCGGCGCCTCGAGGAACGAGATCCCCAGCACCATCCCGAGCCACACAAAGACCAGCGCCACGGCCACCGCCGCCCCATTGCTCATGGGCCGGACGTTAGCTCGCGCCGCCCGCCCCGACACGGGCCAAAGGTCCCGTCCCGCAGCGATAGCATGAAATCGCGCCCGGATTCCCGGCGCCGCGGTCCCCGACGTCACCGCGGGTGGCAGCGCCGCGTCCTTCGAGGCCGCGCCGTCGAGGCCCGAAGGTTAACGAAAATACCCGGGGGTATACGGTCCGTCGTCCCGAACGCAACGTACGGTTGTCGAGGCGTGAGAGAGGACGGGACGCAACCGTGACGACGATGGGATTCTGGCAGCCGGATCCGCTGGAGCCCCTGGCCGGTCAGGCCGACGAGGTCGAGCTCAAGGTGGTGGTCCCGCGGCGCGACGGGCGGTCGCTGGGCATCGACCCGGATCGTGGGGCCGCCCGCCGGGTGTACTTCCTCGACACCCCGGGCCTGGCCCTCTACCGGCACGGCGTGATCGTCCGGTTCCGCGACCGGGCGAAGCGGCGCGACGACGCCGTGGTCAAGCTGCGGCCGGTCGTGCCCGGGCGGGTGCCGGGCTGGCTGCGCGACGCCGACCGGTTCCAGATGGAGATCGACGCGCTGCCCGGGCACGCGGTGTGCTCGGGCGCACTCAAGGAACGGCTGGGCCGCGACGAGGTGTCCCGCGCGGTCGCGGCCGGACGCCCGCTGGCCAAGCTGCTCTCCGGCCGGCAGCGCCGGCTGCTCGCGAAGTACGCGCCGGCCGGCGCCGGCCTGGACGACCTTATCGTGTACGGGCCGATCGACGTGCGCTGCACCAACGTGCGGCTGCGCGGGCTCGACCGCGGCCTGACCGCCGAGCGGTGGCGCTTCCCCGACGGCTCCGACCTGTTGGAGCTGTCCACCAAGTGCGCGGTCGACGAGGCCGCCGCGGTGGCGAAGAGGGTGACGGCGGCGCTGCGGGCGTACGGTGTGGCGCCCGCCGCCCGGCAGCACACCAAGACCGAGATGGCGCTGCTCACCTGACGAACGCGTGGCTTCAGGTCGTCGCCGGGGCCGGCGCGGGGGCGGGGGAGGAGCCAGTCGGCCGGCGTACGCCGCGGATCAGCAGGTAGCCCACCATCCAGAGCTCGCCGACGGATGCCGGATACGCCATGGCGTCGAAGACGGCCGGCGCGTCGGCGAGGTACAGGACGAACGGGCTCAGCACATACCCGGCGCCGCCGACCATCAGGAGCCGGCCCAGGGCGCGGGGCATCCAGCCGGATCGCAGCACGCACCAGCCCATCGGGATCAGCCACAGGCCGAAGAACAGCGCTCCCACGGCCCACATGTTCAGACTGATCAGGTACAGCAGGTGGACGATGGTCGCCGCGTCGCCGAACGGGTCGGCCGCGACCTGGACCGCGGTGCCCAGCATCGCCGCGCTGACCAGGCCCACGGCGGCGTTGACCAGGCCGAAGGCGGCTATCCCACCGGCGGCGACGGAGTGCACGCCGCGGAACAGGCGATAGAACCAGACGGCGGTGCCGGTCTGGGCGACGACCATGGCCAGTTCCAGCGCGACGCCCGTGCGGGCCAGCGAGGCGTGCGCGACGAGGTTGGCCAGCGTCGCGGCCGGGTCGCCGGCCGCGAAGAGCCGCGGGCGGACGACGAGGAAGCCGAGTACGGCAGAGACGGTCATGCCGAGGTAGAACAGCCCGGTCATCCGTGCGGTACGGGTCAGCGCGTGCATCGGGACTCCTTCTCGGTCCGGCGGTTTCTCGGTCCGGTGGTGGCGAGGCGCTTACTGCTCGGTGTCGCGGTATCCGAAGACGTCGTCGAGCGGCGCCCCGAAGACCCGCGCGATCTGGAAGGCCATCTCCAGCGACGGCGAGTATCGGCCCTGCTCGATCGCGATGATGGTCTGGCGGGTCACCCCGATGCGGTCGGCCAGCTCGGCCTGGGTCATCTCGCCGTGCGCGAAGCGCAGCGCCCGGATCGTGTTGGTGACCCTGGTCGGCTTGCCCACACCTACCAGCCTCGCCGGTAGGCGACTATCTTCACGATCGCCGAGGCCAGCGCCGCCAGCACGAACGCCAGGTAGAGCGCGTGCGCGATCCAGAACTGCTGGGCCTCGGCCATCGCCAGGACCAGCGGCACGATCGCGGCGATGCTCATCACGTAGAAGCCGGCGTACTCACCTCGCCGGTTGATCTCCCGATCGCGCTCGTCGATCCGGTCCGGCTCCCTGGGCCCGGCCGCGGCGGCCACGATGGCCAGGACGATGCCCGCGCCGATCCCGGCGCCGATCGAGATGAGCATCGGTTTCACGTACGCGATCGTCGCCACGTCCGCGCCCGGCACCCGGGACAGGATGGTGGCCAGATAGACGGCCGGGACGACGACGCCGACCAGGGCGGAGATCCAGGTGCGCTTCTCCTCGGACGACATGCCCCACCCCCGTGTAAAGAAAGTTTGACATGTCCGAATGTAAAGCGAAGCCAACATGATGTCAAGAATCTTTTACTCGAGCGGGCGTTCGGCCCGCCCTCGGTGATCCGGATGGTTGCCAAGTAATTATGTGATCAAGTGAGCGCCACGATCACGATCCCCGCGAGCGCCGCAGCGAGCAGGGTGAGCACCGGGCCGCGCCGGAGCACCAGGGCGAGAACGGCGGCGCCGGCCAGGACGAAGTATTGCCAGGGGTGCTCGAGCGCCAGGACCAGCGGGACGGCCGAGCCGAGGATGGCGCCGATGGCGGCCGGGCCGGCGCCGTCGAGGAAAGCGCGCACCCGGCGGTCGGCGCGGAGGCGGTCGAAGCGGTGCGCGCCGAGCAGGATGAGCGCGAACGAGGGGCCGAACGCCACCACCGCGGCGAGCAAGCCGCCGGCCAGGCCCGCCGCCGCGTAGCCGACCACGGCCACGGTGTGCACGACCGGGCCGGGGGTGACCTGGCCGAGCGCGACGGCGTTGAGGAACTGGGCGGCCGTCATCCAGCGGTAATGGTCGACGGCGTCGGCCTGCATGAGCGGGATGATGACAAAGCCGCCGCCGTACGAGAGAGCGCCGACCTTGGTCGCGACCCACGCGACCGACAGCAGGACGCCGCCGCCACCGGCCCCGGCGACGGCCAGGGGCAGGGCGCGGGCCTTCTTCAGGCCGGCCGGCACGCGCTGGGCGATCACCTCGGCCACGCCGCAGGCGATCAGCAACAGCACCAGCCAGGGCCCGGTCGTGGCCGCCGCGACCGCGCCGAGCAGCAGGTAGAGCGACCATCGCCGGCGGCTGCTGCGCTCGGGCGCGCCGCGCCAGCCGGCCGGCATCAAGCTCCAGCCGGCCTGCACGGCGACCGCCGCCACCGCCGCCCCGGCCCCGGCGCCCGCCGCCGTCACCGCGAGCGGCGGGCTGCCCTCCAGGAACAGCGCCGCCAGCGCCAGGATCACGATCAGCCCCGGCACGATGAACGCGGCCCCGCCGACCAGCGCCCCGGCCCGGCCGCGCACCCGCCACGCGCAGAAGATCGCCAGCTGCGTGGAGGCCGGGCCGGGCAGCAGGTTGCAGGCGGCGATGGCGTCCTCGAACTCGCGCGGGGTGAGCCATGCGCGGTCGTCCACGCAGAGCTTGCGCAGCAACGCGATGTGCGCGGGCGGCCCGCCGAAGCCGACGCAGCCGATCCGCCCCCACTCCTTGAGGACCGTGCCCAGCCCGGCGGTCATCCAGCGGCCGGTTGGAACAGCTCGATCGGATTGCCGGCCGGGTCGTCCAGCACGATCTGCTTGCCGCCCGGGCCGGTCACCACGTCGCTGCGGAACTCGACGCCGGCCGACCGCAGCCGGGTGACCTCGGCGTCGATGTCGTCGACGAGCAGGTGGATGCGGTTCCAGCCGCCGGGCCCGGGCTTGCGGCCGTCGGGCATCGGGCGCCCGGCCGAGCTGTCCGGCCCGGAGAGCAGCAGTCGCAGGTTGCCGCGGCGCACGTCGGCGAACGCGGGCGGGAACACTGTCTCGCCGGGGACGAACCCGAGGTGCTCGGTGTAGAACTCGATCGCGGCCCGCACGTCGTCCACCAGGTAGCGGACGTGCACGGTGCCGTCGGTGGCAGTCATGACGGCTCCTTCGTCAGGTTTTGCCTCGTCAGGTTTTGCCTCGTCAGGGTGTGCAGCAGGAAGGTGATCCGCTCGTCGAGCGCGTCCGCGAGCCGATCGAAGTCGGCTCTCTCGGCCGGTTCCGGCGTGCTCCAGTGCGTTGGGCGCGGGTGGCCGGGGAATTCCGGGCAGACCTCGCGGACCTTGTCGCACAGGGTGATCACCCGGTCGAAGCGCCGGCCGGCGAACTCGCTCAGATGTTTCGGGCGGGCGCCGGCGAGATCGATGCCGCGGGCGGCCATGGCCGCCACGGCGTCCGGGTGGAGGGGCTTGGGGTGGCTGCCGGCGCTGCGGGCTTCCACCGATTTTCCGGTACGGCTGCGCAGCAGCGCCTCGGCCATCTGCGAGCGCGCGCTGTTGCCGGTGCACAGGAACAGCACCCGGGCCGACACTCCGGCCGGGTGCGCCGGCGGCGACAGCCGCAGCCCCGGGTGCAGGGCGCCGCCGGTGTCCGCCAGCAGGGCGGCGCAGCGTGCCAGGTTGAGCGCGTAGTAGGTGTCGCGCCGGTCGGCGCTGCTGCGCCGGGCGCTGACCAGGTCGGCCTTGCGCAACTTGCCGAGGTGGTACGACACGAGGTTCTGCGGCTGGCCGAGCAGCTCGGTCAGCTCGTGCACCTGCCGGTCGCCGGTGGCCAATGCGCTCAGCAGCCCCCACCGCACCGGGTGGCCCGCGGCGCTCAGGAAGGCCGGCGGTTCCTGCCCCATCCCCGGATTACATCAAATTGATTTGATGGATTCAACCCTCAGTGGTCCAGATCCTTCAGGATGCGGTGCAGGATGGCCGGGGTCCGGGTCAGCTCGGCGGCCTCGATGAACAGCCGGCTGATCGCCGCCGAGTAGCGGTCGACGTCCTCGCGTTTGTCCATGTAGAGCCCGCCGGTCAGGTGCTCGACGTACACGACGTCGGACAACTCCTGATACGGGAACCGGAGGATGCTGAAGGCGCCGCCCGACGCCGCGTGGCCGCCGGAGGCGAACGGCATCACCTGGATGCTGATGAACGGGTTGTCGGTGAGCTCGAGCAGCGAGGTGATCTGCTCGCGCAGCGCGGCGCGTCCGCCGATCGGCCGGTGCAGCACCGCCTCGTCGAGGACCACCCAGACCTTGGGCGGGTTGGGCTGGCTGAGCCGCTTCTTGCGCTCCATCCGCAGCTGGGCCCGCTTGTCGACCTCCTCGGGGGCGGACTCGCCGTACCCGATGCTGATCACCGCGCGGGCGTATGCCTCGGTCTGCAGCAGGCCCGGGATGAACTGCACCTCGTACGTGCGGATCAGCTCGGCGGCCTCCTCGAAGTCGAGGTAGGTCTGCAGCCAGGTGTCCGTCACGTCGCCGTACGGATGCCACCAGCTGGGCGCGTTCGCCTCCTTGGCGAAGGCCAGCAACGCCTCGCGCTCGGCCTGGTCGTGGACGCCGTACAGGGTGAGCAGGTCGGCGATGTCGCGTTCCTTGAAACCGACCCGGCCCAGCTCCATC
Source organism: Paractinoplanes rhizophilus (assembly GCF_042664765.1). Classification (NCBI taxonomy): domain Bacteria; kingdom Bacillati; phylum Actinomycetota; class Actinomycetes; order Micromonosporales; family Micromonosporaceae; genus Paractinoplanes; species Paractinoplanes rhizophilus. The sequence goes on along the minus strand of NZ_JBHTBJ010000041.1, from coordinate 41,358 downwards.
CGGCTGATCTTGGAATCGGACGCCCGGATCGGATGGCCGGCCTCCTCGCGGCTCAGCCCGGCCCGATGCCGCAGGGCGCGCAGGCGGGCGCCGAGCTGCATGCGGCGGACGGTGGAGCCGCCGCCCTGTCCCTGTGTCACCTCGCCCGCCCGATCGCGTCTACAGTGGAAGGTCTTGATCTTCGGGCGTTAGCATACCCATGAACGGCCCGAGATGGGCTCGTCGATCGGGGCAATCATGTCCGACGCCGAGGCCGGCCGGTCTCACCGTTTGCGGGCCACCCCGCCGATCATGGTGTAGTAGCTGTCGGTCTGCTCGGCCGTGTCGAGCTCGTCGGGCCGCCACTCGGCCAGCGGCACCATGCCCGGCTCGACCAGTTCGAAGTCGCCGAAGTACGCCTTGATCTCGTCCCGCCGCCGCCAGCGGCCCGTGCCGAGCGTCTCGTTGAACACCCGCTCGGCCTCGACCACCTTGGCCGCGATCTCCGGCTGCTCCTCGGCCGGATCCCAGAAGTGGATGATCGCGACGTGGCTGCCCGGGGCCAGCGCGTCGCGCAGCGTCGCGGCGATCGCGCCCGGGTCCTCGTGGTCGTGCAGGTGATGCAGGATCGAGAGCATCAGCAGGGCGATCGGCTGCGAGAAGTCGAGGTGCTCGCGCACCACCTCGTGCTGGAGGATCTGCTCGGGCTCGCGGATGTCGGCCTGCACCACGGCGGTCGAGTCGTTGCTGGCCAGCAGCGCCCGGCCGTGCACGAGCACCATCGGGTCGTTGTCGATGTAGACGACCCGGGCCTTGGGGTCCACGCTCTGCGCCACCTGGTGCACGTTGGTGTCGGTGGGCAGGCCGGAGCCGAGGTCGAGGAACTGCCGCATGCCGGCCTCGGCCGCCAGGTAGCGCACCACCCGGCGCAGGAAGGCGCGGCAGGCGCGACCCGCTTCCTGAGCGTCGGGCACGATCTCGAGGGCGCGCCGCGCGACCATCCGGTCGACGGCGTAGTTGTCCTTGCCACCGACCATGTAGTCGTAGACGCGGGCGATGCTCGGCTTCGTGGTGTCGATGCCTGGCGGAGCCCATTCCTCGTTCACCACGGCGGCCTCCCCTCCCTTGTGGACCGTGCCGGCACCGTCGAAAACGGATTCGGATTTCTGACGTCGAAGCGTAACGGATCCGCCGGGAAACGTCCGTCCCGGATCCGGGGATGGTGGTATTAGGCCCCCTCGGGAACGGGGTGCAGCACCCGTGCTCCGGCCGCCTCGACCGGGCAGGCTCATCCCGGACGGAAGCACACCTGACCAGGGGAGCGGCTCATGCAACGGCGGACCATCCTGACCGGTACGGCACTCGGCGTCGCGGGCGCCGCATTCGGGCTGTCCCCGTCGGCCCGGGCGTCAACTTCCCCGTCGGCCCGGGCGTCGGCTTCTCTTTCGGCCTGGGCGTCGGCGCGCGGGCCGATCGCGATCCGGGGCGTGACCGTGATCGACGCGGCCGGCGGCGTCCGGCGCGGATGCACCGTGCTCCTCCGCGGCGACCGCATCGTCGACGCCGGGCCCGCCCAGCGGGTGCCGATCCCGCACGACGCCACCGTCCTCGACGGCGCCGGGAAATACCTCATCCCCGGCCTCGCCGACATGCACACGCACGCCGTCGGCATCGACGACACCGACCCCGAGCTGTACGTGGTCAACGGGGTGACGACCACCCGGCAGATGTCGGGCAGCGCCCAGGCCCGTGCCTGGCAGCAGCAGATCGCCGCCGGCGCCCGGCTCGGCCCGCGGTGGTCGATCGGCAGCCGGATCGTCGACGGAGCGCCCTCGCTGTGGGACGGCCTGGACGTCGACGGATCGGTGCACGTCTCGGTCGCGAACCCGGCGGAGGCCCGATCCGCCGTGCGCCGGGAACACGCCGCCGGCGCCGCCTTCATCAAGACGTACACGAGGCTGAGCCGCGACTCGTTCCTCGCCATCGCCGACGAGTGCGGCAAGCTCGGGCTGCCGTTCCTCGGCCACGTGCCCGACTTCGTGGCGCTGACCGAGGCCGCCGACCGCGGCATGCGCACGGTCGAGCACCTGTTCGAGATCTGGTTCGACACGTCGAGCCAGGAGGAGCGGCTGCGCCGGGCCGTCGCCGCCGTGCCGATCGGCCCGGGCGACTACAACGGCTGGTTCACCAAGATGCATCCGTACGAGTACGCCGCGGCGCGCAGCTACGACCGGCGAAAGGCCGCCCGCGTGTTCGACCGGATCGCGCGGCACGGCACGTTCGTCACGCCGACGCTGGTGCTGCACGAGACGAACGACATGCCCGAGCGGATCCGCCGCCACGACCCCCGCTATCGGTACTTCAGTCCGGACGTGATCGATTACTGGGACTGGGCGCTGGACAACCTGTACCTGCCCGGCCGTACCCCGGCCCGGATCGCCGAGTCGCGGGAGCTCTTCCGGCGCCGCCTCGCGCTGACCGCCGGCCTGGCCGATGCGGGCGTGCCGCTGATGACCGGCACCGACCTCGGCACCACGTACCTGATGCCCGGCTTCAGCGTCCACGACGAGCTCGCGCTGTTCGTCCGCGCCGGCCTGAAGCCCATCGAGGCCCTCGCCGCCGCGACGCTGAACCCGGCCCGCTATCTCGGCCGGCCCGACCAGGGCGTGATCCGCCGCGGCGCGGTCGCCGACCTGGTGCTGCTGGACGCCGATCCGCTGCACGACATCCGCAACAGCACCCGCATCGACAGCGTCTTCGTCGGCGGCGTCCACCTCGGCCCGGCGCGGCGCCGGCGGATGCTCGCCGACATCGAGGCCGCCGCGAGCCGGCCCAAGCCGGCCGCCGCCGCGCCGGTCGCGTTCCGGGGCTGCCCGTGCCACGGCGGCTCCCGGTCCCAGTTGTCCGCCGCGGCAGAACCCACGGCGGCCTGAGGCTCGTCGGCCGGTGCGGAACGCGGGAGGATGGCCGGCATGACGTTGCCTGCTCGTCCCGGGGACTGACCGCGGTGCTGCGGATCGACGATGTCGCTGGGCTGGCCGAGGCCCTGCCCGGCGTGCGCCGCACCACGGTGGACGGCCTGGCCCACTGGCGGTACCGTGGCCGGCTCATCGCCCGCCAGCTCGACGACACCCACGTCGTGATCCGGGCGGATTTCGACTTCCGGGCCCTGGTGTTGCGCCAGTTCCCCGGGACCTTCAGCGTGCCGGCCCGCTACCGCAAGCACATGATGGTCGTCGCCGACCTGGCCGGCGGCGACCCCGGCGCCGTCGAGGATGCCCTGGAAGCGGCCTGGCGGCTGCAGCGTGACGCCGACTGACCCGGGCTCCCGGGCCCCGCGGTCGGGTAACCTGGCGACCGTGGTCGACCCGTCGGTCAAGAGCGAGGGCGCCCGGCTCACCGCGCGCGGCGCGGCCACCCGGGAACGCATCGTGCTGGCGGCCGCCGAGCTGATGGCCGTCAAGGGTGTCGCCGCCACCACCCTCGACGAGGTGCGGGTCGCGAGCGGCACCAGCAAATCCCAGCTCTACCACCACTTCGCGGCCAAGGAGGCGCTTGTCCGCGAGGTGGTCGCGCACCAGGCCGGGGTGGTGCTGGAGCGTCAGTACCGATTGTTGCGCGACGTCAGCTCGTTCGCCGGGTTGCGCCGATGGCGCGACGCCGTGCTGCAACGCAACATGCTGCGCAGCGGCGCGCACGGGTGCGAGATCGGCACTCTCGCGGCCGAGCTGTCCGACACCGACGAGGCCGCCCGGCAGGCGCTGGCCGGCCACTTCGCCACCTGGGAACGGCTGCTCGCGGACGCCTTCCAGCGGATGCGCGACAACGGCACGCTGCGCCCCGACGCCGACCCGGCGACGCTGTCCGTCGCGGTGATGGCCGCCCTCCAGGGTGGCTATCTGCTGGCTCAGACCGCGCACAACGCCGAGCCCATGCGGGTGGCCCTGGACATGGCATTGGCGCACGTCGAAACCTTCCGAGTGGGCACAACGGGACTATAGAGTCCACTCTTCTGGGCGCTTGCTCGTGTCGGGTCGGAGGCTTGGACTTTGGAGTCCAACTCAAAGTGGTCTAGGATGCGGGCGTGGAGGTCTTTCGATGACAGATCATGTGAGTCCGCCCGGGCCGCTGGAAAATGTCAAGATTTTCGGGCTTCGCCCGGTGGAGGCGGTCGCCGGGCTGGTCCCCGGCGGCAAGCACTGTGTGCCGATCATGGCGGCCCTGCCCGGGCTCGGCATCGAGACGGAGATCGTCGGCATTCTGCACGGCGCCGACGGCCTGCGCATTCTCGACCCCGAGCCGCACGGGATCGGGCACCGGGTCCTCAAGTTCTTCGAGAGCTGGGGCTACCACGCCGAGATCATCAAGCTGTACGACGAGGGGCTGCGCAAGGGCGAGTCGCTGGTGGTCGTGCCGACGGCGTATCCGGGCCGCGACGACGTCAGCCGCCTGATGGCGGGTAACGGCGGTCACGCGGTCTTCTACTTCGGCGTCGGGCATGTGGAGTCGCTGACCGGCCCCTGATCCCGGCCGGCGGGCGCTAGGCCCACCGGTTCCGGTCCACCGCCCAGGCCGCTTGCTGAACGTCTCTGTAAGGCGGCAATCCACTGGCGGAAGTCGCGGCGACTACGCTGCCGGGCATGACGGCCCGTGACCCGAGCGCCCGGAATCCGAGCCAGGTGTGGCAGGAGCTCTCTGCCGACTACGAGCAGGCCCGTGCCCGGGAAGACTCACTGGACCGGCTGGTCGAGTGGCCGGCCCAGCGCGACCTTCTCGGCGATGTCACCGGCCGCTCCATCCTGGACCTGGGCTGCGGCAACGGCGGCAAGCTCGCGGAACTCGTCCGCGACGGCGCGGTCGCCTCCGCCGGGGTCGACATCGCGGGAAACTTCATCGCCGCCCCGCCCGCCGGCGTCGAGCTCATGCGGGGCGACCTGTCCGATCCGGAGTCGGTGCCGGAGCTGAGCGGACGCACCTTCGATCGCATCTTGTTCCTCCAGTCCTTCGGCTACGCCAAGGACCCGGTGCACACCTTGCGGGCCGCGCGGGCCAAGCTGAACCCGGACGGATTCATCCTGCTCACCAGGACACAGCCGATCCGGTACGCCGTCGAACGCGCCGAGAAGAACGGCACCACGCTGGGCGAGGAGTATTTTTCCCGGGCCGACTACACCTACCGTACGAGCTGGAACGACCACCTCGCCCTGACGAAGCGCACCTACACGATGTCCGACCTGCTCAACGCGTTCAGTGCGGCCGGGCTGTGGATCGAGACCGCCGTCGAGCCCCAGCTCACCGAGGAAGACGCGCGCCGCCACCCGCACAAGCAGGCGTGGCTGAACAAGTACTTGGGCATCCTGATCTTCAAGCTGCGGCCCCTGTCATCGCGCTTCGCGTCCTTCCAATGACCGCAGTTCCCGACAGCCGGTCGTAGGGTGTTCGCCCCGTGCCGACGAACAGCGAGGCGAGATACCCGATCGGCAGGACGTAGGACGCGCCCGTGAGCACCCAGACCCCGATGGGCACCGCACCCGAGTCGCCGGTCTCGACGATCGCGTACACCGCCGCGTGGCCGATGAGCCACGGAACCGCGATTTTCAGGGTGTTCCGCAGCAGCGCCCGGCCGAAGCCGGCCCGCGAACCGTCGGCGGCCGTGACGACCACCAGTCCGCGGAGTCGCTTGCCCGGCGTCGCCTGGCGGGCACCGGACTCCAGCCGGGCCAGCCAGAACGTGACGGGCAGGATCACAACCGCAGCCGCCACGAGGTTCAGCGTCACCGTGCCGAGCGCATCGGTCACGCCGGCCAGAAAGAGCGGAACCCCGACGGCCGCGGTGATCGCCACCCAGACCAGGATGCAGCCCCAGTCGACCACCCAGGCCACGATCCGGCTCAGCGGCGCACGAACGACGGGCCCGACGCCGAGCCCACCGTCCGGGACGATGTCGTCGCTCGTCTTGGGCCGGCCGGTTCCGCGTTCGTCCATACCGAGAGTCTGGCGTACCCAAAACTATCGCTGGCAGAGCGTCTCGTCGATCAGCTTGCGCACGCGCTGCCGGACGGACACCTCGCTCGTCTGGTCGGCGAGTTGGGACGACAGCGAGAGCACGACGACGCGCTTGCCGTCCGGGCTGACGCCGTTGAGGGTGCTCCAGCCGAGCTCGTCGCCGGCGTGTGACCAGTAGCCGCCGCAGCTGTCCGGGATCGACACGATGCCGAGGCCGTACCGGTCGCCCGGGAACGCCGGCGCCGAGCCGGGCTCCGGCACCGTCTGGTGCATCTGCGCCATCTGGGCCGGGGCGAGCAGCCGGCCGCCCTGCAGCGCCTGCCAGAAGCGGGCGAGGTCGGTGGGCGTAGTGACCATCGCGCCGGCGGCGTCGGCGGTGGTCGGGTTGAAGTTGGTCGTGTCGACGAGCGGCCCGCCGAGCCCATTCTGGGTGTAGCCGTCGGCGTGCGGGTCCCGTAGCGTCGGCTCGTCGCCAGGCACGTACGTGTGGTTCAGGTGCAGCGGCGCGAGGATCCGGTCGTGCACCTCCTGCGCCCACGAGTGTCCCGTCACCCGGTTGATGATCATCCCGGCCAGCACGTAGTTGGTGTTGGAGTAGCTCCACGACGCGCCCGGCGCGAACAGCGGCGGCTTCGTCATCGCCAGCGCCACCAGCTCGGCGGCGTCGTGGTGGTCGAACCGGTGCGCCTGGAAGCCCTCAGCGGTGGCGAGCAGCGGCAGCCCGTCGGCGTAGTCGGCGATGCCGCTGGTGTGTTGCAACAATTCCCGTACGGTGATCTTCCGCCCGTCGTTGCCGTTGCCCGCCACCACGCCGGGAAGCCAGCGCTCCACCGAGTCCTCGAGCGACAGCCGCCCCTCCCGGACGAGCTGCAACACCACCACCGACACGAAGGTCTTGGTGTCACTGCCCATCCGGAAGTACCCGTCGACCGGCACCGGCGCCCCGGTGGCGACGTTCGCGACCCCGGCGCGCGCCGTGGTCACCCGCCCGTCGACGTCGGCCAGTCCTTGCACGCCGGTGATGCCGTACCCGTGCAGATCGTCGACGGCGGCCTGCAGCCGCTCGTCGCCGCTGTGGGCGGCGTCCGCGGTGGTCCCGCCCATCACCAGGGCGGCGGCCAGCGTCGCGACGACTGCCATCCGTACGGATCGAGCTCCTCGCATGCCGTGTCCCCTCATGACATCGCCAAGCAGGATACGACTCGACCGCACGGCGATCGCGCCGACCGACCCGAGGCCCGGCTCATCCGGAGAAGCGCCGGTCAGCTCAGCGGAACGACGCCGGCCTGTATCGGCCCGTTCTCGGCGTAGTACGGGCCGGTGATGATGAACAGGAGGCCGGATCGGTGCCGCCTGTCCGCGCCGGGGAGCCGGATGGTCTGCCGGCTGTATCCGCCCGGGACCGCCGACGGCATCCGGGTCCACCTGTCCGGGTCGCCGCGGTGGCGGTTGAGGAAGAGGTCCTGGTCGCTGTTCGCGGTCACCACGATCGTCCCGTGCGGGCCGCCGGAGTCGGACCACGACACGGTGGGCGCGGCCGACGGGATGTAGCCGTCCTGGTCGTGCAGCACGATGTCGGGGGCCGGGCCGAACGACTCCGGGTCCTTCGCCAGCTTGTAGTGGACGGCGTAGAAGTTGTCGCCGGAGTTGCCGCCGGCCTCGTGAGTGAGGATCCACAGGCGGTCGTGCACCTGCGCGACCGTCGTCATGCCGGGGCGCTGGTCGTAGTCCGTGCCCACGGCGTCGTCGACGACCGGTCCCCAGTGGCGCAGGTCCCGGCTGGTCTGGTGCGCCAGCTTCTGGCCGTACTTGGGGTCGCGCTGGTCGGAGTAGTAGCAAATGAGCCGGTCCTTGTGCAGCAGCAGGGCCGGCTCCCACACGGGCGTGTTGCCGTTCTCCGGGATCGGGGCGCCGCCCTCCGCCACCGTGCTCAGGAACGTCCACGTGCGGCCGTGGTCGCGGCTCGCGTACAGGTGGATTTTGGTGCTGGTGAAGGTCCCGAGATCGTTGCCGGCGCACAAGATGGTGCCCTTCGGGAATCCGGCGAAGGCGCGCGGCAGCTCGTACAGGTACGGCTGCAGCCAGAAGCCCGACGCGTCGCCGGTGCTCGGCACGTTGCTCAGCGTCTGCCACGTGTGGCCGTCGTCGTCGCTCCGGTAGATCGGGAATCCCGGCGCGCCGAACTGCTGGAACGTCGCCAGCCAGGAGCGTGAGTTCCCGATCCGGACGGCTCGGGCGTACCCCGCGCCGGCTCCCGGGTCGGCCACCACCACCGGGCCGAACGGGGCCGCGCCGTGCGGCCGGCCGGGACCGGGTGGGCCGGCGAGTGCCGGTTCCGCCGTGCCCAGGGTCAGCCCGGCGAGCGCGGCGACTCCCGTACCCAGGAGGGCTCGACGCGACAGGGGAGTGGTTTCGCCGGTGGCGCTCTCCTCCGGCTGCGACTGACGATCCTGCACGGTTGCCTCCCCCATCGACACTCCGGGCCGCCATCCGCCGTCCGGCACGGCGTCAGATCGAGGATGGACGATGGGTCGGACGCTACCACTCGATCCGGAGCCGCTGCCAACGATTCCATGGGTAGGCACCGATGTCCGGCCGAGGTGGTGGTCACCGCCAGCGGTCGCCGGTCGCGGTCACGTACGCGTGCCAGGCGTACCGCCACGGGATGACGGCCACGATGACGACGACCAGCGAGCAGTTGATCAGGACGTCCCGGGTGGCCTCGTCGAGGTCGCCCGCGACGGCGCGGGGCGCGGCGACGACGGCGAGCCAGATCACTTTCCACGCCGCTTCGAACAGCAGCACGGGCAGAAGCTTGACGGGATACCGCAGGCCGAGGAACGCGAGCAGCGACATCGCCGTCAGGAGGCAGGCGACGACGCCCTCGAACAGCGGCATGGTGGCGGCGCCGTGCACGACCAGGGGCCACTTCACGACGGCCAGGCCGAGGCCCATCAGCAGGTAGCCGGCGCGCATGAGGTGCAGGCGGTACAGCGGCAGGGCGGCAGTGGTGGTGTCGGCCGGATTCATGGTGACGGTCACGGTTCACTCCGATCGGGTCGGGCCGGGGCGGGCATCGCGTTGAGCGAGATGAGGGTGAGGCCGAGGTCGCGCACCTTGGTGAGCAGGCCGTGCAGCGCGGCCTGGTCGGTGACGGTTCCGCGGATCGTGGTGGTGCCGTCGGCGTGGTGGGACAGGGCCAGGTCGTCGAACCACGCGGACCAGCGCTCGTCGAGGTGGCCGCCGATGCGGAGCTCGTAGCGGGAGCTCATCGCGCCATCGCCGGTCGTCCCGGGCGCTTCCCGCGGGCGATCACCCACTCGGCGACGGCGGCGTTGATGACCCAGGCCGCGGTCATCGACAGCGCGGTGCTCAGGTCGCCGGCGCCGAAAGCGGCCTCGCCGACGCCCTGGGTCACGGTCTGCGTGCCGGCGCCGAGGCCGAGGGCGTACGCGCGGATCATCCAGGCGCGGTGCGCCGGGAGGTCGCGGCGCCGGATGGCGGCGAAGCCGAGGACGAGGGCGGTGGCCATCGCCGAGCCGACCGTGAGCCGGACAGTCCAGAGCACGACACCGCCCGGCGCGTTCCGGTAGAACACCGTCATCCACAGCCCGGAGAGGGCGACAAGCAGGCCGGCGGCGACCAGCACCCGGCCGGCGGCCCGATGCCACGCGCGGTGCCGGCGACGCAGCCGGGCGGGGAATTGGAACGCGCCGAATATCGCGTACGCGGTGGCCGCCACGATGTGCACCACGACAGGCCCGGGTTGGGCGTCGATGCGCGGGTTCACGGGCATGAGTTGCGGTCCGCCGGCGACCTCGGCCAGCCGCAGGGCGCCGGCGACGAGCGGGATGACGCTGATGATCAGCAGCCCCGTCGGAGTGCGCCAGGGCGCGGCGCCTGGCCGGGCGAGATCGGCGCGGGCGGGAGCGGTCATTGCGCACCGGCCGCGGAGAGCCGGGCGGTGGCCGGCGCGGCGAGGCTCTCGCGGGCGGCTCGCCACAGCGACCAGCCGAGGGCGATCATCGCGATGCCGTTCGGGAAGGCCAGCAGCCGGTAGAACGCGTCCGGCATGACGGAGAGGGCGATCGTGACGACGCCCCCGGCGGCGAGCAGGGCAGCCGCCCAGCGGGGGAACACCCGCGCCCGGAACAGCGCGACGCCGAAGACAAGGCCGCCGGCGAGGTAGGCGAAGTCCTGAACCCGCAGGACGGTGCTCAGCAGGCCGATGTCGCCGGCCGGGGTGCCGCCCGTGGTCGCGGCTACTACGTCGTTGACGTAGGCGGCGTTGCTCCCGGCGATCTCGGGCAGGACGAACGCGGCCATGTACGAGGTGCCCACGATGATCGCGTATCCGGCGCCGAGCACCAGGTAGCCGAGCAGGCCGAGGACCCCGGTCTGCCGCACCTGACGCAGGTACATGCCGGTGATGCCGGCCAGCGCCAGCACGGCCATCAGCATCTTCAGGCAGTTGCGGACGACGACGTCCGCGGTCGTGATCGAGGCGGCGTCCAGGTGCGGGTGGTTGATCTGTACGCCGATGAAGATCAGCCCGGCGGCGACGGCGGCCAGGCCCGCCGCTCGGCCGAGGGTGCTCGCGGTGATGGTCATGTCGGGTTCCTTTCCGGGTGGTCCGGGGCGGGCGCCGCGGATACCTGGAACCTAGGAACCGAGATGGTGAGCCGGCGTCACCACATGATGTGAACGCCGTGGTGACACGGCTCAGAGCAGCCCGTACTCGCGGGCCCGGCGCACCGCCGCCGCCCGGGTCGTCACGCCGAGCTTGGTGAAGATGCGCTTGGTGTGCGTCCGCAGCGTGTTGACGGTGACGTACAGCCGGCGGGCGATCTCCGGCCCGGTCAGGTCGCTGTCCAGCAGCCGCAGGACCTCGAGCTCCCGGGCGCTCAGCCGGTCGGCCAGGGGCTGCGCGGGCACGTCGGCCGGCTTCGGCGCCGCGGACCGGCCGAGAAGGACGCCGGCGCGCGTCCGGGCCGGCTCGTCGAGATCGGCCGCGGCGTCGCGCAGCAATGCCCGCATCGGGGCGCCTTCGTCGAGGAACAGGCGGACGTGACTGTCCGGCTCCGGCGGCGCGGTCAGGGCGCTGCTGAGCGGGCCGAGCGCGCGGGCCGTGTCGCCGGCGGCGTGGTGGGCGAGGGCCTGCAGCACGTGAATCTCGCGCCGGCTGCCGGGCCGGCCGGCCGCGGCCGGCCGCAACCTTTCCAGCAGCGCCAAGACCGGGGAGATCGAGGCGCGAGGTCGGGAGAGCATGACGCGTACGAGGGTGAGCAGCTCGTACTCGCGCAGGTAAGCGGGATCGTCGTCGACCGTGACGCCGGCCTCGTCGGCCCATTCACCGGCCGCCGCCAGGTCACCCGCGGCGAGAGCCAGGCGCGCCCGGACCGCGGCGATCGGGCGTACGTCGGGGTAGAAGCCCGGCCGGTACAACTCCTGCGCCCGGTCCAGCAGCTCCGCCGTGTCCGCGTAGTCGCCCGCCGCGGCGCGCAGCTGCGCCATGGCGACGAACCACCGATGCCGGTTCTCGGTGATGGACTGGTGCTCGGCGAGCGCCCGCGCCGTCCGCAGGTGCTCCTCGGCCGCGGCCAGGTCGTCGCGTTCGCGGTCCAGCTCGGCCAGCCCGACATGCAGGTCGGCGGTGGCCCGCGGATACGGCTCGCCGCGCGCGGTGGCGGTCCGCAGCGCCTGCTCGTAGAGCCGGCGAGCGCGGCCGGGCTGCCCGGCGGCGACCCACATGTCGGCCAGGACCAGCGTGCTGTCCAGCTCGTCGACCAGGTTTCCGGCCGCGTGCAGGCTGCGCACCGCCTCGGTGAACATCGGCAGCGCCTCCTCGACGTCGCCGGCCGCCCAGGCGGCGAGCCCGAGGAAGCCGGCGCCGGCCCCGCGGACGAAATGGTCCGCCGGCCCGGCCCGGTCGAGCGCCGCCCGGGCGTGCCGCACGGTCCCGGCCACATCGTTGCGGGCCTGGGCCAGCGACGCGCGGTAGACCGCGATCATCGCCGGGGCGGTGCGCAGATCCTCGGTGTCCACCCACGCCGCCCGCAGCTCCGGGTCGTGCTCGCCGGCCGCCAGCGCCGCCTCGGCGTCGTCGAGCCGGGACGCGAGCCCGTCGAGGTCGCCGGAGATCAGGGCCGACCAGCCCGACACGATGCTGAGGACCGGGCTACGCCGTACGATCTGATCCGGCAACGCCCGCATCCACTCCTGCAGCAGCCGGTCCTGCCGGGTGCGCCGCAGCTCCGGCACCGCCTGCTCCATCCGGGCGGCGGCCCGGGTGACATCGCCGGCGGCGAGCGCGTGCCGCACCGCGTCAGCCACCAGGCCGTGCGCCGCGAACCAGTCGCCGGCCCGCCGGTGCAGCTCCGGCACCTCGCCGGGGTGCTCGGTCGGCAGGCGCGCCCGCAGCACGTCGGCGAACAGGTGGTGATAGCGGTACCAGCTGCGTTGCCCGTCCAGCGGGACCACGAACAGGCTGGCCCGGTCGAGCTCGTCCAGCGCCCGCCCGCCGTCGGCCCGGCCGGTCACCGCGTCGCACAGCGGACCGGTGAGCCGGTCGAGCACGGCCGTGCGCAGCAGGAAATCCCGTACGTGTCGGGGTTGTCGGGCGAGAACCTCGTCGGCCAGATAATCGAGGACGAACCGGTGACTTCCGGTGAAGGCGTCGATGAACGCGGCCACCTCCGCCGGATCGTCGACCCCGCGCAGCGACAACGCGGCGAGCTGCAGCCCGGCCGCCCAGCCCTCGGTGCGCCCGTCGAGCGCCGCCGCGTCCGCGGCGCTGAGATCGAGACCCATCACGCGGGTGAGGAACTCCTCGGCCTCCGGCGGCCGGAACCGCAGGTCGGCCGCGCGCACCTCGACCAGCTGCCCCCGGCTGCGCAGCCGGGCCAGCGGCAACGGCGGGTCCGCCCGGGTCGCCACCAGCAGGTGCACGTGGCCGGGGAGGTGATCGAGCAGGAAGGTGACCGCCTCGTGCACCGCCGCCGACTCGATGACGTGGTAGTCGTCGAGCACCACCACCCGCGGCTCCCCGTCGAGGCGCGTCAGCTCGTTGACCAGCGCCGGCAACACCGCGCCGGCCGACGCGGCGGGCACCGCGTCGAGCAGGGCCCCGCCCACGCCGAGGGCCGCGAGCAGGTGGGCCAGCAGGCGGGACAGGTCGTTGTCGCCGTCGTCGAGCGACACCCAGCCCACCACCGGCGGCGCCGGCCGCTCGACCAGCGCCGCCCGCCAGTCGCCGAGCAGCGTGGTCTTGCCGAACCCGGCCGGCGCCGACACCAGCGTCAGCCGCTGCCCGGCCGCCAGCGTCGCGTCGAGCAGCTCCATCAGCCGAGGCCGCGCCACCAGCCGCGCACGCCGCGGCGGCGCGAACAGCTTGGTGGCAAGAACCGGCAGCGGCATGGACGAATCCTAGAAGCGCCGCGACGATCGCCGGCTTGTCTGCCGGGAGGAGCCACGGCTGCTTTCGGCCAGAGTTTGCGGGCGGGATTCCTTCATCGGGCGGTTTCGCTGTCGATATACCCCGGAGTGACTCGAAGACGAGGGTGGAGGTGCCGGTGCGCCCGCAGATAGCGCCGACCCGGCGCGGCCGTCCGGTGCTCGTGGCGTTCCTCCTGCTGACGAGCGCGGCGATCGCCGTGCACGCCGTGTCCGGTCCCGCCGTGCAGCGGGCCGTCTTCTTCTCGATCATCGCGCTGCCCACCATCGGCGTGTTCGTCGCCATGCGGCTCAACCCGGCGATGGACCGGTGGGTGTGGGCCACCGGCGCCGTCGGCCTGGGCCTGCAGGCCGTCATGGCGCTGATCTGGCCCACCTACTTCGCCGACGACCTGGGCCGGGCCCAGGGCAGCCTGGCGGACCTGTCCATCGCCGGAGCGCACGGCTTCCTGCTGGCCGCGGCCGTGCTGGTGGTCTACCGCACCGCCGCAGGCGATCCGGGCGGCGTCATCGACGCTGCCATCATCGGCCTGTGCGCGAGCGCGCCGTTGTGGGAATGGGTCCTGCACCCCCAGCTCGTGGCGATCGGCGCACCGACAAGCGGGCAGGCGGTGATCCTGCTCGACGTCCTGAGCCTCGGCGGCGTCTTCGGCTCATTGGCCCGGATCGCCACGACGACCCGCCGCGGACGGCCCACCCTCTGCTACCTGCTGCTCGCGATCCTGCTGACCTTCGTGGCGATCACGGTCGCGGTGCTCACGGCCGGCTCGCCGGGGCACGGTGCGCAGGCGGAACTGCTGATCGGCGCATTTCTGGCGTTCGGGTTCGCGCCGCTGCACCCGGCGGTCGCCTATCTCACGGCGCCGGACCGGGCGACGCCGCGTCGCCTCAACCGGTCCAACCTCGTCTTCCTGGCCCTCGCGCTGACCGTGTTCCCCGTCATCGCCCTCGTTCAGCTGGCCCTGGGCCGACCGTCCGACCCGCTGCTGTTCGGCCTCGGCTCGCTGGTCACCGTTCCGCTGGTCGCCGTCCGGCTCGGCCAGCTCAACGGCCGGCGGGAGCGCGCGGAGCGGGTGCTCGCACACCACGCCCGCCATGACGAGCTCACCGGGCTGCCCAACCGGCGGGCGATGCTGGAGGAGATCGACAACGCGCTCGCCTGTGTCCGCGACGGCTCCCTGGCCGGCGTCGGCCTGCTCTTCTGCGACCTCAACGGGTTCAAGCCGATCAACGACACGTGGGGACATCAGGCCGGCGACACCCTGCTCGAAGTCGTCGCCGCACGACTGACCGCCTGCAGCCGGGCCGGGGACACCGTCGGCCGCTTCGGCGGCGACGAGTTCGTGATCCTCTGCCCCGGCATCTCCGAAGCGGAAGTCCAGCGACTGCGTACCCGGGTGGAGGAGGCCGTCGCGGCTCCGGCCGAGGTCACCGGCGCCACCGTCGCCGTCGGCGTCAGCGTCGGCACCGCGGTATCCGACCGGGACAGCATGGTCGATCGAGACGCATTGGTCTCCGCCGCGGACGCGCGCATGTACGAGCAGAAGCGCCGGACAACCTCACCTCACGACCGGACCAAGGGTCGCCGGCGTCCGCGGAGTCAACAGACGACCGGCCTCCCGCACCACTCGGCACCCTGAGGCGAGCCACCCGATCGCCGTGAGGGTCTATGCTGGCGCAGATCTGTCTACATCGGTCCATGCCAGAAGGAAGACGCGCACGTGTCGAACGACGAGCAGACGGCACCCCAGCTGGACACCTCGGTCCCGCACACCGCGCGGATCTGGAACTATCTGCTGGGCGGCAAGGACAACTTCGCCGCCGATCGCGTGGTCGGCGATCAGATCCTCGTGGGTCAACCGGCGCTCGCCGAGAACGCCCGCCGCTGCCGCGCGTTCCTGATCCGCGCGGTGCGCTACCTGGCCGGCGAGGCCGGTGTGCGGCAGTTCCTGGACATCGGCACCGGGCTGCCCACCGTCAACAACACGCATGAGGTGGCCCAGTCGGTGGCGCCCGAGAGCCGCATCGTCTACGTCGACAACGATCCGCTGGTGCTCGCTCACGCTCGCGCCCTGCTCACGAGCCGGCCCGAGGGCGTGACCAGCTACATCGACGCCGACATGCACGACATGGATCTGGTGCTCCGCGAAGCCGCTCGCACCCTCGACTTCTCGCAGCCGGTCGCGATCCTGTTCATGGGCGTCCTCGGCCACGTCGAGGACGACGCGGTCGCGCAGCGCATGGTCGGCACGGCGCTGGACGCCGTGTCGTCCGGCAGTTACCTCGCCCTGTACGACAGCGCTCCGGTCTCACCCGAGGTGGTCGAGGCGGCTCGCATCTGGAACGAGTCCGCCGCGTTGCCATACCATTTGCGCAGCACGGACCGCCTTGCCCAGTTCTTCCAGCGCCTCGAGCTCGTGGAGCCCGGCCTGGTCCCGGTGACCCAGTGGCGGCCGGAGACCGAGGCACCCGAGATCGAGCAATACGGCGGCGTCGGGCGCAAGCCGTAAGAGCAATACGCTTGGACGACCCGGCGCGAGCCGACATTCAGCCGGATGCCGGGTCCACGTCGCCGGCCGTGGTGTACGGCACGGCGCCCTGGGCGAGTTTCAGTCGCGTCCAGACATTCATGTTGATGATGACGGCAGCGAGCTCCGCGACCTCTGCCTCGCTGAAATGGTTGATCAGCTCTTTGTGCAGGGCCGGAAACGCCTTCAGGTCGTACTCCGTCAGTCCTTCGCAATACGCCAGAGCGGCCCGTTCGGATGCGGCGAACATCCCGCTCTGACGCCAGCTCGGGAGGTGCGCGAGCTTGTCCGGGTTGATGCCCTTTTCGAGTGCCGATCTGGTATGCAGGATCAGGCAGTAGGAGCAGGGCGTGAGCTGTGCGACACGCAGCCGGATCAGTTGGGCGAGTTGAGCGTCGATGGTGAGTTCGGCCGTGTACCCGAACGCTTTTGCCATCTGCCCGGCGAGAGAGTGAAACGGTGTCAGGTCGGGGTCGAACCGTAGATTGGTGTACTTCACATCGCTCATGACTGTCCGCCTTCGCCTACGCCTCAGGCACCACGCGGCAGTGGGGCATCCCGCCGAGATCACAGACGATGGTGGCGTGATCGGTGCCGGAGGGTGCCCGCCAAGGCAGCACCGACTCACCGTTGAGCACTCCTTCGAGGGTCTGCATCGCCGGGTCACGCGGCTCCGGGTGATGGTCGTAGCCGGCTCGCCCCAGCGCGAAGGCGACCGCCAGGACGAGCAGATGGATTTCGTCCAGTTTTTCCGGAACCGCGGACACGTCCGCCGGGTCCAGCCGGATACCACCGCCGGGCACGTCCACGATCGTCGCGACGTAACGGTCAGGCATATGTGTTCCTTCCGCAGGGAGTCGGGCTGGGTGGATTACACCACTTCCCGACCGCCGCACCCAGCCCGGCCTCGAACAGGTCCGCCGGCTGCTGCACCGCTTCCACGCCGGCATCTGCCGTGCAGCTACCGCCGGAGTGCGGTCTTCTGCCCCGCCGGTCAACAAGGCCGACATCCGGGATCAGCCGCGAATTCGACACCGATTCCCGTCACCGTCCCGGCCGTGCGAACTTCTCCGCCTGGCCGGACAGATAAGGGCGGACCACGGCCGGCGGGTAGGGAAGACTGGCGGACATGGCTGATCTGGGCGACCCGAAGGCGGCGCTGCACCACTACCTGCGAGCAACTCGCGAGGACCTGATCTGGAAGCTCGACGGGCTGAGCGAACGCGCGGCCCGGCTGCCCCGCACCGCGACCGGCAACAACCTGCTGGGGCTCGTCAAGCACTGCCTCAACGTCGAAGCCGGCTACTTCGGGCCGACCTTCGGGCGCGAGTTCCCGGCCGCCGACGAGCTGGTCCCGATGTCGGCGTACGACCAGGACCCGCAGTCGGACTGGTACGCCCGGGCGGACGAGACGATGGACGGGCTGATCGACCTGTATCGCCGGGTCGGGGCGTTCGCGGACGAGACGATCGAACAGCTGCCGCTGGACGCGCCGGGGCGCGTGCCGTGGTGGCAGCCGGGCAGCGATGTCGTCACGCTGCAGCGAATCATTGTGCACGTGACCTGCGACCTCGCGCGGCACGCCGGGCACGCCGACATCATGCGCGAGCAGCACGACAGCGCGATCGGCTTGCGGCGGAACAACACCAACATTCCCGACGAGTACGACTGGCCGGGGTACGTCGCCAAACTGACCGAACTCGCCGACCGCTTCGCATAGCCGGCCGGACGGGGTCGTTCGGGGACCATGGCGGCGCGGGTGATGGCGTACGCTGCCCGTTGATGTTGACCTTCATCATCGGGGCGGTGCGAGCCCGGACCGCGCAGGTTCTGACGGTGCTCGTTCTCACTGCTCTGGCCGCCGCGGTCGCCGCGGCCGGCCCGTGGTTCGGGGTCGCGAGCATGCGATCGGCGGCCGCGGCCGATGTCACCGCCGCGCCGGCCCAGCAGCGGACGCTGTCGATCCGCCAGGTCACCCAGATCAACGGGGATCCGCAGCAGACCATCGACGAGTTCGTCGCCCGGCTGCGCGACGTGGTCGCGTTCCCCTCCGCCCAGCCGGTCGACGGCCTGATCCTGACGATGCGGGTGACCAAGGGCGCGCTGAGCGAGACCCTGCCGGTGGCCTACCGCGACGAGTTCTGCGGCCACGTCCAGTTGCAGGGGCCGTGCCCGGCCCGGCCCCGCGAGGTCTCGATCAGCGCGGTCGCCGCCCAGCGGCTCGGGCTGCGGCCCGGCGACCAGGTGACCGAAGAGGTCTCGCTGGGCACCCCGTCGGTCGTGTTCCGGGTGGTGTCGATCTACACGCCGGTCGAGCCGGACGGACCGTACTGGAGCAATCGCCTCTACCGCGTGCAGACCGGCCTCGATCCGGTGTTCACGCCGATCGAGACCTTCCGGCTCAACCAGCTGGCCCGTCCCATCGTCACCCACGACGTCGAGGTGCCGGAGGAACTGCTGCGCGGGGACGGCGGCTACGACCTCGCCGCGACTCTGGACACCGCCGCGGCCCGGCTCTCGCGCGACAAGCTGGAACTGGTCAACTTCAGCAAGCAGTTGCTCACCGCGGTGGCTCGGGACCGCTCGACCGTGCGCACCACGGTCACCATCGCGCTGGTGCAGGTGCTGATCCTGGCCTGGTTCGCGATCGGCCTGGCCGGCCGGTACACCGGGCGGGATCGGCATGGGGACGCCGCCTTGCTGAAGCTGCGGGGCGCCACCCCGTCGAGCATGCTCCGGCTGGCCTGGGGCCAGCACCTGATCCCGCTGGCGGCCGGGGCGATCGCCGGCGTTCCGCTCGGGTTTCTCCTGGCGCGCTGGCTGGCGGGCCCGGTGGGCAACGCGTCCGACCGGCGAACGGCGCTGCTGCTGTCGATCGGCGCGGCGGCCGCGGTCCTCGTCGGCGGCCTGCTGGTGCTGGCCGTGCTGGAGGCGCTGGCCCAGCGGCGGCCGGTCGCCGACCTGCTGCGCCAGGTCCGGTCCGGGCGCGGCGACTGGAAGTCCGGCCTGATCGACCTGCTCCTGCTCGTCCTCGCGGTCGCGGCGGTCTATCAGGCGCGGGTCGGTGACGCCACGAGTGGCCTCGCGATCGCCGCGCCGGCCCTGGTGGCCTTGGCGGTCGCGTTGCTGCTGGCCCGGCTGCTGACGTGGATCGCCGATCGGGGCGGGGGCGCGGCGGTGCGGTCCGGCCGGTTGCGGCTCGGCCTGACCGCGGCGCAGGTGTCCCGGCGGCCCGGCGCCCACCGGCTGTTCGCGCTCGTGGTGGTCGCGGTCGCGATGTTCGCCACCACGCTCGGCGGATGGCTGGCCGACCGCGAGCACCGGGCCGAACGCAGCGTCGCCGAACTCGGCGCGCAACGGGTGCTGACCGTGCAGGCGAGCGACCGCACGGCCTTGGCGCAGGCGGTCCGCCGGGCCGACCCGGAGGGGAAACAGGCGATGGCGGCGGTCGTCGACACCACGAGCCTGCCTCCGGTCCTGGCGGTCGACAGCTCGCGGCTGGCCGCTGTGGCTCGCTGGCGCCCGGATTACGGGCCGGTCTCCGCCCTTTCGGCGGCGATGGCCGACGACCCGGGTCCGGCGCCGCTCCCGGCCGTCACCGGCGACCGGCTCACCGTACGCGTCAAGCACGACGGCGCCCCGGCGGCCGCGCTCTGGCTGGTGCTGCAGCACGAGGGCACCGGCAACCCGGTCCGGGTCTCGTTCGGCGTGCTCGGGCCGGGCGAGCAGACCTTGACCGGCGCGGTGACCGGCTGCTCGGCCGCGCCCGGCTGCCGCATCGTGCGGTGGGAGGTGACCGCGCCGCCCGACCCGGAGGGGCACATCCGCGCGGCCGATTTCCCGACCGCGGTCACCGTACGCGGGCTGACCCAGCAGGATCCGCCGGCGACCATTCTGGACGGCGCCACGCTGGCCGACATCAACCGCTGGCGGGGCGGCACGTTCGCGACCGCGATGGACATCGACACGTCGCGGGGAGCCTTGCGGATGGCGATCGACGAGAAGGTGATCGGCAACGGCTCGTCGGACTATCAGGTCTGGGCCGTCGACAACGCGCTGCCGTTGCCGATCGTGCTGGGCGGGGCGTTGCCCGACGAATGGCGGCTGGCCGAGCCGGGCCTGCTCTCGCTGGGCGGCGGGATCACGCCGGTGCGGATGGCCGGAAACCCCCGCGCGCTGCCGGTGCTCGGCGCGGACGGCGTGCTGATCGACCTCGACGCGTCCCGCCGGATCATCGCCGACTCCGCCGTGGCCGGAACCTTCCAGGTGTGGCTGACCCCCACCGCCGGGCCGGAGCTGATCGGCGCGCTGGAGCGAAACGGACTGACCGTTCTGCATGACGAGTCGATCGCGCAGCGCGAGGCTCGGCTGGGGCAGCAGGGTCCGTCGGCCGGTTCCCGTTTCGCCCTGCTGTCCGGGGCCATCGGGCTGCTGCTCGCGGCCGCGACCATCGCGGTCGCCGGGGCGGTCGACCGGCGCACGCGTACGGCCGAGATGGCCGCGCTGCGGGTGCAGGGCCTGCCGCGCCGGACCGCGGTGGTCGCGAGCTGGGCCGGCACCGCGGGTCTGATTCTCGCCGGGCTCGTCGGCGGCCTGGCCGCGGCCGTGCTCGCCGTTCCGCTGGCCCGTACCGCCGTGCCCGGCTTCACCGACGGGTGGGCCGTGCTGGCGCCGCCGGGACCGCTGAGCGGCTTGGCGGTCGCCGCGGCCGCACTGATCGCCCTGGTCGTGCTCGGCCTGGTCGGCTGGTTGTCGGAGCGGGCCGTGCTGCGGCCGCTGCGGGAGGGCGCCCGGTGATCTCGCTCGTCCTGGCCATGATCTGGTCGCGTCGCGGGCAGGCGGTCACGCTCACGCTGCTCGCCCTCTTCGCGGTCGCGGCCGCCGTCGCCGCGCCGGCCTATCTGACCGCCGCCGACCGGGCGATCGCCGTCGGGCAGATCGCCACCGCCAGCACGGCCGAACGCAGCCTGGTGGTCGCCGGCGTACAGAACGACCGGGATGGTGACGGCGGCAATCAGATCG
The DNA here is from genome assembly GCF_042664765.1 of Paractinoplanes rhizophilus. Lineage (NCBI taxonomy): Bacteria > Bacillati > Actinomycetota > Actinomycetes > Micromonosporales > Micromonosporaceae > Paractinoplanes > Paractinoplanes rhizophilus. Next base: position 20,371 of record NZ_JBHTBJ010000041.1, on the reverse strand, counting down.
ACTTCAAGGACATCGGGTCGGCCCTGATCGATCTGCCCGGCTTCAGCTACATCTACTCGGCGGAGTTCTCGGCGATCGGCATCGAGCCCGGCCGGCAATACGCCGACCGGCTGGTGTTCCGCCAGGACGCCTGCTCGCACCTCCGGATGGTCAGCGGCCGCTGCCCGGCCGTCGAGGGCGAAGTGATCATCGGGGTGGCCACCGCCGAGCGTCTCCACCTGGCGGCCGGTCGGTCGATCACCATGCGGGCGGCCAAGTACAGCGATGACCCGAACAACGCCGGCTTCATCCCGGACGGCAAGCCCCGCAAGCTGGTGATCACCGGGACCTATCGGGTGCCGGCCCCCGGGGATCGGTACTGGGGCGGCCACGGATACTTCACTGCCGTGCCCGGTCTCGGCCCGGGCGAGCCGGTCTTCACCACCTCGGGCACGCTCGACCTGATGGATCACGGCGACACCGCCAAGGCCATCGACGGCGCCGCCGGGCCCGGGGCACTCGACCCGGACGACCTCGATCAGCTGCGGACCGGGCTGGCCACGTTGAACTCGGAACCGTCCGAGCTGGGCGTGGCGATCCAGATCCGTACGGAGATTCCGGCCCTGCTCGAGCGGATCGACGCGGGCCGGTCCGCCGCCCGGCTGCTGGTGCCGGTGCTCGCGGTGCCGTTGGTGCTGCTCGCCTGCTTCAGCATCTTCCTGGCCGTCGGGTACGGCACCGAGGGCCGGCAACCCGAGCTCGCGGTGGTGGCCCTGCGCGGCTCCCGGTGGTGGACGCGCTGGTGGCTTGCGGTCGGGGAGAACATCACCGCGGTGGTGGCCGGCGCGATCGCCGGGTGCCTGGCCGGTCAGTTGCTGGTCAACGCGGTCGCGGCGGCGCGCTTCCCGGGCGTACGCGTCGATCAGGGCTGGAATTCCCTGCGGTACGCGCCGCTCGCCGCCCTCGCCGCGCTCCTCGCGGCGCTCCTCGCCCAGCGGCGGCAGCTGGTCGGCCCGGTCGTCAACCTGCTGCGGCGCAACCCGGTCGCCGGCCGCGACCATCGGGCCCTGGCGACCGAGGCGGTGATCGTGCTCCTCGCGATCGTGGCCACCGTGCAGCTGGTCCTCTCCGACGGCACGCTGACCGGCGTCGGCCTGGTGGCGCCCGCGTTCCTGATGCTGGCCGTCCCGGTGCTCGCGGCCCGCTTGCTGCTCCCGGCCGTCACCTGGTACGCCGTCCGCGCCCTCGACCGCGGGCACCTCGGCGCCGCCCTGGCCGCCTTGCAGCTGTCCCGCCGCCCGGGCGCCAAGCGGCTGCTGGCCCTGCTGGTCGCCACGGTCGCGGTGGCCGGATACGCCGCCTGCACGATCGATGTGGCCGCGCACGGCCGGGCGGTCCAGTCCGGCCTCGGCGTCGGCGCGGACCGGGTGCTCGACATCGGCGGTTCGGTCTTCCGCAGCCAGCTGCTGACCGCGGTCCGCAAGGTCGACCCCGACGGCAGATACGCGATGGCCGTCGTGCGGATGCCCAACGCCGGTCACAACGAACCGCCCGGCCTGGCGGTCGACTCGACCCGCCTTGCCGCCGTCGCGAACTGGCCGTCCGGTGGCCCGTCGGCGGCCCGCGTGGCGAGCCTGCTGCATCCGGATGCCCCAGCGGCGCCGGTGATGTTCACCGGGCCGGAGCTCACCGTCGAGGCGACCGCCAGCAACTTCACCGTGAAGTCGGAGCTCCGGCTCGTCCTGACCGTCTCGTCGACCAGCGGTCTCGGCGACGCCGTCGTCCAGTTCGGCAAGATCAGCGATGGGCGATCGCGCTACCGGCAGAGTGTCGCGGTCTGCCGGCAGGGCTGCCGGCTCAACGGCATCGAGCTGGTGGAGGCCGCCGGGGCCGCCGCGGTCTCCGGCCGGCTGGTGGTCAACTCGCTCGGCCCGGCCGGCCCCGGCGATCCGCTCGCCGAGCCGGGCCGCTGGCGGATGACCCAGCACGGCACGATCACTTCCGACCCGGCCGGCCTGCTCGTCACCGTGGAAGCGCCGGGCGGACTGACCGGTGGCGCCTGGATCACCCCCGTCGACACGCCGTACCCGATCCCGTTGGCCTATTCGGGTGCGGCGCCGCTCGACGATTCGATCACCGGAGCGGGCGGCGGCCCGCTGCCGATCGCGCCGGTCGGCGACCTGCCGGCGATTCCGCGGCTCGGCCGGCACGCCACCCTGGTCGACCTGGAGTGGGTCGACCGCCTCGCCACCGACGTCGACCCGGCCCTGGAACCCCAGGTCTGGCTGGGCCCCGGCGCACCGGCCGACATCGTCGACCGGCTCTCCGCGCAGGGTCTGACGATCACTGGCGACATCCGCGCCGGCCAGGTCGGCCGCCAGCTCGACCGGCAGGGCCCGGCGCTGTCGCTCTGGTTCTACGTGCTGGCCGCCGGGTTCGCGGTGCTGCTCGGCGCGGGCGCGCTGGTGCTGGCCGCGGCGGTCGACCGGGTACGCCGGGTCGAGGACTTGTCGGCGCTGCGGGGCCAGGGGCTGAGCCGGGGCCGGCTCGCCGCCGCCACCAGGTGGACGTACCCGATCCTGGTCGCGATCGCCGCGCTGGTCGGACTGGGCACCGCCGTGATCGCCTGGCTGGCGACCGGCTGGGCCCTGCCGCTGGCCGGTGTCAACCCGCCCGACCTGCCGCTGCCGTCCTGGCCCGGGGCACCCGCGGTGATCGGTACGACGGTGGCGGTCTTCCTGGTCCTCGTCCTGGTGGCGGTGGCCACCGGGCAGGACCTGCGCCGCCGGGTCGCCCGGAAGGAAAGAGCGGCCCGGCGAAAGTGACGGATCAGAGGTGCAGGCCGATCTTGCCGGCGGCGATGACGGCCGTGTCGTAGGTCACGCGGTAGGCGCTGTTCGCGGCCGCCGTGAGGATGGTTCTCAGGTCGAACTGCGAGACGTCGCTGAGCAGCTTGATGGCCGTGCCCAGGTCGTCGACGTCCGGGAGGAACGAATTCAGGACATTGATCTGGTCCAGCGCGCTGTAGTGGTGAGCGAGCGCCTGGAGCGCCAGCTTCGCCCGGTCGTACGGCGGCGCGCCCGGGGCGAACACCGAGGCCAGCGAGCCGGCGGCTTGCTTGAGGGAGTATCCGGCCGAGGTGAGGGTGACGACCAGCCCGGTGTGGTCGCTCCCGAACACGCCGCCCAGTGACTCGGTGATCTGGTCGATCCCGTAACCGGAGGTCTTGAGCAGGCCCGCGACCTCGCCGGGCGCCTTCCCGAAGAAGAAGGCCAGGTTCTGCCCGACCTGGTCGAGCTGCCCGTCGGCCCAGGCGAACGCCTTGCGGCCCAGGCCTTCCAGCCAGGCCTCGGCCGTCGAGTAGAGGGACTGGAACACCCCGTCGCCGACCGTGCGGACGGCCAGGCCCACCTGCTCGGCGAGGGCGTCCAGCGTGGCCGGGATCTGCGGCAGGCGCACGCTCACCGCGAACGTCCGGGTGCCGACGGTGAAGCTCGCTGTCCCGGACAGGCTCACCCCGGACGCCTCGTCGGCGATCACGTCCAGGGCGAGGCTGACCGCCAGCACCTGGCGGAAGCCGTCGGCCAGCTTCACGAGGGACGGGACCGGGCGGCCGGTCGAGAGCACCGTGACGGGCCCGAAGGGCGGGTCGACCATCAGGGCGCCGGTGGCTCGGCCGCGCAGCCGCGGGTGACTCATCGTGGTGTCCAGCTCGAGATGCACGCCGAAGCGGCCGAGCCAGGAGCCGTCGACGGTCAGGGCTTCCGGGGTCACGGCGACGCCGGCCGCGGCCAGGGTGAGCCCGGCCAGGTCCACCTCGCCGTTGCCGGCCAGGCGGACGGACGGTGACCCGCCGGACGGGCCGGCGGTGATCTCCCCGGCGACGTTGCCCTTGACCTTGAGGCCGACGGCGTTGTCGCCGAACAGGTCGAGCTTGCCGCTCACCGACACCCGGGAGGGCTCGACGTCCACGCTGCCGCTGAGGAACTGCTGCTGATCCGGCTGTCCGCGCAGCAGCCACCCGGTGCTCGTGCCCGAGATCCGGGCCGGCTGGCCGGCGGTCGCGGGCGCGTCCAGCGGCGGAGCGTCGGCGCCGGGCGGCAGCCAGCTCGTCGCGGTCGTGACGCCGTCGAACCCGGAGGGCCCGAGGTCGCGCACGACGGTCCCGGTGCCCTCGTCCAGCGGCCAGTACCCCGCCAGGCCCGGCTCGCTGCCGGTCAGCCGCTGCCGGAGCGACGCCTGCACCTCCTGGATCGGGCGCAGGTAGTCCCACACCCGCAGTTCGGCGATCCGGCCCCGCACCTGGCTGCCCGGCACCGGGATGCCGAGCCGCATCCCCCGCCACGGGGCGGGTTTGGACATCCCGGTCTTCAAGGCGAGCTGGATGCCGTTCCGGAACAGGATGGCGACGCCGTCGTGGTACGTGAACGCGAAGTGCTGCCAGGTGTTCAGCTGCACGGTGCCGGCGGGCAGGTCGGCGGGGGTGAACCGGGTCGCCACGTCGGTGCCGCAGTACACCGCGCCGGAGGCGGTGCTGTGGAAGACGAACGCGCCCCACACGTCGTCGCCCGAGATGAACTGGTTGTAGTCCGCCAGCCCGGTCGGGTACATCCACCACTCCACGCTGAACGAGTTCGGGGTCCAGGCGGGCCCGGGTGTGCTGAGCCGGGCGGCCGGGTCGGTGAACTGCAGGACGCCGCCGCCGGGTGGTGTGCCGGGCGCCGGGCTGATCACGCTGCCGCCGAGCTCGAGCGCCACGGCGCCGCCGGCCAGGGTGGCGTCCACGGCGAAGGCCATCCCGAGGTCGGTCCCGGTGGTGCTGCGGACCGCCAGGCGCGACGCGATGCCGGCGAGTCCGGGCAGCTCCGCCGACCCGTGCAGGGCCACCTCGATGCCGCGCCGCGCCACCTCGCCCGGCCGGGGGCCGGGCGGGGTCGCGACGTCGTAGCCGGCCGAGAACGACAGCGGGCCGAGGACTACCGGCCGGCCGGTGGCGGCGCCGTGCAGCAGGGCCTCCGGCAGGGCCTGGAGCAGTTCGTCCAGGCGCAGCGTCTTCAGGCCGTTCAGCAGGTGGGCCAGGTTGCTCCCGGCGCTCACGGAGCTGGTCGCGGTGCGTGAGCCGTAGGTCTGCCCGCCGAGGTAGTCGGGCAGTCGCAGGTACGCGGGGCCCGCGGTGAGCTTCAGGTCCAGGCCCGGCGCGGCGATCTGGCTCTCGTCGAGCAGCGCCGTGGGGCTGGTGAGGAAGTCCGCGAACTGCCGGTAGAGCGCCAGCGCCGCGGCGACGTCCAGGGCGGGCGCGGGGAAGCTGAGGTGGGCGCCGACGTCCGCCCCCTCGACCCCGCGGTACTCCACGCCGAGGTCGGTGCAGAAGACCGGCGCCGCCACCAGCGCCTCCGGGACCACGAGCAGGGTGAGCTGGTCGGCGACCAGGCGACGGGTCAGCGACCGCGGGTCGGCCGGCCCGGGGGCCGACTCGGGCAGGGCCAGCAGCGTGGCCAGCGGCAGGAGGTCGAACTGGTCGACGTTGAGGTCGGCCCGGACGAGCAGGGCGGCGCCGCCGAGGATCTCGCCCACTTGCAAATTCCAGAGCTCGATCCCGGTCAGCAGCGGACCGGTCGCCGACAGCCCGGGCAGCAGGAACCGCAGCGGGGTGGCGTTCGCCCGGGTGCCCGGGGCGTCGCCGGGCCCGGTGACGCTGACCCCGCCGAGCAGGGCGCCCGCGGCCGAGACCTTGAGGTCAACGCTGAGCGCCTCCGGCACGTGGCAGTCCAGATACGGCTTGAGCCGGTCCGGCAGCCGCTCGGCCGCGGCCGCGATGGTCTGCAGCGCCTCCCGCAGCGCGGTCTGGTCCGGCAGCGGGAGCCCGGGGACATTGCCGAGCGCGGTGCGGATCATCCCGGCCAGCCCGTCGGCGTCCAGGCCCGTGACCGCGTCGTAGAGGCGCACGTCGTCCAGCGGGAGGCGGTCGGGCAGGAAGGGGGTCACCCGCTCCAGGTTCAGCGCCTTGAGCACCCACTTCACCGGGGACAGCGGCAGGGTCAGCGGTCCCTGGCGGCGGACGGCGGCCCGCGCCGAGAAGGTGTCCCCGGAGACGCCGATCGACGGCACCACGAGGGAGAAGGTGCCGACCTCGGGGACCACGACGGTGGCCTGGCGCTCGTCGCCGCCCGGGTCGGCCGGCTCCAGGGTGAGGCCCGCGAACGGCGAGGTCAGCGGGTGCAGGGCCAGCGCCGGGCCGCCGCTGCCGCCGCCGGTCGCGCTCGCCGTCAGGGCCAGCCGCTGCAGGGTGTCCGGGTCGGCCTCGTCGTAGCCGACGAGCACGTCGTGCCCGGCGCCGAAGATCTGGTTCAGCTCGGCCGGGATGCCGATGCCGAGGTCCGCGGAGACGTCCAGGCCGCCGCCCCGCGCCCAGCGGATCTCCAGCCGGCCCACCTCGATCGCCGACCGGGCCTGGCTCAGGTCGAGGGTGAACACCTCCGGGATCCGCAGGTCCGGCAGGTGGAACGGCTGCATCGGCAGCACCGGGCCGACGCTGAACACCACGCCGGCCTCGGCTCCGGTGGTCAGCTCGAAGGTGCCGGTGAGCTCGGTGTCCCGGCTGCCCGGCAGCACGCTGCCCAGGCCGCACGGCAGCCCGTCGAACCAGACGGCGGCCTCGGCGGACACGGTCCACGTGCTGGTTCCGCCGACGGTGGCACGCGAGATGCCGAGGCCGTCCAGGCCGAGGTGGGTCACCACCGACTCGGCGCCGGGCAGCGGGACCGCGACCTCGGCGCCTTCGCCGCCGGCACCGGGGCGGAACACCAGGCGGAGCGAGCCGGGCTCGCCGGTCACGGTGAGGGCGCCGTCCAGGACGATCGCCTGGTCGAGCAGGTCCAGGTGCCCGGCGGCCGAGACGCCCCAGCTGTACGCGGTCCGCGGGTCCAGCCGGACCTCGCCGGGCTCCGGGGCGGCCGCCGGCGCGGTGCCCAGGCCGCGGGCGACCGTCACGGACAGCGAGCCGAGGCCGAGGGCGCCGGCGCCGGCCAGATCCACCGGGGCGGCCGCGACAGCGGTCGCGGCGAAGCGGAACTCGCGCCGGCTCGCGGTCTCCGCCAGGCTCGCCGTCAGCTCGACGGCCTCGCCCAGCAGCTCGGTGCTCAGGGCGCCGGTCAGCCCCCACCCGTCGTCGTGGTGGAAGGCCAGCGCGAACGACGTGACGCGGAAGCCGTCCGTGACGGTCACGGCGCCGGCCGAGGCCAGGTCGAGGCGAACCCCCACGGCTCCGGCGTCGGCGGCGCGCTCCAGGTGCAGCCCGGCGCTGCCGACCGGTAGCCCGTCGCCGCCGAACGGCAGGGTGAAGGGGACCAGGCAGATGGCGTCGGCGGTGAAGGCGCCGGACCGGGGCGCCACCGTGAAGCCCAGACCGGTGAAGCCGAGATCGGGAACCTCCGGCGGCAGCGTGGTTCCGGCGCCTGCCACGCCGGCCAGGATGCCGGACAACCGCACCGGGTCGGCGTCGTCGGCGGCCAAGGTCAGACCGGCCGTGAGGCCGGAGGCGTTGCTGCCGCCCACGGAGATCTCGACCGTGACCCCGGACGCGCCGAGCAGCTCCACCGTGCCGGCGATGCCGATCGCGTCCGGCCGGGTGAGGTCGATGCGGGGGTTGCCGATCGGCAGGGCCGGATCGTGGAACAGCGGTTGCAGCAGCGGGAAACCGAGCACATCGTCGGTGAGCGGGAGCGTGCCGTCCGAGGTGTGCGCGGACAGCCAGTCCCGCAGCGCGGCGAGCTCGTCGGTGGCGGAGCCGATGGTGGCGACGTCGCCCTGGATGGTGGTCATCATGCGCCTGCTTTCCGGAAGGGAACGGTCAGTGCCTGGAGGTTTGGCTGACCGGCCCGACGCTAGGGGCGGGGGCGGGTGGAACGCCTCGGGCGGATGCCGTATCGCCGCCGGCCGATACCTCAGGGGAATGTCGGGTTGCCGACCGCGGCCCGGCCGCCCGGAAGCCGCCGCGGCGCACGGACGGCCGTGGCGCGGGCCGGGAGAGGGCCGAGGGCGTGGCCCGGGGCCCGCGCCGGGAGGTGGCCGGTGACCTGCTGCGCCTAGGGCAGGTGCCTTAGGACCCCGTACGCCGAATGTCCTTTTTGGATACGCGTGCGCAAGCATCTCGGCGACCGTCGCCGGCGGGGTTTTGATCGCGGCGAACCGGCGGATGTGACCGACGGCCGGATGGTCAATCGGGTGTCTGCCTCGTACCGTTTCCCGGGTGAGCCGTGAGCTGGTCAGTCCGGTGTTCGTCGGCCGCCGCGCGGAACTGAGCCGGCTGCGTGCGCTGCTGGATCGGGCCGTTGCCGGCGAACCGCAGGTCGCGCTCGTGGCCGGCGAGGCGGGGGTGGGCAAAAGCCGCCTGACCCACGAGCTGGCCGGCATCGCGCGGGCCTCGGCGGTGCGGGTGCTCGCCGGTGGATGCGTCGAGCTGGGCGGCGAGGGGCTGCCGCTGGCGCCGCTGATGGACATGCTGCGCGCCGTCGCCCGGTCCAGCACGCCCGAGGAACTCGACCAGTGCCTCGGCGCGGCCCGCCTGCCGCTGACCCGGCTGCTGCCCGAGCTCGATCCGGGCGCCGGCGCGGGCGATTCGCCGGAGGGATCGCCGACCCAGCTGCTGGAACACGTGCTCGGCCTGATCACCCGCCTGGCGGCGACCCGGCCCCTGCTCATCGTCGTCGAGGACCTGCACTGGGCCGATCAGTCGACGCTGGACCTGGTGGCGTTCCTGGTGCAGACCCTGCGCGAGCTGAGCGTGATGCTGCTGCTCACCTACCGGTCGGACGAGATGCACCGGCGGCATCCGCTGCGCCCGCTGGTCACCGCGTGGGAGCGGGTGCGTCACGTGGAGCGCCTGGAACTGCGCCGGTTCACCCGGGCCGAGGTCGGCGAACAGCTGCGCGCGATCCGCGAGACGACGCCCAGCGCCGACTTCATGGATGTGGTTTTCGAACGCTCGCAGGGCAACGCGTTCCTGGTCGAGGAAATCCTGGCCGCGGCGGACAGCGGCGCGGACTCGCGGGCGCTGCCGCCGTCGCTGCGCGATGTGCTGCTCGCCCGCACCGAGACGGTGTCGGAGGCCGCCCAGCGGATCCTGCGCACCGCCGCCGCGGCCGGTCCGCGGGTGGGGGAGCGCCTGCTCGAGGTCGTCGCCGGGGTCTCCGAGGCGGAGTTGTACCCCGCGCTGCGCGAAGCGGTCGAACACTACCTGCTGGTGGTCGACGACGCGGGCCACGGCTACGCGTTCCGGCACGCGCTGACCCGCGACGCGCTCTACGACGACATGCTGCCCGGCGAACGGGTCCGGCTGCACGCCGCGTACGGCGCCGCCCTCGCCGCCGACCCGACGCTGCTGGGTGAGGACGGCAACGTCGCGGCGACGCTGGCCCACCATTGGTATGCCGCGCTCGACCTGCCCCGTGCGCTGACGGCCTCGGTGCAGGCGGGACGGCAAGCGTCCGCCGCGTTCGCGCCCGCCGAGGCGTTCCGGCACCTGGAGCGGGCGCTGCGGATCTGGCCACGCGTGCCGGAGGCGGCCGGCTCCGCCGGCGTGGACTGGGTCGCGCTGCACATCATGGCCGCGGAAGCGGCCTTCGGCGCCGGGAACCCCAACCGCGGCCTGTCCATCGTCGACCAGGTGCTCGCGGAGCCCGATGCCGGCCTCGACCCGGTCCGGCGGGCCGAGCTGGTGGAGCGCCGCGCGATCATGCTGCGCGCGCTCGGCCGGGACCGGGAGGCGGCCCGGCAGCTGCGGGACGCGCTGGAGTTGCTGCCGCACGGCACGGCCGAGCCGATCCGGGCCGTGGTGCTGGCGTCGCTGGCCAACTCGCTGATGCGGGCCGACGACATGACGGGCGCCGCGACCACGGCCCGGGAAGCGGCCACCGTCGCCGCCGAGACCGGTCGCGTGGCCCAGCGAGCCGACGCCCTCATCACGCTCGGCAGCGTGCTGGCGTACCTGGGCGAGGGCGACGACGAGCTGACCCCGCTGCGGGAGGGCCTGAGACTGGCCGAACGGCACGGGTTGCACGGCGTGGCGGCACGCGGATACACCAACCTCTCCGACGTCCTGACGATGCTCGGCCGGTTCGCCGAGGCGGCGGAGGTCGGCCGGGCCGGGATGGCGCTGGCCGGCCGGATCGGGTTCGCCCGCTCGTGGGGCGCGATGATCAGCGGCAACCTCGCCGAGCCGCTGCTGCGGCAGGGACGCTGGCGCGAGGCGCTCGATCTCATCACCGAGTCGCTGACCGACGAGCCGACCGGCACGTTCGCCAGCACGCTGCTGCTGATCCGCGCCGAGTTGAACGTGTGGCAGGGCCACGCCGACGAGGCCGAACGGGACGTGCGGGAGGCACGCCGGTTTTTCGGTGACGGCGCCGAGCTCCAGTTCGTCACGCCGATGCGCTACGTCGAGGCAGAGCTGGCGCGCGGTCGCGGTCACCTGGCCGAGGCCCGGCGGTGGCTGCCGGATCTGGACGGACCGCTCGACGGCGCGTTCGCCCGGTACCTCTGGCCGCTGATGTGGCTCGGGATGCGGATCGAGGCCGACATCGCCACCACGCGGCCGGCCGGGGCGCCGACCGCACCCGAGCGCGACCGCCTGTACGCCCGCACGCGCGCCCTGCCGACGGTCACCCCGTCCGCGCACGGCTATCGGGCGATGGTGGAGGCCGAGATGGCCCGCCTGGACGGTCGCGACGAGGTGCGCGCCTGGCAACTCGCGGTCGGGGCGATCCGCGCGGCCGACGAGGCGTACCCGCTGTGCTACTGCCTGTTCCGGCTCGCTGAGGCGCAGGCCGCGGACCCGGCGATCGGCACGGAACGCACCAGCGCGACCGCAACCGAGTGCATCGTGCTGGCCGAGCAACTCGCGGCGGCGACCGCCGACGACATCCGCATCCTGGCCCGGCGCGCCCGCCTGCGGATCGCCCCGGCGAGCGCCGGCGCCGCGGCCGACCGGCCCAGCCTGCGGATCCGGCTCACCGACCGGGAGCTCGAAGTGCTCGGCCTCGTCGCCGAGGGCCGCTCGAACGGGCAGATCGCGGCGGCGCTGTACATCAGCCCCAAGACCGCCAGCGTGCACGTCTCGAACATCCTGGCCAAGCTGAACGCCTCGACCCGCACCGAGGCCGCCGCCCAGGCCCACCGGCTCGGCCTGCTGACCCCGGCATAAGGCGGCGCGGAAACGAACCGTACGGGTGTCGCGAAGCGCTCGGGGCCGCCGATGATGGCGGCATGGTGGACCGCGCGAGGCGGTGGCCGGTGGTGCCGCTCAGGCCGGCGTGAGCGCCCGATCCGCACGCCGGATCGCGAAGGCCAGGACAATCGCCGTGACACCGCGGATCAGCGCCATCACACCCACCCAGAACAGCACCAGGAAGGCGCGCGCCTGGAGGTTGAAGATCCGGTCCGAGCCGGACACCCACAGACCCAGCAAGATCAGCAGCACGCCGGACACCAGACCCAGCCACCAGTACGGATTCTCCGCCCGCGAGGCGACACCCCGGACGATCTCGAACGCGCCCTCCAGCAGCAGCACCAGCCCCAGCACCGAGACCAGGGCGAAGAACGTGTTGACCGGGCGGATGAGCGCCCACAGGCCACCGAGCAGGAGGATCACCGCGATCACCCAGTGCAGGACCTTCCAGCCGCCGCCCACCATGGTGGCGACGAAGACCTCGTTGAGGCCGGCCACGATGAACAGCACCCCGAGCAGCAGGCCGACCGTGGCCAGTGAGGTCACGTTCGCGCGCAGCACCAGCCAGCCGACGATGAGCCAGGCGATCCCGGCCAGCAACTCCACCCACCAGTACTTGCTGCGCTCGGCCAGGAGCATGCGTCCTTCAAACATCGACACTCCTCACGATCTCCGCGAGCCATCAGTGTCCGGGACCGGCCGCGACAAGGAATCATCCTGGCCGAATGAACCCCGAGGTGCGGCCGGCGTTTGTGGAGCACGTCTACATAGGAAGCAGACGCAGCTCCCGGGCCCGGGCGATCGCCTCGGTGCGGTTCGCCGCGCCCAGCTTCTCCAGGACGTGGCTGACGTGCTTCTTGACGGTGTCGACGGTGACCACGAGGTCGCGGGCGATGGCCTGGTTGGAACGGCCGGTCGCGATCAGGCGCAGCACCTCCAGCTCCCGGACGGTCAGCGGGTCGACGAGCCCGGACGCCTCCGCCGGGCCGGCGGCACGGGTGGGTGCGGACGAGTGCCGCAGCGCGGCCAGGTAGTCGGGCGGGGCCGTCGCCGGGTCGAGCCGGCGCACGAGCGCCGCCATCGGCGGTCCCTCGTCCGCGAACACCCGGATGTGCCCCTGCCGCCCGGCGAGGACGACGGCGTCGGCCAGCGTGTCGCGGCCGGCGAGCGCCTGCAGGGCGCCGATCTCGATGAGGCTGCCGATCCGATCCTGCGCCGCCGCGGCCGCGTGGAGCTTGTCGAGCAGCGCCAGGGCCGGCCGCGGCCGCCGTCGCGCGATCAGCACGCGGGCGAGGACCAGGTGGGCCGGCTCGCGCGCGTACGACGGATCATGGTCGGGGCGGAGCCCGGCCGTACGCGTCCAGCGCTCGGCCGCGTCGACGTCGCCGAGGGCCAGCAGCAACCGGGCGCGCTGAGCCGGTATCGGGTTCAGCAAGTCGATCACTGCCGCGCCCGGTGACGCCTCGGCCGCCTCGTCGATGGCGGCCTTGGCCGCGGCGCGGTCGCCGCGCGCGAGGTGGATCCACGCCTGCGTGGCCAGCGCTCCGGCCAGCGGCTGGGTGTACTGCAACTGGCGGCACAGCGGGATCGCGGTGGTGGTGTGCCGCAGCGCCGCGTCGAGATGGTCGCGCTGGTACTCGCACCAGGCCAGCCCGGCGTATCCGGCGCCGGCCGCCGGTGACGAGAGCATCTGGCGACACGTACGGGCGGACGCGTCGAGGTCACCGCGTCCGCACTGGATCTGGGCCAGGCGGTAGCCGCCCCGCGCGGTCCACATCGCCTGCCCGGCGCCGTCCAGGTTGGCGAGCGTCGCGGTGAGCCGTTCCTCGGCGGCGGCGAGCCGGCCCCGCAACCAGTCGGCGACCGCGATGACCTGCTCGGCGACCAACCGCTGCGGGAGCTCGTCCGGGCCGATCGCGGCGAGGGCGATTGCCGCCTGCTCGGCCGCGCCGTCGGCGTCGCCGCGGAGGGTCGCCAGCCGTCCCCGGTGCACCGCCACGGCGGCCGGGAAGTTGGCCAGCAGGCTGGCGTCCCGGCCGACCGTGGGCGCGAACTCCGGCTCGGCCGCGGCCTGTTCGGCCCGATCCAGCAGGCGCAGCGCGTCGGCCACGCGGTTGTCGGTGAGCAGCATCGCCCGCGCCAGCAGCAGCCGGGGCCGAGTGGACAGGAGGTCCTCGGGCAACGCGGCGAGCCAGCGGTGCAGGGTCGCCCCTTCGCCGTGCCGGGTGTAGGTCTCGTCGTAGTACGACTCGATCAGCCGCGCCGCGGACGGCAGGTCGTCACCCGCGATCCGGTGGCGGACGGCCTGGTCGGGCAGCGACCGGTCCTCGTACCAGACGGCGGCCCGGCGGTGCAGGTCGCGAGCGCCGTCCGGGTCCTCGGCGCGCAGGCGGGCCCGCAGCACGTCGGCGAAGAGGTGGTGGTAGCGCCAGCGGCCACGCACGTCGTCGAGCGGGATCAGGAACAATCCGTCCCGTTCCGCGTGCTCGAGCATCGCCTGGCTGTCGCGGCGGCCGAGGACGACGTCGCACAGCGGGCCGGTCAGGTGGTCCAGGATCGAGCTGTGCAGCAGGAATTCCCGCGTCGGCCGATCCTGCGCGTCGAGGACCTCCTCGGCGAGGAAGTCGAGGATGTGGCGGTGGCTGCCGGTGAGCCCGGCGACGAAGGCGGCGGGGTCGGTCCGGCCGCGCATGGACAGGGCGGCCAGTTGCACCCCCGCCGCCCATCCCTCGGTGCGCGCGGTCAGGTCGGCCGCCGTCTTCATGGACACGGGCGCGCCGGTGGCCTGGCGTACGATCGCCGCGGTTTCGGCAGCCGTCAGGCGCAGCTCGGCGAAGCGCAGTTCGGCCAGTTGCCCGCGGGCCCGCAGCCGCGCGAGGGCCAGCGGGGGATCGGAGCGGCCGGCCAGCACCAGGTTCAGCCCGGGCGGGCGGCGTTCGGCGAGGACGGTCAGCGATTCGTGGACGACCGGTGAGTCGACGAGGTGGTAGTCGTCGAGGACCAGCACGCGGTGGCCGGCCGGTTCGGACGCCAGCTCGTTGATCAGCGCGGTGACCAGCGGCTCGCACGAGGGCGGCAGCGGCGGGGGGAGGAGCAGCTCAGCTCGCCCGGAGAGACCGAGCGCTCCGGCCGCGTGCCGCCAGAAGCGGATCGGGTCGCTGTCGCCCTCGTCGAGCGACAGCCACGCGACCGATCGGCCGGTGCCGCGAGCCCAGTGGGCCAGCAGCGAGGTCTTGCCGGCGCCGGCCGGAGCGGAGACCAGGACGGTCCCCTGCGCGAGCGCTTCCTCCAGCCGCGTCGTGAGCCACGGCCGCGGCACCGAGCCGGCCCGCAGTCCGGGCACGACGAGTTTGGTGGCCAGCAACTGATCCCGCTCGGCCGATGCCGGACGCGCCTGGTGCGGCTTCACATCTGCGGCCCCCAAGCGATGGGTGTGTGTCGCTCATCGCTCGGATCACCTTAGCGTGGATCTCGCGACGGTCAGGTCAGCGAGCCCGGGGCGGGCAGCCGGAAGATCGCCCGCCGCACCGCATCCAGCGCCGGGGTGGGCAGCCGGCTGATGAGGGCCATCCGGCGCGCGAACCGGCCGGTGAGATAACTGCCTTTCGGACGTGCGGCGAACAGCGCCCGGTCGATCGTGGCCGCGACGACGTCGGGCGAGCTGCCCGCCGCCTCCCGCCGCCGCATCACGGCCAGCATCCGCTCGAACGAGTCCTGGTACAGGGCACGACCAGCCGCCGGCCATTGGGCCAGGGCGTCGGCGGCCTGGCGCGCGACCTTGTCCGCCGCGGCGCTGTTCACGCTCGCCGGCTCGACCAGAACGACCCGGATCCCCCACGGCGCCAGTTCCTGCCGCAGCGCGTCGCCCATGGCCGTCAGGGCCGCCTTCGACGCGTCCAGCGGCCCGGCGAACGGAGGTGCGAACCGGACGCCGATCGAGCCGACCATGACGATCCGGCCGCGTGCCTGGCGCAGCAGCGGCAGGACCGCCTGGGTGACCAGCAACTGGCCGATCACATTGATCTCCAGGTGCCGGCGGAACGTGTCCGGCGGGAGCAGTTCGAGCGGCGCGGCCAACCCCACCCCGGCGTTGTTGACCAGGCCGTCCAGGCCGTTGTCGGCGACGTGCCCGGCGATCGCGGCGGTCGCCGCGCCGATCTGGTCCGGGTTCGTGACATCCAGCGGTACGGGAGTGACCAGGCCGTTCCCGGCGGCGCCGGCCAGGTCGGCCGCGTCCCCGTCGCTGCGGACCCCGGCGTACACGTGTCGTCCGGCCGCGGCCAGGCGCAGCGCGGCGGCCCGGCCGATCCCGGAGGACGCGCCGGTGACCAGCACGTGCTTGCGAGCGCAAGTCATGACGTCACCTCCGGGAACAGCACCCGCCCGGCGTAGGCGGTGTCGAAGTATTCACGGACGGCGGTGATCCGGTCATCGCGAACCTCGAAGACGACGGCGTAGTCGTTGTCGTACGGTTCCCCGGCGACGGAGCGGGCGTGGCTGGTCCATTCGGCGACGGCCATGTTCTCGTCGGCGACGATGTGATTGAGCGTCTGCGTCACCGGCACCGCCGGGTCGAGCCGGGCCACCATGGCGGCGAGAAACCCATCCAGAATCTCGGTGGCGCCGGTGTAGGTGCCGGACACCGGAAGGTCGCCCCGCAACCACCAGGTGGCGTCCGGCGCAAAGCTGGCACGCAGCGCCTCCAGATCACCGTCCTGCAGCGCCTTGACATACCGTTCCACAACATCGCGAGCGGACACCATGCCTCCTAGATCGCCCGGATCGACACTTCGATCCCCCGACCGTAGGCACCTCCACCACCGCGAACGTCACCCAAAGGTGCCAGCCGGGTGGACTCTCCACCGCCGGGTCGCCCGGATCGCTTCATATAACGCTCACGCTGATCTGCATCGCCGTCGGCCTGCTCCACATGGTCGCCGCCGCAATCGTGGCGCGGACTCGGACAGATTCCGCGTGCGCTGAGGTCCAGCCCGTGGAGGCCGACTGTGGTAGGCAGGCCTGGTGATCAGCCGACTTCCGCTGGATGAGCAACTCGCAGCGTTTCGTGCGGTTTTGTCGCGTAATGATGCGTTGATGGAGGTGCTGACCCGGGTCGCGACGTTGGACCTTCCCGGCTGGTATGTGACTGCCGGGTGCTTGTTCCAGACCGTGTGGAATGTGGTGACGGGTAGGCCGCCGACTAATGGCATCAGGGACTACGACGTCTTCTACTTCGATGGCAGTGATCTGTCGTGGGAGGCGGAGGATGCCGTTATCGCGGCTGGTCGAGAGGTCTTCGGTGGGCTTCCCGTGGAGGTGGAGATCCGCAACGAGGCCCGGGTGCACCTCTGGTACGAGGACAAGTTCGGGGTGGCGTGTCCGCCGTACGACTGCACCGAGGCGGCGATCGACAACTTCGCCGCGACGACGTGCTGCTTGGGATTACGACTAGAAACTGATGGCCGGTGGCGCGTCTATGCGCCGCATGGGCTGTCGGACGTGTTCGGCCTTGTCGTTCGGCCGAATCCGGTGCTCGCGCCGCGGTCGGTCTATGAGAGCAAGACAGCACGATGGCGGGAGCAGTGGCCGGAGTTGACCGTGCTGGACTGGCCCTCCAGCGTCACGACGGCTTCCTCCGGCGGCTGACGTCTTTCTCCACGCCAAGGGCGGCGCAGACGGCGTCGACGGCGTTCTGCTGCTCCGCCTGGCATTCGGGGCCTCGATCGACACAGTCCAGGTCGACACCGCATTTGCTTTGGCGCTCCCGCATCGTCGCGGCGGGAATGTCGATCGGGAATGCTAGGACGTCGAGATCGGGCGCTTGCTCCCGGAGCACGTCGAACGGGCGGGCGGTTTCGGTGGGCTCGCCGACCATGAGCCAGTCGTCGCTCTCCCGGCGGTAGACCACGCCGGCGGCGATGCCGCCGGTCCACGCATCGAGGAGGGCGGCCAGGCTGGGGCGGCGCGCACCGGGTCGTACAGGTCCGGGCTGATCAGGTATCGCCAGATCTCGCCCTCGTGATCGCCGTCGAGGACGAACGTGAACACGTACGGGTCGAAGCGGAACAGGGGGATCTGGCGTCGCCAGGGGAACGGCGTGGCGATGGCGAAGCACAGCACGCTCAGCGACTCCCGCGTGGTGCGGGCGTCGGTCGGCCACGGCTCGAGCTCGCCGTCCACCGGGCACGGCCAGCGGGGATCCCATCCCTCGAACCGGAACCAGCTCAGCTGTTCGGGGAGATGGTCGACGTCGAACACGCGGTGGATCAGGTCGAGGTCGGGAGGTTGCGCGTCCTGCGTGGCGCCTGCCTCCGGCCAGGGCACGCCGGCGGCCGTAACGGCCGCCCGGTAGTTCTGGATCGCGGCACGCAGGACGCGCATCTCGTCGAGCATCAACGTTCTCCCAGCCTTGTCACGGCGTCGTCGCCCTCGGCTGCGGTTTCATGCACAGGCTGGCGCCGCCCTGATTGACCTGGAAGCCGAAGCTCGGGCCGAGTCCGGAGGCCGCTGCCTTCAGCAGGGCGGCTTCAACCGTCCGCACACCGCAGACCCACTGCTCTGCCGAGATTGGCATCGGCAGAACACGCCATACCCGAATCGGCGCCGGCGGTACGCCGAACTGCACGCCGAGTACGCGCGGTAGAGCCAACCGGGAGAGCGCACCCACACTACGGCAGAACAGTGATTGGTCTCGATGCCGACGGCAGGAACTCGCGGAAGTGTTCGGCAACTACGTCTGCGACGGCTTGAGCGTCGCGGGATCCGTCCACCTCGATGACGCGAATATTCAGGCGCTTGGCGTTACGGACGGCGTCTTCGGAGATGAGTCGGTCGCGAGTGATCCGGTTTTGCTGCGCCACGTGCGGGTCGCTGACGTTCTGCCGGAGGGCGCCGGCGCGCGGTAGTTCCCGGAGCTGGTACTGACGGAAGTCCTCGGTGGGCACCATGACGACCATGCGTCGCGTCGAGGACAGCAGCGGCGCGACGAGTTCCGGGCGCAGTCCCCACCCCTCGGCGATGACCGGGTGCGGCGACGTGAGGGCGCGCAGGTCGTCCTGGACGTACTCGAAGCGCTCGACGAAATCGTGGAGGGCCTGGTCGACGGCCTGCTCGACAGTGGAACGGACCCACATATCCTCGGGGTCGGGCTCGGTGGGCCTTTCGCCGGAGCGAACTTGCCGAGCTATCCGGCGGTCCAGATGGCCTCGGGCGTCGTGGTAGTCGTAGTGGTAATGGATGAGGCCGTACTTCGCGGCGAGAATCCCAGCCACGGTGGACTTGCCAGCCCATTGGCCGCCGCCGATCCAGAGGGTGCGTTGCAGGGTCGTGAAGGGGTCCCAATGCATGGAAAAAGCGTGACCCTGGCCAGCACCAAGATAAAGTCTTGTTCTTGCCAGGCCAGCAATGATTATCTATCCGTAGAGGCAAGATGTTCGCGTGCCGGCACGATTATCGTCTTGCGAGCCGGCGCCAAGCTGCGTGACCAAGTCGATACGATCGCACGCTGGGCTCAGAGGATGAGATTCGCGCGCTGTCGGCGGCGTGGGACCACGCGCTTGTCGCTGACTGCGCGCAAGGCCAGCGCCGGCGTTTGGGACGGCAACCCATATACCGCGGACGCACCCGCTTCCACCACCTGCCGGGCGCGCTACACGCGGAGATCCGGATGCCGAGCCGGCTCGATCGTCCGTGACGGCGTCGGCCGTCAAGCGTGGGCCGCCCGTTCGGTGGTGGCGATGATGAGTCTGGTGACGGCGTCGGGCTTGTCGGCCATCGGGACGTGTCCGCCTTCGGGCAGTTCTTCGAGGTGGGTTCCCTCTGGCAGCTGTTCCAGGTGGCGGGATTGGCGGGGCAGCAGGAGGCGGTCACGCGATCCGAAGGAGACGGTGACCGGGGCGTCGATGGATGGCCCGGCGCGGTAGCGGCTCGGTTCGGTGGCCTTCATGGTCGCGTCGAAACCGGGGGCGTTGGCCATCGCCAGGACGGCGTTGCGGGCGTACGTTGCGGAAATCCGGGACGGCCGGCCGTGGGTTTGGCCGAGAATGAGGACGCGCCCGGCGCGGTAGCGGACGAGGCGGCACGCCGGTGCGGTCAGGTGCTTGGCGAGCCACCGGGTGGTGCGCAGGCTGATCCGGTTGTACAGCGGGGTTCCGTTGTGCCACAGGCCGGCCGGAGACAGCAGCGTCAGCGACCGGACCGGGCGGATGGCGGCGAGTTCGAGGGCGACCCAGCCGCCCAGCGAGTTGCCGGCCACGTGCGGTGTCGTCACGCCCTGGGAGTCGAGGAAAGCGGCTACGGCGGCCGCGATGGCGTCCGGCCGTGGTTCGACGTCCGAGGGCAGCAGCGGGGATTCGCCGTGACCGGGCAGGTCGACGGCGATCACGTCGAATCGCTCGGCGAGTCGGTCGAGGACAGGGTCCCACGCTTGGCGAGCGGACCCGATGCCGTGTAGTAGCACCAGCGGCGCCCCGGATCCGCGGCGGGTGAATGCGAGTGTCATTTCCGAAGGACGACCGGGGCTGCCGCATTGTGACGCCCGAGTGAGGATCCGCCGGGATGCCCTGCCATCTCGGCCTGGCCAAGCCGCGGATCCAGCGCGGCTCGCACGATGATGTCGGTGTGGTCGTCGCCGCCCCTGTCGTCTTGATCGGCTCAGCTCAGCCCAGCGCAGGCCCCCAGGCGTGGCTCGCGCATTATCGCGGCGTGAGAGTGCGCTCGATCTTGCTCCAGGAATGGCACTGCACGTTCAGGAATCGCGGCGAGCGCGGAGCCGGTCGAATGCTTTCACCAACGGCAGCACGCCGAACGCTTGGATGATCGCCGTCGCGCACTCATCGGCGGTGCTTCTGGTGGTGTCCACGACGATGTCGAACTCTCCGATCCGGTAAACCGACGTTTGGGAACGAGCGAGCCCGATAGTCCGGTCGGCGCGAACGCGCTCGCGCCGGTCGAGTTCCTCCGGCGCGCAGCGGACTTCGACGAGTGTGACGTCGTAGCCGCCCAGGGTCGTGAGCAGGTCTGCCACGCGCCACGGTTCACTAAGACCGCATCCCATTAGGGGTTGTTGCTGGTCAGGAGGTTGAGGCGGACGGCTCGGCGGTAGCAGATCAGAGCGCAGGCCAGGCGCAGGAATCCGATGAAGTGAGAAGCCTTGCGGTCGTAGCGGCG